>CAZPBD010000050.1:2066-20021 GCA_964584655.1 uncultured Pseudobdellovibrionaceae bacterium | reverse complement strand
TGCTGCACGCACTTCGATGTTAATTTTGGTCAACACTTGCATCAGGGTGTGAACATTGTCCCAGTAGTAGGGATTCTGAGTATGCTGCTCGGTCAAAAGCACAATTCTTTGAGGCATTTTTGAGTAATGCTTAACAAGATATTCTTTGAAAAGATCTGGTACGTGCTCGATATCTGCAGGACAAATGTTATTAAATCCGGCAGGGTAAATATTCGCATCAACATTGGTCACCTTATACCCAGAATCTCTGATGTCATAGCTTGAATAAATAGGAAATGAGAGCTTTCCAATTTGCTGATCGAACCAATCACATAAACGATGATTATTTTTTAAGGTCAGGTGGTGTAGGCTATCTTGAATCATTCTTTAACCTCGAGATCTTCACGTTTGATTTGTTTTCTTTTTAAATTTTCAATAGTGAGCGGTGTTACGTCGACAAATTGAAGTCTTGCCTGGATTAAATATTTTTCGGTTTGTACGATTTCACGATAAAACTGAGTTGAATACTTGAAATCTTTAACCTTCAAAGGCCGCCATAATTTTAATTTGTGAATTAAAAAAAGCAAGGTGTCTAACTTTTCACGAATGACGGTCTTTTTAATCCACCAATTATCATCTTGCACCAAAGTGGCCCCATCCAAGATTTCAATGGATTTTTTAAAAAAAGAGTCCAATTGCTGGTAACTTTTTTCCGACCAAATAGGATCTGAATATTCGAGGGATCTTAATAAATGAATAGATCCTGATTCAAAGCGTTTTGCAAAAGCGGGCCAATTTTCTTCTGTCATTGAATTTGTAGGGAAAGATCCCATCTTGTACAAAGTTTCTGCCCACCAGGATGATTGTAAATCAGGTCGCAATTGCACTGAGTAAGTGGCTAAACCCTTCTCTGCTAATTTGGTGTAAGATTCTGAGATACGGATTTCACCAACAGCCGCATACAAACCCGCAAGCTTCGCTGGTAACTCTAAGTCCGCTTGAACAGCTGGAAGAAGTTTTAATTTTAACTCACATTCCTTAAGCCTAGAGATTGCGATTTCCCACTCGCCTCTTTGCTCGTTTAATTTCGCCAGTTCATAAAGCGACAAAACAGAGTACTCGGGAGCCGCCTCAAGCCCAAGTTGATAGATCTCTTTCAACATCATTTCTGCTTGCTGCAGGTTATTACTTTTAAGTTCGATTTGAGCTTTTTCCCACGCGGGCTTGAAGTAGTCAGAGTTTGTAGGTTTTGCTTTAAATAGCTGACAACCCGTGAGTCCTAAGGCCAAGAGTCCCAAGATTAATTTCATTTCCAAGACTCCTTCATATCATCAGCCATTTCACTCAAACGAGCAAGATCATGAGAGCTTTTCAAAGTATCAAATACTTTTATAATTTTGACCTCTGCTGGCCAATTTTTCAAAAGTTTTTCATTTGTCATTTGCGATTTTGAAAACAATTGGAAAAGTCTTTTCATTTCTGCTTGATCTGCTGGTTTTAAGTCCGAAACATCACCTAACGCATCTGTGGGCCAGGCTCGATTCAGAATCACTCTTTTTAAGTGATACTTTTTTTGTTTAATTTCTTTTGCATACTGAATGGTTTCGATGATCTTTAACTCATCTTGGGTCGTCACCAATGTAAATTCTGTTTTAGAACTTTTGAGTAGCTCTTGAGCTCCTTCGATTTTTTCACGAAGTTGAATTTGAAATGACTGAATGGTTTTAAAAAAGTCAGAGATTTGATTCATAAATTCTTGGCCAGTTAAAATCTGCAGAGCTTTCATGACTTTTTGTGTTCCAGTGGTCATGACTTTGTTCCAGAATCCTACGGAATCGTCTGGATTCCCCATCCATTGAAACCAGCGCATGACCTTTTCTTTAAAAAGATTTGAAAACTTTTCTGGAGATTCTAAAAATTGCCAGGCGTGCTGTGCTGGCGGCGTATCAAGAACCACAATGTCATATTTGCCAGAAGTGGCCTGCTGGTAGAGCTCAATCAAAGATGTGAAGTCTTGTGTACCTTGCAATTTGGTTTTTAAAGATTGATACAATTTATTTTTAAACAACTTTTCTGCCATTTGATTTTTTGAAGACATCTTCAAAATAAATTGATCAAAAATAGACCCATGATCCAAAAGGGTTGCGTGAAGCTCACCGCTGATTCCATCTATTGGCACTTGAACTGTGCCACTCGTATTAGAAATTCCCAAGGCTTGAGCCAATCTTCTGGCGGGATCGATGGTCATGACTAAAACTTTTTTACCCTGTTTAGCCCAGTACAAACCGTAGGCGGCAGAAACTGTTGTTTTCCCAACACCACCGGGACCCATTTGAATAAAAACTTGTGCTGTGGGTTTCAAATTTTAACTTCCTTGAGGCCATTTAAATCTTCGGGACCCTTGAGACTTACAACCAATGGAAGATTTCGAATCGGACAATTTGTTTTTTTAAGAATTTGCAAAGCCGTTTTTTGTGAGACGAGTTTATCTAAAATCGCTTTTTGCATCAGCGATCTTTGGGACAGATTCACTTTTTCGATGTCCAAATGAGTTTCAACGAATCGATTGAGAATAAAACTCACTGGCCATTGAAAAGATTTTGAGACTTCATTTTGCAGCTCGATTCCTTCAGAAACAGGAAGCTCTTCTGCCGTTGTCACGATGTGAAGATGGCATAAACCAGAGTCTTTAAAAATCTTATGAATTTCTCGAGATTGCTCTCCCATGGGGCCCAGTTGAATTGTGTCACCCATCGCTTCCGGAGCTTTGATCAGACTCAGAAAATGACCAGAGGCATAGGCATCGATCACTAGAATTTCATGGTCCCCGTGGGGGCCATGATTTCTGGGGGCACTTGTAATCTGTCCAGTCACTGAAAGTTCTGCCAAGGAGGGGGCCACTTGAATGAGGCTTCGGGTCACAGGATTTTCGAAAAAAAGACGGTAAAGGGCTTCCACCTTCAAAAGGGACAGTGCGTAGCTTTTTAGACACTCTTGAGCCGACCAGTGAGCCACTTCAAACTGAGGGGCCACCTGAGTCGGCTGATAATGGATAGGCTGGGATAGAAAGTGGCTGAAAAAGCTTCGGTCACCAATTTCAACCAACAGTGTCTTCTTTCCTGACTGGGCGAACTCATTTGCTAACCAATAGGAAGCTGTGGATTTACCCACACCACCTTTGCCAGTTACAAAGTGAATTTCTTTCAGAGAGCTGTTCCCTTTATTGGTCAATTTTCTTGCCTTTTTGAGAGTGTGTACCTAGTATCCCACAGCATTTTAAACATTCAATATCCTTTAGAGTTTATGTCAGGAGCTTACATGAAATCGAGTGTCGAAAACCTTTCTAGCCTTCAGCGTCGTTTAAGTATCGAGATCCCAGCGGCGGTTGTGCAATCTGCATTTCAAAAATATTTCACAGATATTCAAAGAAATGTACAACTGAAGGGGTTCCGAAAAGGAAAGGCCCCACTTGCCACTGTGAAGTCCTTGTACTCAGACAGAGTTCGTATGGATGTGGTTCAAGATCTCATTCAAAAACACTATGTTGAAGCTCTCAGCGCTCACAAACTAGACCCCATCGGAAACCCTGAATTTGAATTCCAAGACCCAACTGAAGACGCAGACTTCAAATTCTCTGCTCAGTTTGATGTCAGACCCGAAGTTAAACTCAAAAAATATGAAGGCCTCGAAGTTGAAAAAGAAAAATACAGCTTTGATTCTAAGCGTGTCGATGAAGTTCTTAACAACCTCAGAAGTTCAAAAGCAAAAACAGTGGATGTCTTAGAAGACCGACCAGCAAAAATGGGCGACATTGCTGTGATTGATTTCGATGGCTCAGTGAACGGGAAAAAATTAGATGGCGGCCAAGGAACAGACCATAACCTCGAGCTCGGCTCAAACCAATTTATCGAAGGTTTTGAAGCTGGTATCGTAGGCATGAAGATTGGCGCTGAAACAACTTTAAAATTGAAGTTTCCTAAGCCTTACCATGCAGCTGAACTTGAAGATCAACCCGTCGAATTCATCGTGAAACTCAAAGCCCTTAAGAAAAAAGATCTTCCTGAGCTCACTGATGAGTTCATTAAATCAATCGGTGGGGATCAAGATCTTCAGTCTTTAAGAAAAACCATCGAAAAAGATTTGTCAGATTCTGACCTCAAAAAGATCGAAGATGATTTCAAGAATCGTCTGATCAAAAAATTAGTAAAAGAAAATCCAATCGAAGTTCCACCAAAATTGATGGAAGAGCAAAAAAAGGCTTTGATCGAAGATTTCCAAAACCGTATGAAAAACCAAGGCATGTCAGATGCTGATTATGCTGAATACGTCGTCAAATGGGACGCTGACTTCGCAACCAGCGCAACTGAGATGATTCAATCCAGCTTTTTAATCGATGCGATTGCGCGGGACCACAACTTGGTTTGCACGCAAGCTGACGTAGACAAAAAGTTATCAGATTATGCGGCGCAAACTGGAATCGAGATTCAAAAGATTAAGGATTTCTACGGTAAGCCCGAGCAAATGAGCCGACTGACTTATTCAATCACAGAAGAAAAAGTAATTGCCCACTTGATGTCGACTGTAAAAGTTAAAGAAGTTGATGCTGCTTCATTGAAAGATAAGCAGTAAGTTTTAAATCACTGTTTGCAGTACTTCTGATCTTTGAAGTACTGCTGACAGGAGCTATAGGGAATCTCACAGTCTGCATTAATGGCCGACTGAACCATTTGCTTGGCACAAGTTCTAGCCTGGGCACGACTCACGACAACCACAAATTCAGAATCAATCAATTTATCACCACGCCGATTAACCAAAGAATACCGGATTTTATTATTCCCGACTCTTAATAAGGGCTTCTCAAATAAAGAAGAGACCCCAAGATTGATTTCATCGGAGCGTCCGATTCGACCGTCATAATCCACATTCAATTTTCGTATTTCAGAGTTTGAGTCGATTGAAGCAGAGATTTGAAGTGAAATTGCCTGCTGCACTTTTGGGCCCATAAGACTGTCGTAAGGCCAAGGCTCCATGTGAGTGCCATGACAAATTGTTTTAACTGTTCTTGAAGGACAGACAATACTGAGCTCGCCATTGATATTAACAAATTGAAAATTGAGTCCACGGGAAAACTGGGCGTTGGCAAAAGAGCAGAAAAGAATAAGAAGTAAACCTATCTTCATTTCTGTATTTTAAACCAACACACTGCCAATGCCAAAAGCTCAATAGGAAATGGAGCGAAGTGTCTTCCATACTTTGAGGTAATTAAATGCCTGATAAGCTTGGTAGTCGCTTTGAAACAATTTTTGTTTAGCTGTTAGATTTTTTTCCTGAGATCCATAATCAATCCACCAAGCCAGTGCGTTATCTGTTTTTAAGTTTTGATCTTGCTCAGCTTTTTCATTCTCACCTTTTAAGTGATTCTGAATATCTTTTTCTCGGTTACCTTTAGTTTTAACAACTGTTTTTGCAAACGCTTCAGAATCGATTTCTTCGATTTCAATATCTGGCGTAATTCCTTCAGCCTGAATGCTGATCCCTTTCGGCGTGAAGTATCTTGCAACAGTCAGCTTCAATCCACTTCCATCTTGCAATTTAATAACTGATTGAACAGAGCCCTTACCAAAGGTTTTTTCTCCGACAATCATGGCTCGCTTATTATCTTGAAGAGCTCCCGAGACAATTTCACTGGCACTTGCAGAATACTGATCCACTAAGACTACGATTGGAAATCCTGTGTACTTGCCTTTTTTCGTGGCTGTTGTGATTTCTTTTTCTTTTTGATTTCGACCGACAGTACTCACAATGGCGCCTTCTTTTAAAAACATATCACTGACTTTTATGGCTTGCTCCAAAAGGCCACCTGGATTTTTTCTGAGATCAATTAAGAGTCCTTCAACTTTTTTATTTTTAGACATGTGTTCATCAATAATCTTATCTAAATCTTTAGCTGTGTTCTCGATAAAGCTTGTGATTTTCACATAAGCAAATCCGTCTTCTAAATTTGTGTATTTCACAGAGCGGATCTTTACATTTCCTCGTACAATTGGAATGTCGATGGGATTTTCGACACCCTCACGGACAACTTTAAGAACCACCCGTGAGCCTTTTTTTCCACGCAGAAATTGTGAAGCTTCGACAAGACTTAAACCTTTTGTGGATTGGCTGTCGATAGCCACAACTTTATCCCCAGCCTTTACTCCCGCTTTAAAAGCTGGCGTATCTTCAATGGGAGAAATGATCGTTAAAATTCCATTTTGAACCGAGATCTCGATACCTAACCCGCCGAACTCACCGCTGGTTTCATTTTCAAATTCTTTGAACATTTCAGGAGGCATAAAGTTTGTGTGAGGATCGAGCTCTCTGAGCATTCCTTTGATGGCGCCATAAACAAGTTTTTCGGTATCAACCTCTTCCACATAGTATTGCTGAATCAGATTTAAAACTTTTGTAAAGTTTTGTAAGTTTGTGTAGCGATCCTTAGCCCACGCTGGAACTTGGAAAACAAAAACAGAAACTGTGACTATCACTGTGAAAATCAATACATACTTGTTAGCTACTAACTTTTTCATTCATAACTCCTTCGCACTTAGCCACTCGTTGGGATTCTGAGGCTCGGCAAAGTGTCGAATCTCGAAATAAAATCCCCTCTTGCCATCATACTTCCTATTCGATACCTGAGCTAACTTTTGCTGTGGATTGACCTGATCACCTAGTCTTACGCTTAGGTTTTCAAGATTGCTGTAAACAGTCGAATAGGAATCTCCGTGGTCTAGGATCAGAACTTGTCCCCAATACGGCAATTGACCCACATAGCTGACGACTCCTGACGAAGCACTCATCACAGGCTCGCCGCCTTGAGTTTGAAAATACAGACCAGAATTTATAAAATGTAAACCACTGGAGGTGTCTTTTTTTAAACCAAATTCGTTGATAAATGGGGCTTGAATTGGAGGCTTCAGTATTCCTCTTTGTGCTGAAAACTCCTGAGCTTCTGTAACTGAACTGCCGGACTGTAAAATAAGCTCTCGAATTAACTGGCGCTGGGCTAATTCTTGCTTTTTCAGCTCTTGAAGTTGTGCATCCACTCGTTTTTTCAAGACCGAAAGATGTTGAAGTCGACTTCGAAAAAGTGTGTTCTCTTTTTCAATTTGTTTTTGTGAATCCATCAGCTGCTCGGATAGTTTTTTGTCCTGTTGATTGAAAAATTGCGTCAGATAGATTTTTCTCAAGTAATTTTGAGAGCGATCTAAGGACAAAATACCACCTGCATTCTCTAGCTTTTTCTTTTTATAAAGAAGTGAAACTCGGCTTTGCATGATCTCAAATAGCTTCGAGTTCTGTTCTTTCAAAAGTTTAATTTTTTGGGATTGCTTCGACAGCTCAAAGTTGACTCGTTGAACATCTTGCTCTTTTCGACTTTTCTCGAAGACTCTTTTTTTGACTGTCTCTCGTAATGTAAAAAGCTCAGCCATTTTTTCTCGGCTTGCCGAATTTTGCTGAGCCCAAAGAATGACAGGGATCAAAAAAAGAAGTGGAAAAAGCTTCACTTGATTTGATCTTTCACACAAATTTTTGCAGAGATCGCACAAAGAAGAATCATCAATCCTGCGATGATCACAGTTTCAAGCCACCCGATACTTGCAATTTGTTCAGTTGGAAGTATCTGATTGGCTTTGAGCAAAATAAATTTTCTTAAACTTAAGGTGAGTCCCACTGAAATCAAAACTGATACAATTCCAATACTGATCGCTCTGATCACAAAGGGCTTTGCAATTTGCCAATCTGTTGCACCAATCAGATGATAAACTTCGATTTCCTTTAAGTGCTGAAAAATCAGAGATCGGTTGAGGTTTGATACGATCAAAAAAATTAGAAGGGCTATAAACAATCCAAAACCATAGGATATTTCAGACAGAAACTTCTTGTAGGTGGCAAGCCACTGGGCCCAGTCCTTTTGAAAGATATAAGAATCATAATTAGAAAGCTGGCTAGCTTCAGAAACGACCTTTTCAGTGACCGAATTGAGGGTTTCGCTTTTGAGTTCATCATGAAATTGAATGATGGCAGAAGAAGGCAGACTTTTTAAGAGCTGTGCGTCCTCTGCCATTGATCCCCAATCCGCTTTCATGAGATCCACAAAAAGGCTTTGAGCTTGGGCCTTAGAAACTAAACTGATTTCTTGAATCTCAAACTTCGTTTTGAGTGAATCAATCCAATTGAGTTCCTCATCCGTGAGGTCTTCTTTAAAAAAAATCTCAAGCTTTACATTTTTTTGAGCCTCTTGGGTCACTTGATGAACAGTTTTTGCCCCAAGATAAAGACTGAGCACAAACACCATGCAGATCGCAAGTACAACGGTCGTCATCATCATTAGGATCCACTTTTTAGGCACGACCATCTTTTACGATTTCCCCATTTTTAATTGTAATGACTCTTTTTTTTCTTCGACGAACCATTTCATGGTCGTGGGTGATAACAAATACTGTCGTCCCTTTTTGCGTACAGTCCTCGAGTAGATTCATGATTTCTTCGCTGCGCTCAGGATCTAGATTTCCCGTGGGCTCATCTGCCATAATCAGCGGTGGTTGATGAATCAAAGCTCTTGCAATGGCGATTCTTTGAAGTTCTCCTCCAGAAAGGACTTCGGGACTTAAATTTCTTCGTTCGATCAGCCCTAACTTTTCAAGTAAAGCCTCACCCTTTTCCAATGCGAGCTTTCGTTTTTCACCCTGAATAATTAACGGGAGCACGACATTTTCCAACGTCGTTTTGTCCGAAATAAGTTTAAAATCTTGGAAAACAACACCGATTTTTCGACGAAACAGCGGTTTCGCAGAGGCTTTGATTTGATCTAAGCTGAAACCTGCCACTTGGGCTTTTCCGGAGGACACATCTTCAAAGCCACATAAAATTTTAAAGAGTGTGGTTTTTCCTGCACCGCTGGGGCCAGTTAGAAAGACAAATTCCCCTTTTTGAATATGAAGATCCACATTCCGAAGAGCATGAACGGGACCGGGAAATGTTTTATAGGCGTGGGAGAGTTCGATCATAGGCTTTATTCTAAAGTTTGAGGGTCTAATTAAGTAGAAGACCTTCGTCGCGATTTTAGAATTTTTGAGCTATGAAATCTTTTGCGAATCCTTCGTGCTGGTGTTTCAGTGCGATTTTTACGACTTCTGAGGATATCAGGTCTGTTCCGAAGATATCGTTATAGGATCTTTTCAAAGTTTTAAGGACGGCTCCTTGGCAATACAACCGAGTGACCAAAAACGGTTTATCTTTTCCCCAGTCTTCAGTCTGCAGGTGGTATTGCTTCCCGTTGAAGTAGAAATCGCTATTTAAACCTTGAATCAACCTGGACTCCTCATTACCTTATCCATAATATTTTTACGTCTTTAATTTAACGAATTAGAAATTTTTTGGGAAGGAAGAAAAATGGGTATTGTACAAGAATTTAAAGAGTTTGCGGTTAAGGGGAATGTTTTAGATATGGCCGTCGGCATCATCATCGGAGCTGAGTTCGGTAAAATCGTAAACTCATTGGTAAGTGATGTGATCATGCCCCCAATCGGAGTCCTTATTGGTGGTGTGGATTTTAAGAATCTCGCAATTCCACTCAAACATGCAGATGACGGTACAGTTTTAGTTGCTATGAAAATCGGCAGCTTTATCAACACTTTGATCACATTTACGATCATTGCTTTTGCAGTATTTATGCTTGTTAAAGCTTTCAATAAAATGAGACCTGCACCAAAAGTCTAAGACTTTGGTCCACATCTAGGCTCGATAACTTTTAAAGGTGTCTATACCGGTCTATATTGATCAGCATGACACTTTTAAATTTTATCGAAGCCTTTCAAATTTTTAAACTTTCCCACATTTTTACTGGATCGTTCGCTGCTAACTTGAATGGTTACATGGTGGATGACTCAAATCTTGAGATCATCATCCCACAGAATATCGAAAGCTTTAAGAAGGCAGATAAAGTCCTCTCTAAGCTTGGATATGAAAATACGTTGCCTGTTGGGCCAGATGAACTTTTTAATTTTTTAGATCAGTACCGACAAAAAAAAGGAATGACGTCTTGGACATTCCAGAACCCAAAACTCAAGTCAGATAAAGTCACCATCCGCCTTGATGCTGACTTTGAAAACTTCAAACCCCAGCAAACAAGTTACAAAACAAAGGTGATTCATTTCCTAAGTTTGGAAGAGATTCAAAAATTAGGATTACAAATTGATGCTGATACTGCCTGTGTAAAAGGACTCAGCATAGATTTGATCATCAAAAGGTTTGAGAATTTAAGATTCTACCACCAACTTGAAGCTAAAAAGGAAATGGGAAAATCAAAACTGATCAGCATGAAGATTCAACAACCGCTGCTCAGTGCTTTCAAAGAAAAATCGGAATTTATGGGTGTGCCCTATCAGACTCAGATCAAAGTTTTGATGAAGGACTGGTTGAAGTAGTCATCTATCAGGAATTCTAGACCCCCAGTCTTAAAATGAGACGAAATTTTTATCACATCTAGACCGATAAGTGGTTCGTAAGTTGCTATAACCATTAGTACCGGGGGTTCTGCTATGAAATCGAATACAAAGTCTATGATTTTGACACTTGTCTTGGTTTTTATGAGCAGTGTGAGCTGGGGACAGGATGATGCAGATAAGTGTGCAGAGTTAAAAGTAAAAAGTGATGAACTTGAGGCAAAAGTTAATTCCGCTAAAGCCACCTGTGGTGCAAACAATGCTTGCCCCGCTGCTGCAGATTTAATATCAAAATTTGAGAGTGCAAAGAGTAGCTACTTAGTTTGTGAAAAAAGTAGTGAGCGAAGTGAAAAATCATGCAAAGAAATCTCTGACAGAATTAAAGAGCGTGAAACGACATTTGGATACGCAGCTCAAAAGAAAGCTCTTGAATGCATGGAGGGTGGATCTACGACTGAAGCCGATACCACTCGAGGAATTTTAGTTGGGCTTGGTGCTACTGCCACAATGTCTCCGAGTGACACCTGCATGATAAAGGGAACCAAAAATAACTATCAGGATCAATTGCAAAAAGAAATGACGGCCATTGAAAGGTTAGAAAAAGAAATCAAAGCTATCGATGAAAAAATAGTAGCACAGAAGAAAAGAACAACTGATGAGCTTGCAGGCTTTAACGAAGATCGAATTAAACTGAAGGAAGCTTGGGAAAAAAGACAAACTGAGCAAGAAGCCGAGCAAGCTCGTGCTTTGAATGCAATGCGAGAAAATCAAATTAAGGTGCAAGAGGCAATACGTAAAGCAAATGCAGAATTAATCAATGCAAGACAAGATATGGCAAAAGCTGAACGTAAAAGATCAGAAGAACTACTAAAGGCCGGTGTTCAGAGTTTCTCTTCAATGTCTAGAATTTGTAATGCCCAAGTAAAAGACTACTACAAAAAAGCAGAATTAAATAAAAAGAAGAAGAGCGGGTCTTTAGGAAGTGCATTAGGTAAGGGAAGCTCAAAGAAAAAGGACTTGCAAAGCTTTATGGATGACTGCTTAAAATCTATGGAAGAGAAGCGAAATGCGATTTATGAAGATACATCAAATTATCTAGTTCAAATGGTGAACAACATTAAAGATAGGCAAGAGTCTATTTCTACTTTAGAGAACGAGTACAAAAACCAAGCAGATAGCTACAAAAAAGCAATCGAACGAGAAGCAAGTGCACTCAGCAAGGACCAGCAGGCCTTCTTACAAAAAGATCAAAATCTTGCTAATAAAATTTCTCAATACCAGCAGAACGCAGCTCAAGAAGCTAACGATTTATTGCAGCAAAAGATGCGCATACAACAATCCCTATCTGCAGCAATAAACTCGAAGGGTGAAATTTCTATCGAAGAGTCAAAAGAAGGCATTGAAAAATTAAGTCAACATATGGGCGATGTACGTCTTTTGGCGGGTAAAGACTATTTTGACAAAAATGGTGATCCTGTTCCAGGAAAAGAACCAAAATGCAGAGCTGAATTCGAAAGATTTAAGTCGCAAATCAAAGAATTCAAATCACACACTGAGCGTATGACTGATTTGCAGCAATAATTCTCGATCCAACCAGCCCATCGTCTAGCCTTTCAGAGCTCGTGACCTGACTCACGAGTTCTGTTAATATTTCCCCACTATGTTGAAGAAAATTATCATTGCTATTTCATCCCTATTTTTACTTTCAATCGTTGGTGGTTTTATTTTCTTTAAGGCTGTGAAAAGTGGCCTTCCCGAAATCATCACAGTTGCAGATTATAAACCTCTACTTGTTTCCCCCATTTATGATCGAAATGGTGCCAAAGTTGGCGAATTTTTTCGTGAACGTCGGACTTTGGTGGCGTATGAAAAACTACCTCCCCATTTGATCAATGCATTTTTAGCTGCAGAGGATTCTCAGTTTTTTGATCATGGTGGAATCAATTTAGGTGCGATTGCTCGTGCGGCTCTAGCTAACATTCGTGCGGGACAATCGGTACAAGGTGGATCGACTATTACTCAGCAGGTGGCAAAAACTTTGATGCTGACTCCAGAGAAAACTTTGATGCGTAAGTTTCGCGAGGCTTTGCTCGCTTTGGACATGGAAAAGAATTTAAAAAAAGAAGAGATTCTTTATTTGTATTTGAATCAAATTTATTTTGGTCACGGAGCTTACGGGGTTCAGAATGCCAGCCAAACTTATTTTAGAAAAAATGTGGATAAAATTACAGTGGAAGAAGCCGCTATTTTAGCGGGCCTACCGCAAGCCCCCAGTCGATACTCACCGGTGTCTCATCCGAAGCGCGCTAAGGATCGACAAAGGTATGTTTTACGCCGAATGGAAGAAGAAGGTTACATCACTGACGATCAAGCAGAAGCTGCAGTCGCGGCACCTGTAAAAGTCTTTGTTCGACAAAACTTTGAAGAGCTCGCTCCATTTTATCGCGAAACAGTTCGGCAAATTTTAGTTGATAAGCTGGGTGAAAAAACAGTTCTTGATGAAGGTATCACCATTCAATTGGCCATGGACTTGAAAAAGCAAGAGGCCGCTCAAGATGCATTGAAAAATGGCTTAAAGGATTTAGATAAGCGACAAGGTTTTCGCGGTCCGATCAAGAACATTTCAGATGATGATGAAATCATCGAGATTCTAGAAAAAGAAAAAAAGAAATTAATTCTTGAAACCAATCCCGAGCGAACAATTCTAGCGACAGGTGAGTTTGAAGAAATTCTAGAGGCTACAGCCCCCGCTGTTGGCAAAGCTCAAAGTAATATTCCAAGTTACATGAGCCTCGGTGAAAACTACGTGGCCGTTGTTCGCGAAGTGAACGATGTCCTTGGTTATGCCCATGTGATCATGCCCGGCAATTTAGAGGCGCTGATTGATTTTGAAACATTTAAGTGGGCTCGAAAACCAAACACCGAAGTGAAAGCTGAGAATGCAGAAATCAAAAAGGCCTCGGAAGCTTTAAAAGTGGGTGATCTGATTCAAGTGTCACTAACTGCGGATAAAGTAGCATTTGAAAAGTGGAAGGATCCTAAAAATAAAGCGATTTTGCCGAAGTTTGATTACTCAAAATTTGTACAAGTGACTTTGGATCAAGAGCCTTTAGTTGAAGCGGCACTCGTTTCTTTTGATCAGCAGTCTCAAGATTTATTGGCGCTGGTCGGCGGTTATGATTTTAGACGAAATGAATTTAACCGAGCCCTTCAGGCTGCCAGACAAACAGGTTCCGCTTTTAAGACCATCGTTTACACTTCTGCTTTGGATAAAGGTTACAGTCCTTCAACTGAAGTTTTAGATGTGCCTCTTGTGTATGAAGAAAAGCAGCAAGATGAAGAGGGACAAGAAGAAACTAAGCTTTGGAAGCCGTCTAACCATGGTCGAGATTTTAGTGGTGAAATTATTTTTAGAAATGCGCTTGTTCAATCTTTAAATATTCCAACCGTTAAAATTATCGAAGATATCGGAGTCAACTGGGTGGCCGATTACGCCAAACGACTTGGCATCTTTAGTCCAATGAATATGGATTTTACATTGGGTTTGGGTTCTAGCTCTGTGACTTTGTATGAGATGACAAAAGTTTTCTCTCAACTTGGAAGATTGGGAAAAAGAATTCGTCCCATCGTTATCAAGAGTGTCAAAGATACGAACGGAAATATTTTGCTTGAGAACCTGTCTCTTGACACACGGTTTGAAAAAGAAATCGAGGCCATGGATAAAGAACAGGAAGAAAAAAGACTCTCGTTCATGAATCTTCCCGCACCCGTCGAAGGCGAGACCCCCGTCGCAGATAAAAAGAAAGTGGAGCCTTTTTTATTTTTTCAGGATCCAGATCAATTGATTAGACCTCAAACTGCCTATGTCATTTCCAGTGTGTTGAAAGGTGTCGTTGAAGATCCTCGCGGCACTGGCGTACGTGCACGTGCTTTGGGTCGAGAAGTTGCTGGTAAAACTGGAAGTACGAATGGCTACTTTGACGCATGGTTCATTGGATATACGGCTCAAATTTCCACTGGAGTTTGGGTGGGATATGACAAAGAAAAAAGTATTGGCCGCGGTGAAGTCGGTGGGCGATCTGCTTTGCCAATCTGGGTTGATTACATGAAAGCCGCTCATACGGAGCTTCCGCAGATGACTTTACCTGTGCCCGAGGGTATTGTGTTTGCGAACATTGATGGAGATACGGGAAAACTTGCAGGAGCTGAATCAAAATTAGTTGTTAAACAGGCCTACATTGAAGGAACCGAACCCACATCAAGTTCAAACAAAGAACAAGAGAATAGCGACTTCTTAAAACAGGACTATTGATGAAAGAGATTCACCTTTGGGGGGTGAAGCAAAATAATCTAAAAAATATCGAAGTGAAAATTCCGATTGGATCTTTCACGGTTATTTGTGGCCCCTCAGGTTCCGGAAAAAGTTCACTGGCTTTTGAAACTCTCTTTGCCGAGGGCCAGCGCCGATTCATCGAGAGCATGTCCAATTATGCAAGGCAGTTTCTAAACAAAGCACCTAAGCCTGATATCGAAGGTATTCATAATATTCCTCCTAGTATTTCCATTGAACAAAAAAACACTGTTAAAAGTAGCCGCTCTACAGTTGGTACAACCACGGAGCTCGTCGACTACTTTAGGCTTTTATATGAAAAAATTGGTGTTCCTCACTGCCCGACACATTTAATCCCTGCAGAAAAGCAAAGTGTGTCCGATGCAACAGCAAGAATTTTAAAAACCTACAAAGACCAACGTGGATCCTTGCTTGTCGAAATTCCTGAAGCGGGTCGAGTGAGTGAAGGAAAAAAACTTCACTCACTTTTGCTTCAAGATGGTTATTTAAGAATATTTATTCCAGCAAAGAAAAAGAAGAAGTCTTCTGACAAGGCGACACTTGAAGGTGAAATCGTCGAGATTAGCGAACCTTCAATGATCAAAAAGGGGTTGCCCACTGAATCCTTTTACTTAGTCATCGATCGAATGGCTTTCACAGAGGCTGATCGAGGTCGCCTGGCTGATTCGCTACAACAAGCTTACGAAGCCAGTGTGAAATACAACACTTTGATCACAACCAGAAAATGCTTTCTGCATTTAACGACCGGAGAAATTTTTCCTATCAGTGAAGAGCCCGCGTGCCCTGAGTGCGGTTGGAATCCTCCCGTGATGTCTTCAAGGTTGTTTAGCTTTAACTCTCCATTGGGAGCTTGCCCGACTTGTAAGGGCTTTGGAAATATCCTAAGCCTTGATGAAGCTAAAGTGGTTCCGAATCCCACACTCAGCATTCAACAGGGAGCCCTTCATCCTTTTACGATGCCTTCATCCGAGCAAGACAAAAAGCAGATGTTTGCATTTTGTAAAAAACAAAAAATCAATTTGAATACGCCTTGGAATGAATTGCCAAAAGCTCAACGCCAACTTCTATGGGATGGAACAAAGGAGTTTTGGGGCGTGAAAGGCTTGTTCGAATACTTAGAGCAAATTAAGTATAAGATGCATGTGCGAGTTTTTATCTCTCGATACCGCAGCGCTAGTTTGTGTTCAGATTGCAAAGGTTCAAGACTTCGGCCTGAAATTGGTTTTATTTTTATTAATTCTAAAAATTTGAATGATCTGTCTTCAATGACAATTGAAAAGTTAGCTGTTTGGTTTGATCAATTAAAGTTGAGTGCCCATCAAGCGGAAATTGTTCCTGAAGTTTTAAAGCAGATTAAATCCAGACTTAATTTTTTAGTTCGGGTCGGTGTTCATTACCTCACTTTGCAACGAGAAACTCGCACACTATCAGGTGGGGAATATCAACGCCTAATGCTGGCCAATCAGTTGGGATCAGGACTTTCTCAAACTTTGTATGTTTTGGATGAGCCCACAGTCGGACTTCACCCCCGTGATAACGAAAGACTGATTAGCATTTTAAAAGAATTGAAAGAGCTTGGAAATACTTTAGTCGTCGTTGAGCACGATCATGATGTGATTCAAAACAGCGAGCACATCATTGAAATGGGACCAGGATCTGGAAGCCTTGGTGGCGAAGTTGTATTTGCTGGCACAACCAATGATTTTTTTAAAGATCCAAAATCCATAACAGCTCCCTTTGTTTTGCCTCAGAAAAAGTTACGTCGAATTCAAGAGGCCAGACCTGTTCAATTGGATAATTACAAATTTAAATTATCCATCAATGGAGCTTCAGGACATAACTTAAAAAAAGTTGATGTCACTTTTCCATTGAATCGGATGGTTGTTGTCACTGGCGTGAGCGGATCAGGCAAGTCGACGTTAGTGACAAAAACTTTGTATCCCGCAGTTGCCAGAAAACTCGAACTTGAATTTTTACCTGCACAACCTTTCACAAGCCTCGAGGGTATTGAAAATTTGAAAAATGCCGTCTTGATTGATCAAGGTGCCATTGGAAAATCTGCCAGGTCTAATCCTGTTACTTACTTGAAGTCCTATGATGCTATTCGAAATATTATGGCTGCTCTTCCAGAATCAAAATCAAGGGGATACACGCCAGGGACTTTTAGCTTAAATGTGGACGGCGGAAGATGCCCCGTTTGTAAAGGGACTGGATTTGAAGAAATCGATATGATGTTCATGGATAACGTCATTATCCCTTGTGATGTTTGTGACGGGAAAAAATTTCGACCTGAAATTTTGGAAGTTCAATATCAAGGAAAAAACATCCATCAAATTTTAACAATGACTGTGAAAGATGCTTTAGATTTCTTTGTCGCCACTCCGAGCATTCGCAGAAGCCTGAGTGTCTTAAAAGAAGTCGGACTTGATTACATTCAAATCGGGCAACCGGCCAACTCACTCAGCGGCGGAGAGTCTCAACGGTTAAAAATAGCAAAAGAACTGACTGAGGCCTCTCAGAAGGCCACTTTGTATATTTTAGATGAACCCACTACGGGCCTTCATTTTAAAGAAGTCGATTTGTTATTAAAAGTTCTCAACAAGCTCGTGGATGCCGGAAGTAGTGTTATTCTAGTTGAGCACAATCTGGATGTGATCAGGCAAGCTGACTACGTTATTGATATGGGACCCGAAGGTGGCGATAAAGGCGGCCAAGTGGTAGCCCAAGGTTCACCGATGGATGTCATAAAAAGCAAAAAAAGCCTGACGGGCCAGTTCTTGAAGCGATACACTGACGGTCAATGATTCCAGAAATTAGAAAAGTCCTAGTCGAAGTCAAACCCCATTGGAAACGTGTCATCGTCATTGGTTTGACTGGTGTGATCTATGCCGCTTGTTACGCAAAGCTGATGTACATGATCAAAGATATCGAATCTTCTTTTCGATCTGGCAATACTAACCAAATTCGTGATGTTTCGATTTTAGCTCTGTCTTTAGCCCTAACAGTCTCTGTCTGCCGCTACTTTCATATTTATTTGATGAACATCACAGCTGAACAGGTGGTGAACCAATTTCGCCAAAAGCTTCAGAACAAGTTTTTAAACATGGATCTAAAATTCCATGCTGATTATGCATCAGG
>CAZPBD010000050.1:0-1966 GCA_964584655.1 uncultured Pseudobdellovibrionaceae bacterium | reverse complement strand
TTCAGAACAAGTTTTTAAACATGGATCTAAAATTCCATGCTGATTATGCATCAGGCTCTGGCGGACTGATGAGCCGAATTATGAATGATATCAAAGTTATTCAAGACGGTCTTCGAATGGTGGCTGATATTTTCCGTGAACCGTTATTGGCTCTATTTTTAGTGATCAATTTATTCAGTCTCAATGCTGAATTGACCATGACTTTGTTTTTGATCGTTCCTGTGATTCTTTACTTCTTAAGGCAAATCTCAAGAAGTCTTCGAAAGTATGTTTTAAATGGCCAAGAACATCTAGAAAAGATCACAGCGACCATTAAAGAAAGCTTGGACGGTGTCAGAACCATTCAATCTTTTAATTTAGAAAAAACTTTGAATCAGAAACTAAAAAGTGAAACTGACTACTACTTCGAGATCCGAAAAAAAGTCCACGCCCGACTTGAAATCATGGGTCCTGTCACAGAGTTTATTGCCACTTGCTTGATCCTTGCCATTTTCTTTTATTTCGGATCTCTTGTCGCCGCTGGAAAAGCCAGTGTGGGTGATGTTTTAGCCTACATTGCATCAATGTTGGCTGTGAATGTTCCCATCAAAAAGTTTCAAGAAAGCTACGTTCGAATTCAAGAAACCGTTGTGGCGACTCGTCGGATTCATGAAATCATTGATCAACCCTCAGAGCTTAAACAAAGTGCACAACCGTTGCCATTTCCTACAAATTGGAAATCCATCGAATTTAAGAATGTTTACTTTTCTTACGGCCATCAGGACGTACTAAAAAACTTCTCTCTTGTTATTCGAAGGGGCGAGAAGGTCGCCTTAGTCGGCGAAAGCGGAAGTGGAAAATCAACCATCGCTAATTTGCTCGAGCGTTTTTACGATCCTAGCCGTGGTGAGATTTTAATTGATGATATTCCTTTGAAGCAGTTCTCTGTTGAAGATCTCAGGCGTAATATTGGTCTAGTTTCTCAAGATGTATTTTTACTGCGGGATACTTTGGAAAATAACATTTGGTCCGGAGACTTCGAAAAGCCCAAAAGTCTAGTAGAGCCCATGTCTAAAAAAGCCCATGCCCATGACTTTATCGTGAAACTCAATAATCAGTATCAAAATCAAGCCGGAGAACGCGGCGGCTCCCTTTCTGGCGGTGAAAAACAGAGAGTCGGCATTGCTCGAGCCTTTTTAAAAGATGCTCCAATCTTAATTCTTGATGAAGCCACAAGTGCATTGGACAGTCGAAGTGAAGTTGAAGTTCAAAAGGGTCTCAATACATTGATGGAAGGTCGAACTGTGATCGTGATTGCGCACAGACTTTCAACAATCCAAAACTGTGACCGAATTGTAGTTTTAAGACAGGGTGAAATCGTAGAATCAGGTAACCACGAGTTCTTACTGCGCTCACAGGGCGAATATTTTAAGTTCCATCAGCTGCAAAATCAGGGCTAATTGTTCTACAATGATACAATTTCGTAAGACAAATTTTGAACAGTGTCTCAGAGTAAGATGTTGTCTCAAAAAATTTAAATTCATTTAAAGTCCGTCTAAACATTTGACGATACATGTACTGAAAGTAGTCAGCTACTTATCAAGACAAGGAGTCAAAATGTCGATGATTAATTGGGATGAGTTTGAACATATTCATGTCATCAAAAAATTAAAACAGATTTTAAATTCATGGTGGAATATTGATGTGATCTTCACTGACGAAAGAGGCCAATTGAAAGGCTTCGATGGTGGTAGAAATACATTTTGTAATCCTGCCATTAGCTATTTCTGCTCAAAAGAGTCAGCACAAACAAGTGTCGGAGATTTAGTCACTAAGACAATCGAAGATTTACGACACTCGCAAAACAAATATGCAATTATGAAATGGGATCTCACTGGTTTTGATGTGGGTGTTTTCCCAATCATGATCGAAAATGATCTTGTGGGAACAGTTGTTGCCATGGGTTTTATGAAAGATCCAAACGACT
>CAZPBD010000049.1:8160-20021 GCA_964584655.1 uncultured Pseudobdellovibrionaceae bacterium | reverse complement strand
CTTTAATATTTGAATCTGGTTAAGCCATTCAGCAGGAACATTTCGTTCTGCTGGCTTGGCTTGTCGAGGCGATAGGACATCTATTTCTTTCATTGTCTGAAAGGGCCACAGAACTAAATCCCAGGGTGCAAATCGACTTAGTAATGTTAGACAATCAGGATCGATCCAAGAGTCCACAACATTTAAAATATTGAGGCCTTCCACTTGGATATGAAACATTGCATCCACATCTCGGTCCAAAGCAGCTCTTGGAGTCACCACAATTTCATCGATCTGAATTGGAATATTCAAATCCAGTGAAGTCACATTTGTGAATCCAAGTTCATTCAACAACGAAATCATTTCTTCAAACACACAAAAAATGTAGATCGGCGTTTCCCGCTGGATCAAATTAAGACTTTCGAACGAACAATGATCATCATGATAATGCGAGATAAACACGGCGGAAGGTGTGAGTTTTTGAATCAATTGGACATCAAATTCAACTTGAGGAAAAGCATAACAATTATGACTAAACGGATTTTCAAATATCGGATCAAACAGAATTTGAGTGTCTTTGTGCTCGAAAACATAGCCCGCATGTAAGATTCTAGAAATTTTCACGGACATTTAAATTTTCCAGCCTGTTTTACGTTCGGACAATTCTTGATTCCGAAAATCTTTGGGCGGTAATCCCGTTAGTTTTTTAAACACTTTAGAAAAACTAAAGGCATCCTGGTATCCAACATCCAAAGCAATGCTTTCAATATTCCTATCTGTACTGGTCAACAGATCCATCGCCTTCTGAATTCTGAGCGTAGTTAAATAATGGAGAGGGGTATCTCCTAAGCTCTTTTTAAATTTCAAAGCAAAACCTGCTCTTGAAAGCCCTACTTTTTTTGCCAACTCATCAAGTGTCCAAGGTTTCGAGCAATCAGAATGCATTAGTTCAATGGCTTTTTTGACTTGTATGTTTTGAACAGCGTGGCTCCAGGTTTTAGCTTTGGAACTTGTCTTTTGAACTATTCTTCGCATGATAAATGAAAACATCACATCTAAAAGTCCTTGAACAATACGATCAGAACCCAATTCTGGCTTGGCCACTTCCTCTGAAAGAAGACGAATTGAAATTTGCAAATTATCAAATGTTTGCAGATCCTCTGACTTTAAAACAAACCAATTTGGAATTTCGTCAAAAAAAGGATGAATGGGTTGATTCCAAAGTTGATAGGCTCCGCTTACTAATGTCAGTTGGGATGGTCCTTTTAATTGCTGGCGGCTATCAAATTCAGAAAGGGAAATGAATTGATGGGTTCTCTTTTCCTGTGTGCTGACGATGTGATCACATCCTCTTGCCATGAGTGCAATATCGCCCTTATTTAAAAGGATGGGTTTAAGTTTAGGATCATGATGGATATAGGCCTGACCGTGAGTTACCACGTGAAATCCTATTGATTTTCCACAGGGAAACTGGATAGCGGCTGCATCAGAAAAAGTTCGATAGCCGATAACCCGTGATTTTAAGCCTGAATGTTGAAGCAAGTCCTCGAGTAGATCCATCACTATAAGCTACTCGGGTTTGTATATTTAGTCCAATTAATTAGATTTTTAGACATGTAAAATGGATTATAAGCCATTAAAAAGCTACTTTATGTCTGTTAAATTGTATTCAGAAACAAAACAAAAAGGAGTCTCATTATGAGCAATGCACTAATTCTTGGGGCAAATGGAACAGTTGGGTCAGAAATCGTACGTCTGTTAAAAGCAAAAAACATTTCAGTTCTTAGGGCCACAAGTCAGAAGAAACTGGAGAAGGATCAGGTTTATTTAAATCTTACCACTCAAGAGGGACTTGATTCTGCACTCAAAGGAATCAGCAGGTTATTTCTATTGTCTCCTCCGGGACATGTAAATCAGGACGAACTTCTGATACCAGTCATCAAACAAGCTCAAAAATCTGGAGTTCAAAAAATAGTCTTGATGACGGCCATGGGTGCTAATGCAGTTGAAACGGCCCCTTTTAGAAAAGTCGAAATATTCCTAGAAAAATCCGGAATCAATTTCAATATCATTCGACCTAATTGGTTCATGCAAAATTTCAACTCTTACTGGATCGAAGGAATCTTAAAAAAAGGACAAATTTTACTTCCCGTTGGCAATGCCAAAGGAAGCTTTATTGATGCTCGTGATATTGCATCCGTCGCTGCTGAACTTCTGCAAGGTGACCGTTTCAACAATCAAGACTTTGATTTAACTGGTTCAGAGGCACTTGATCACCATCAGGTGGCACATATTCTGACAGAAATCACAGGTCAAAAAATTTCCTACAAAGAAATTCTACCACAAGAGATGTTTCAAGGACTACTTGCTGCAGGTTTACCAAAATCTTACTCAGAATTTATGTTGATGATTTTAGAGTTTTTTAAATTGGGATATGCTGAAAGAACAACTGATGCCGTTGAAAAAATAACTGGAAAAAAACCAATTTCATTTACTCAGTATGCAACTGACTTTAAGTCCGCATGGAACAAAAATTAAATTTGCGTCACTAAATACAAAAGCAGTAAACCAAATATTAGAGTTGTGGTCATTTTTTTTGAAAAATAGGCCACAACTGTTGCTAATAACAAGATGAACACACGCTCTTTGTTCAACAGCCAATCAACTGTTCCTGGATGATAGAAAGCCATGGGAACAGCTAATGCAGGCAAAACCGCACTTGGTATAAAGCTAAAAATTTCTCTCAATCGATCTGAAATTACGATCTTAGATGAAAACAGTAGAATTGAACTTCTAATGAGAAGGGTTCCGATCGCTAATAAAAATGTATTCAACCAAAAGTACTGAGCTTGAATCATTGGGTTCTCTTTTTTCGAGAAAGGTAGATTCCAAGTAGAATGGACAAAGTAGCCGTCGTAATGAGTCCTAAATTATAAGGTATGGGTCGAAGTAAGACCGAAGTGATGGCAGAAAACAGGGCTACAGCAACGTACTTATTATTTTTTAATGACGGAATCAAAAGACTAATGAAGCTCAATGGAATGGCATACTCAAGAGCCCAGCTTTTGGGCGCAAAATTTCCAAAAACAAATCCAGCCATAACTGATATCTGCCAAACAGCCCACATACAAATGGCAGCACCTAAGTAGAATTGAATTTTTTGAGCATTTGAGTTGAGTCGATGTTCATGAGCTGACATGACTGCGTAGCTTTGATCAGTCAAAAAATAGGAGTTAAAAACCCGTGATAACAGCTTCGATTTTTGCATGACCGGAGAATAAGCGGCGCTGTAAAGAATAAACCGCAAGTTGATAATAAGACCCGTGATCAGAACAATGAGCACAGGTGTTTCAGTTTTCATCAAGTCCAAAGACGCAAGTTGAGCTGCTCCGGCAAAAACCAACACATTCATCATGATTGTTTGAAAAAAACTAAGACCCACTTCAGAGCTCACAGAACCCATGACTGCCCCAAAGGGAATGATTCCAGGAATAATGGGAATCATTGACTTAAATCCTTGGATAAATACTTTCATAGGTCTTCCGTGTTCGCTAGAATACGTGATAATGTACTATTAAATTAAAGTTGAAATCCAGAACATGTTTTAAATAACTGAGGTCACCATGTCCAAAAAAGAATTTCTAATCAATAGACCTCACCCCTGGCACGGCATCACCGCTGGTGACTTATCCCCAAAGATAGTCACAGCCTATGTGGAAATCACAGCTAATGAAGTGATCAAATACGAGATCTGCAAAAAAACGGGCTATCTGAAGGTGGACCGTCCACAAAGATTTTCCTCAGTCCCTGGAACTTTGTATGGATTTGTTCCTCAAACCTATTCTGCTGAAAAAACAGCTGCCCTTTCTTCGCAGGCGACCAAAGGTGACGGAGATCCATTAGACATTTGTGTTCTCTCGGAACTTCCCATTGAAAAATCGGATATCATTATGGATGTTCGAATCATCGGTGGGATTCGGTTGATTGACTCAAATGAAGTGGATGACAAATTGATCGCTGTCTTAAATGGTGATCCCTACTTTAAAAATGCCCAGGACATCAAAGACATTAATCCTGTCGTCATCGACCGAATGAAGCATTACTTTTTAACTTATAAAACTTTGCCCCATGAACCTGCCAAAACAAAAATTGAAAATATCTACGGTGCTGAAGAGGCTTATCAAGTTATCTTGGCAGGCCAACAGGATTATAGGACTCACTTTTTATGACAAAAGTCGTCGTCATCGGTGGTGGGGCTGCTGGTTTTTTTGCCGCTATCAATGCTGCTGAGCTTGCATTGAAAAACGGTAAACCTGCTCAAGTGCAAATCCTAGAGGCCTCTAACCTGATTCTAAAAAAAGTCAGAATCTCTGGGGGCGGCAGATGTAATGTGACTCACAACCTTTTCGATATTCGAGCTTTTTGTGAGCGCTATCCCCGGGGCTCAAAAGAACTCAACTCTCCGTTTCATTCCTTTCAAGCTCAAGACACAGTTCAATGGTTTAAAAATCGTGGAGTCAATTTGGTTGCCGAAGAAGATGGCCGAATGTTTCCAGAAACAAATACTTCTGAAACAATTATAGAATGCTTCTTGGATTCTGCAAAAAAAGCAAATGTGGAAATTAAACTGAATCATAAAGTGGATTCAGTGAATAAAACTGAAAACGGGCAATTTTCAATCCAAATTCAAAATCTAGAACCGATTGTGGCAGACAAAGTCATGATCGCAACAGGGAGCAGTGCTTTCGGATATCAATTGGCTGAAGGTTTAGGCCACACAATGACTGAAATGGCCCCATCACTTTTTAGTTTTAAGATTACAGACCCTCTGATCAGTGAACTGCCAGGTCTCAGTTTTGAAAATGTGGAAGTGAAGCTTTTAATTGAAAACGAGAAGCCCTTTAAAGAGCGTGGCCCCTTACTGATCACTCATTGGGGACTGAGCGGCCCTGCAGTCTTAAAAATTTCTGCATGGGCAGCAAGAGAAATGCTTCACTCCAATTACCAGGGAATTTTGAAGGTCAATTGGACAGGCTTTGAGCGCATCGATGCTGTCACAGAAGTTCTGAAGAAATTAAAAGTTGAGGGGCAAAAATCTCAAATTCAAAACATCTACCCCGAATTTTTAGCCAAACGTTTTTGGCTCAAGATCCTAGAGAAATCAAACATTCCATTGGAAAAAAGATGGGCTGATGTTTCTAACAAGGATCTGCAATCATTGTCAGAATCTTTGTTTTCCACAGAGCTAAAGATCCAAGGCAAAAACCGTTACAAAGACGAATTCGTCGAGTGTGGTGGCGTGGCTCTTAACGAAATCAATTTCAAGAAAATGGAAAGTAAAATTTGCCCTGGGCTTTACTTTGCAGGTGAGGTTTTAGATATCGACGGGATTACGGGTGGTTTTAATTTTCAAAATGCGTGGACCGGGGCCTGGATCGCTGCCAATAGTATGGTGGGTTAAGAGGGGTCGGAAACTGCTTCTGGACCAAAGTCTTTAATCAAGTTATCTGTCGAAAAATCCGATGGATATCTATGATTAAGAATATTTTCTTCGTCGTATTTTCAATTTCAACTTTTGCTTTTGCAAAAATAACCGTTGATGGAAAACCGGCTAGTTTTAATCTCAAAAAATTTCCAGATCAATATCAATGCTCGGCGCAGAAAAATTCGAATGTTGTCGGTATTCTAACGGATACGGATGAATATTTATTACAAGCAGTGGCGACTTCCGATCGCCATGGAATTCGCGAAGTGTCTGGTGTCATTTCTGATCACTCGGCTTTATTTGAAATCAATAACAAACGATTTATGGACACTTACACGATGCCACCTATCAGCGGTGAAGGCATGATGAAACTAGCGCCTCAAGGAGCTGTTTGGACTGGTGTTTCTAAAATGAGCGCACTGAACTCGTCTGAATGTGTTGGCGTGACTTGCACTGCAAAAAGCTTTGGTTCTGTTTTCTATGGCAAGAGCTGGGACGAGCAAGTAGAAGCTGCAATAAAAGATTATGAAAAGAATAAAGAGAAAATCAAAGCCGAAGCCGAGGCCTTTGAGAAAGAGAAAGCAGCAGCCGATGCTCTCAAATTTCCAGAACCAGATCCAAATGATCAGCGTCCTGGCGGGCGTGCCGCAAGAGAAAAGCTACCAGGACAAATAGCTGCAGAAACTAAAAGACCTGGTGATCAAGTTGAAAAACTAAAAGCTCCAAGTGAACTACCGGGAACAATCGCTGCGAAGCAAATGCTTCCAGGGCATGCTGCAGGTAAAGAACAACTGCCAGGACAAATTGCAGGTCAACAGCCAATCCCTGGTCGTGCAGCAGGTTTCGAAGTGAAGTCTGGTGATAAAATTCATTATGATAGCTTCTTCGAGAAAAAAGTTCCTCGAGTGGGGGAAAACATTGGGAAAAGTGGCATCACAACTTTCAGTGCAATTTATGATATTCAGGGAAGTTTGAAAAAAGTTGTTTACCGCACAGGTCAGGAGATTACGAAAATTATCAACGTGGGTGACAAGAATTTTGATCCAGCAGATCCGATCATTGTAAAAATTAAAGCGCAGACAAAAAGATTCCAGACCTATGCGGGTTGTTGCAAAAGTGATTCTAGAAAAGAATGCGTGATCAAGCATGATCCCGAAATCAAGCCGAGTGTGGCACCTGCTGGACTTCCACATGATCACGGTCCTGACGAACCTGGCGGCGGTGGGTTTAACCCCTTTGGTGGCTCTCGATAGCTCTGGTTAACTTACTTTCCGAATCCTAAAATATCGACGTAAGTGATCCCTTTTGCCAAACCAGATGAGGGATTCGCACGCTGTCCTTTAATTAAGATTTTACCTTGGCTAAAAAGTTCTTTGAGCTGAGATCGACTGACTTCTTTGAGTTTTAAATCTTCGTCTTGAGCTTTAAATTCTTGCAGCAAAACTGTATCGAGTCTTTTTTGTGGCTGATGCAAATCAAGCACGATTCTGAATGAATTCGCTGGTTTTGGAGGGACGAAAGATTCCATGGAGTTCCTTTAAAAATGTTCAATGACTTCGGATCTCTTATATCAGTTTTTTTGCTAAATCTATGGATCTTTCAAATAGTTCGAAAGTATTTTTATGAAGATACTCACTGTTTTTTACGTAATCCATATTCTTTTCCATGTCCTCTGAGGACCAACCAAGAGAGTGACCAATAAATGGAAATGCAGGAGCAGTAAAACCAAGCTCCGTGAAGAAAGTCAGCATTTGCCCAGCAACAGCCTGAATATTGTCTTGGCCACCAGTGATAATAAAGCCTGCCACTTTGTTTTGAATTAAGACTTTATCTTTGAGCGTGATTTGATTTTGAACACTATTCAGACGCTCTGCCATTTTGTAATACAAAGAGCTTGCAGCTCCCCAGCGGATGGGCGTTGAAACAATGACAACATCTGCCCAGTGGACAAGATTTTCATATACCAAAGTCATTTCATCTTTTGGATCTAATTTAGTAATGGAACAAGGCCATGTGCAGGCTCTTTCGGACTTTGAATAGAAACCTTCACAATGTCGAAAGTTCAAATCTGACAGTGCTAAAAATTTTGTTTCAACATTCAATTCAGAGGATGCTCTCAGCAAAGTTGATTTTAAGAGTTCCTCTGACGTAGAAAAACGAGGGTGATTTTTATCCATAGCTGTTGTCGATAGTCCCAAAACACGAATGATTCCAGGTTCACGCTTGGGTTCTCGACTTAAATTTGATCCCCCTTTGTTATACGTGGCTCCAATTCTTTCAGCAGCTCCGGATACATTGATAAACAAAGAGTCACCTTCAATTTTAAGCGGAATTTGTGGAACCGTCCCTCCGTTAGAAGCCAGAGGTTCATGGGCCTGGTTTTCAGCTGCGCCTGTTTTGTGATTAAATTGCCAGTAATGCCAAGGGCATTCGACACAGCCTTTTTTGAGTTTTCCTTTAGAAAGCGGGCCGCCCATGTGATTGCATTTGTTATTCAATGCACCGAAAGCTCCCTCATAGTAGCTTAAAACATACTTGCGTTCATTGATGACTAACTCTTTGAGGCCACCCTGACCTTCGAGCTCTATAATTAAGTCCTTTGTTTTGCCGATGAGTGTCCACTCAAGTTCTGGAGATTGAATCATTTTTAGTCTTTCCTTATTGTCTAAAGAGTTCACGCTTTCAAAAAAGATAAACCAAGTCAAACTCAGACGTCGATGACTGTCTGTCTCATTTGTGAAAGTAATTGTGTAACAAAGCCTCAAAATATTAAAGTGATTGAGATGTACAAACTTCGCGAATACCAACAGCAGGCCGTCAATAGCACGATTCAGTTTTTCAAAAAAAGACGTGATCCTGCCATGATTGTACTTCCCACTGGAGCCGGAAAAAGCTTGGTGATCGCTGAGCTTGCTCGCATTGCTAGGGGACGAGTTCTTGTCCTTGCTCACGTCAAAGAGCTTGTAGAACAAAATTACGAAAAATATAAAAGCTATGGATTAGAGGCCGGGATTTTTTCAGCAAGCCTTGGAAAAAAGGACCGCGATCAAAAAGCCATTTTTGGAAGTGTGCAATCTGTGGCAAGGGCCTCAGATGATTTCTTCAAGGATTTTTCGTTGCTCGTGATTGATGAATGCCACCGAGTCGCCGAAGAAGGAGCCACCCAGTACCAGGATGTGATTAGAAAGCTTCGTACATTAAATCCGGAGCTTTGTATTTTGGGATTAACCGCCACACCCTACCGCTTGGGGCTTGGTTGGATTTACGAGTATTCTCATACGGGTGAAATCAAAACTGAGCAAAATCGATTTTTCAAACGCTGTGTTTATGAACTGCCCCTGGCCTACATGATTAAACACAAATACCTGACCACACCTGTAAAAGTTGATATTCCTGTCACTTGTTATGATTTTTCTGAACTTGTGGAAAAAGGATCAAGCTACACAACTGCAGATGTGGAAGAGATTCTCAAAAGTCAGAAAAGACTGACGCCTTTGATTATTAAAAACATTATCGACATCACCGAGCGCTACGACCGAAAAGGTGTGATGATCTTTAGTAGCTCAGTCAAACATGCTGAAGAAATTATGAGCTACTTACCGTCTCATGATTCCAGAATTGTATTAGGCGACACCGAAATGTCCGAGCGAAATGAAATCGTTGAAGACTTTAAAAAGAAAAAATTTAAGTATCTTGTGAATGTATCCGTGTTAACCACTGGTTTTGATGCCCCTCATGTGGATGTGATTGCCATCTTGCGCCCGACCGAGTCCAACAGTCTTTACCAACAAATCATCGGCCGGGGTTTGCGCTTATCTGAAGACAAAAAAGACTGCTACGTTCTGGATTACACGGGCATAGGTCACGATATTTTTAAACCCGAGATCGATGACAAAAAACCACGTAAGGACACTGTTCCCGTCATCGTGACTTGTCCGGTTTGTGAGTTTCAGAATAATTTTTGGGGCTATGCTGACGATGACGGTGTCGTCTATGAACATTACGGTCGAAAGTGTAAAGGTGCCGCCCAGGATCCTGATACCTTCGAATTTAAACCTTGTGGCTATCGGTTTAGATCTAAAATTTGCCATAGCTGTGGCAGGGAAAACGATATCACAGCTCGTGAGTGCGAAAACTGCAAAGCCACTTTAATTGATGCCGATGCAAAACTAAAACAAGCTAGACTTTCTAAAAACGCTCACGTGCTAACTCCTGATAAAATCACGTTTGAAGAGCGAGTGGATAAAAACTCAAATCCATATTTAGAAATCAGATATTACGATCTGGACGCTCAATACGTTAGTGAAGCTCATTTTTTTAACAATCCGTCCGCGATTAAAAAGTTCAATGTGAACTTTTTAAGGTCGCACTTAAGGCGACCTGAACTGGCTGTGGAATTTCAATCTCCAAGTGATGTGGTGAAGTACCAAGTCCTTTTCAGATTGCCCGCTTTTGTCATTGCAAGAAAGCAAGACAAATACTGGCGAATTACCGAGAAAGTTTTCGCAGAAGAATTATAGAATGACTATTCAATATCAAAGACGTCGGCACCCTCAGAACTATCTGGAGGCTGGAAGATGGATTCCATGAAATCAAACATCCCCTGATCAACGTCCATTACGAAAGTATCACCCTTTTGTTGATTCCTCTGCTGGACTCGTTGCCACCTGACTTGCTGATCCACTTTTACATAATGTACGTCGACTTTATATCCGAGTTTCTGAAATCTCTCTATAAACTGCTTTCGATGCTCAAGGGTTGAAAAACCTAAGTCGAGAATACTTTTCTCATTCAGTTTTGCTCGAGAAACTACTTCTTGGAAAATCATGTCTTCGCAGCGACTGATACGATCTCGATACCATTGTCCATTTTCTTGAAACCACTTCATATCCGGCTTTGCAGGCATATCCTGCCAATAAAGAGCCTTCATCCAATCATCAATGGAATAGACCACGGCCCGGATTTGTTGAGCTAATTTTCTGGCATAGGTTGTTTTCCCTGCGCCTGTTGATCCTACGATTAGGGTGATCATCGTCAAAACTCCTTTTCCTCGGTGGTTAGAGTCCCATCATCTGCATGGCCACTTTTTCGATCCACTCACGATGAGCAAAAATTTGAGTATAAATAATGTCAACACGACACTCATAGCGAACGGGCTTTGAACCCGGAACAATATTTCGACTGCTCATTCGGCTGGTGATGCCAACTACTAAAAGCTGACTTTCGCGCTCGATAAACAAAGGCCCGCCAGAATCTCCACTGCAGGCTCCTTTCATAGAGTTGTCGACTAGAATTTCTGTATTACCGTGCTGTGCAGTTATAATTTTTTGTAAAACTGCACGAAGGACCCCAGCTCCACCATCTCCGCTGTATTTTGAATTTGCCGTGGTAACTCCGTAGCCTGCCATGATGACATCATCGCCGTCTTTTAGATTCGGATTCTCCATGGCAATATTTGCGGGTCGATAATCTTCAGGAATTGGCTTTTCTAATTTTAAAAGTGCAAGATCTTGCCAATCATAGGGTGGACTATTTATTGGGATATTTGCCATTCGAATTTGCTGAATCACTTTTATACTTTGACCGGGCTTTTTTTTGTTAACTCCAAAGAAAACTTTTAACTCTGCCCAGCCAGGAGCCCCTAAACAATGGCCTGCAGTTAGAATTAAATTCTTAGAAAAAATAACACCAGTGCAGGTAAAAGAAGCACGAGCGATTTTTCCGTTAATAAGAACTGTGCTTTTTGCAATATCACTTCCAGCAATGACTTCTTGGCCCCCGATGATCATGGGGCTGTATTGGCCCTGAGCCACTAAAGAGATGACTGTGAGTAAAGAAATAAATATCAATTTCATAATTTACTTTGGACCTTGTCGTAATTCGAGATGATTTCCATCAAGATCCTCGAACGCAACATGACTGCCCCAAGGATTACGTGAAATATCAGTCGTGAACTTCACTCCGAGCTTTTTAAAATGATCGTAAGCTTTATCAATATCGTCTACAGAAAAAGTAAGAGTCGCCCCTTTTGACTTTTCTACTTCAGCTTTTTTGTCTTTCACATCTGTCACATGAAGACCTAATCTTAAAGTTCCCACCTGAATTGATGCCCAATATTCATCTTGATCTAGGACTTTTAATCCCAAAATTTCTGAGTAAAAGGGAATCGCTTTTTTAATATCTTGAACGTAATAGTAAACGTTATCGACACCGTCTATCATGAAGACCTCATTGTTTAGAACAATTAAAGCCTAAAAAGAATAGCAATGCCAAATATTATAAAAATCAAACAAGCGATTCTTCGGACCCAAAGCATGGGCACTCGATTGAGAAACTTTTGGCCTAAAAAAATCGCTAAAGCATTTGATCCCAGCATTCCCAATGTTGTTCCCACTGT
>CAZPBD010000049.1:0-8060 GCA_964584655.1 uncultured Pseudobdellovibrionaceae bacterium | reverse complement strand
TTGGTATGCGCCATCAGAACTTTCACAAACTCTTCAAATTGATCTTCTTTGACAAGACGCTCTTTGTTTCCGTCTTTTAAAACCACAATCAACTTTTTGAGTGGCTTGTGATCTCGAATAATAATTTCGATGATGTCTTCATTTATTCTCATATAATTCCTTCGTGGATCTTCAAAAATAATTTGTTGAGCAACTGAGTTATTGAGAGTGCAAGGGCAGGGCCGATCGGGCTAATCAAGTTGAATTGTTAGCAATGAAATTTGAACACAAAATTTGATTTGAACGAGGTATTTTACAACGTTTTTGCAAGTGAAATGAGATGCCATTTGATGATTAAAAACACAAATCGCGAAAGAGACCCAGTTGATTGACTTGCTTAGACTTGCCACCTAATACAGAGAGCAATGAAGAATTTTAAGATGATCCTTACGGTTGTGCTATTTGCCGTCTCTGCTTTCCTGTGCCAACAAATCATTTCTCAATCCATCGACAATCAAAAAAACAAACAAGATTATGCAGAAATTAATCACATTAAATATGGGCTTTTCAGTGTGGACAAATGGAAAGAGCACCTGGCGGGTATTGTTGCGGATGAAATCACAAACCTCAACCTAACAAATGCCAACGAACGTGAGCTCAAAAAACACGTCGAAGTTCAGTTGGGTGGCTTGATTGACAAAGTTGACAAGAAAATTCGAGATAGCAATAAGGGCTCAACTTCAGGCTGGATCAAACAGGCCTTCATAAACACTTTTGTTGATTTGAAAGATGTGAAATCAGGAATTCCTGCTTACGCAGATGCCATCATCATTGAAATGACAAAGGTGAAGTCTGAAAAGCATTTAAAAGCTCTATTACAAAAGCGTGTTGAAAAGTATTTTGATAAAACCTTTGAATCGAAGGACTTGACCGTTCACAACTTAATCCTATCGAAGACATCTTCACCAGACATTGAAACTGCCAAAGTTAGAATTAATGAGTTGGTTTCATCCAATCAAAAAACCATCTATCAACAAACTTGGTTTTTAATATCACTGACTATTTTAGTTTTTGTTCTGGCAGGGGTTAGTCAACAGACTCTACCGGCAGCACAATACATTCTTTTGCTATTAACTTTAGTGATTTTGCTTGCAACCGGAGTGACAACGCCAATGATCGACATGGAAGCAAAAATATCTGAGATGAGTTTCACTCTTCTTGATCATCCTGTCAGTTTTAAAGACCAAGTTTTATACTTTCAAAGCAAAAGTATCTTGGATGTGTTTTGGATTATGGTGACCCACAAAGATATCGAAATGAAAGTCGTTGGAATTTTGATGGTGGCTTTTAGTATTGTCTTTCCACTTTTTAAAATGTTCTCGTCACTTCTATTTTACTATAACTTTAGAAATGCTCGTGACAATTGGTGGATCCAGTTTTTTGTTTTGAAATCAGGTAAGTGGTCGATGACAGATGTTTTGATTGTTGCCATTTTTATGGCCTACATTGGATTCAATGGCATTATCACTAGTCAGTTTGGCTCTTTGAATTCAGAAGACCAAGAAATGGTGATTCTGACGACTAATGGCACATCTCTTCAACCTGGATTTTATATTTTCTTAACTTATACGATTCTGGCCTTGTTCTTGTCTGGTTTTTTAACACGGAAGCCAAAGGAAATGGTGCAGACCTCAAATGTTGCGAAATCTTAGCTCTGAGTTATTCCCTGTACTTGGGATTCAATCCTCTTTAATCTACGGTATGAATATTTTAATCGATATAAAAAACACTTTTCTAGAAGTTCTAAACTATCCCCTTCTGGTTTTTGACAAAAGCCAAATTACACTTTCCATGATTTTGCTGACCTTGTTTTTGATTTTAGGCTTCCTCTATATCAGTAGCCTTGCAAAAACTTGGTTGATCCGATCAGTTTCAAGCCGACCTGGTTTGAATGTCAGCAACTGGCGAGCGGTTATCACACTCACTTACTACGCAGTTCTAGTTTTAGGTTTGATTGGAATTTTGCAATCCACAGGACTTGACCTTCGTATTTTTACAATTCTAACCGGTGCCATTGGTATCGGCGTCGGTTTTGGCATGCAGTCGATCTTTAGTAATTTCATTAGTGGAGTTATTTTACTTTTGGAAAAGCCGCTCAAACTTGGTGACAGAATTGAAGTCGGACTTATTTCAGGAAATGTTCAAAGCATTTCGGTGCGTGCAACGACGATTCTGACAAACGATAATATTGCCGTGATTGTACCGAACTCAGATTTTATATCTAAACAAGTCGTCAATTGGAGTCACTCAGGTCAAGACGTTCGCACATCCATTCCGGTCAGTGTGGCCTATGGATCGGATCCGGAAATTGTGAAGACTTTGCTTTTGCGTGTGGCAGCCAACGAGCCCGGAGTATTAAAATCTCCCCAGCCAACTGTGCGACTAGAGGAATTTGGTGAAAATGGCCTCAAGTTTAGTCTTTTTGTTTGGACCTCAGAGTACAGTGACAAAGTCGGAGTGCTTAAAAGTTTGCTGAACTTTTCACTTCTTAAGATATTTCGAGAAGAAAAAATTAATATGCCATTTCCTCAAAGAGATGTTCACCTTTTCAATGCGAATCCGTCGTGACCTACGATCAAATTGTTTTTATAGCAATTACATTGATCGCAATGTTCCTGTTTATTACAGAGTATGTTCGAGTCGATGTGGTTGCGATTCTTATTATTTTAGCACTTGCCATCTCCGGATTGTTAACTGCCAAAGAAGCTTTTGATGGTTTTTCCAGCGAGCCCGCGATTATTGTGGCTGCTGTTTTTGTTTTATCAGCGGGACTTTCGTTTACGGGCGTGACAGATCTGATCGGCGAGTGGGTCATGAAGCTCTCAGGTAAAAGTGAGATGCGAGCTATTTTTGTTATTATGATTGCAGTGGCGGCTATGTCCGCTTTTACCCACCACTTGATGGTCACTGCGATGATGCTTCCGATTGTGATGAAGATTTGTAAAGCTGAAGAAAATCTTCATGCCTCTAGGCTTCTAATTCCCATGGCCACAGCAGCTTCTCTAGGGACGACTCTGACTTTGATTGGTGCACCTGCACTGCTACTTGCGAATAATGTCCTTAGCCGAAACGGGCAGACTCCTCTCGGCTTTTTTGAAATCGGCAAAATCGGTTTTCCGCTAGTGATTGCTGGTATTTTCTTTTGTGCTCTGATGAAATGGCTTTTGCCAAAAAAATCAGGCGTGGATGACAAAGCGGATAATTTTAAACTGACAGAAGTGATTACAGAACTCATTGTTGCTCACGATAGCCCTCTTATTGGTCAGAGCTTCGATGAGTTTTCGACAAAACATATCAAGCAGTTTCAGATCATTGATTGGATTAAAGCTGACGGAAAGCACACTAACAAAGATCCTAATCAAAAAATAGAGGCCGGTGATACATTTATTGTAAACACCACTCCTGATGAACTTGTGTCTTTTGATGTTAGCCACGGCTTTTACTTGAAAGCGTTGAGATACTTTAATGATGGCAAGGAGTCGATTTTCGGTTTGGCTGGTGAAGAAAAGCATATCTTAAAAGCTGTGATCGCCCCGAAGTCGGAATTCGTTGGCAGAAGTATTAGTCAAATTAACTTCTACAATAAATTTGGTGTCGCTGTTGTTGGAATTTGGCGAAAGTCCGGTTGGATATCAGCAGGTGTGGCTGAAGAAATTCTTCAAGCTGGTGACATGCTGGTGATTTGGGGCCCCGAGGAAAAACTGGATCATCTCAATCTTCATCGCGGCTTTCTGATGTTCCTCAGATTCTATGCAACGACAATGAAAAGAAATAAGAGTAAAACGGCGGCATTTATCATGCTGGGCTCCATTGCACTTTCAGCAAGTGGACTACTGCCCGTTTACCTCGCGTTTGTTGCAGGTGCCATGATGATGATTTTAACAAAGTGTGTGGATGTGACTCAGGCCTATAATTCCATCGAGACTAAAATCTTTGTCATGATCGCTGGCGTAATTCCACTGGGTCTTGCGATGGAAAAAACCAAAGTGGATGATCTTCTTGCCACCTTAGTTTTAAATGTGACCGAAGGTTGGCAACCCTTCGTGATGCTGATGGTATTTTTCTGGATTGCATCGCTCGTGACTCAAATTTTATCAGATGCAGCGACAACTGTGCTGCTGGCACCAGTCGCAATTGCTTTTGCAAAGGTCGCATCCATATCACCCACGAGTGCTGTTGTTTGTGTCACGATTGGCTCGGTGGCCTCGTTTTTAACTCCGATCGGTCACCACGGTAATTTATTAATCTTGAGTCCTGGAGGCTACAAGTTCTCTGACTTTCTAAAAATTGGATTACCGCTGACAGTGATCCTATCGCTGATCACCTGTTACTTGGCATTAAAAATTTGGAGCTAACTCAATGACTGGTAAAATTATTTCTTAGAAGTCACTATAGTTTTACAACCCATCGTTGCGAACTTCTTCATATCAAAAGGCATTTTCCAATTTTCAGTGGTCGATGACATTTCTTTCATTACTTTTTTATTCACTTGATTGCGATGAGCTTTGGACTTGTAAACGATATATGCAAATATAACGGTTTCATTGGGTTTGAGTTTGCACATTTTTTTGAATCCAAGACCATGCTTAATAAAATCATCGCCAATGCATTCATAATAACTCAAAGCTCCGTGCTTCATCCAAGTTTTGCAGCCATAAACTGCCATTTTTTTGTAAAGCTTTAAGTTTTTTTTAGGTATTGGAATTACAAATCCATCAACATAGTGAGCCATATACATCCTTATTTAAAAATCGGTTCAAGATTTAACGCTAAAGTGTTCTTCATTAGTAATCAGGGGTCAACCCCTGTGCAATCCATTGTGCACCACGATTGGTTGGAATGATTCTAGCATGTACTCTTGCGGTTGCTCTGAACTGATTAGGCCTGCTCTAGTGGCAAACTTCAGTCTCTTCCGAGCTAAATTTTCAATTTCGTAAAGAATATCAACAAGGAGACCCTATGAACAAAACGATCACAACTCTGGCTGCAATACTCATTTCTTTGACTGCGACTGCTGAAACTGTCAGCCAACGGACTGCAAAAGAAATGGCTGCAGTTCTTCAATCAGAACAAGTTCAATCTTTACTTGCACAAGAAGACGGTGTCGGAAATATCAAAGGCATTCGATATTTAATGTCTTACAGAGCCTCTTTTGGACCCGCCATCTATGAGTTGAGCTTTCAATCAAACTCAGGCCCTGCTGCACAGATTTGCACACTACCCGTTCAAGTGAACATGCAAACAACTGAAGTGATGAAAGTGGATTCTGCTGTTTGTAGTGAATTGAAGTAACTTAAAAGTAGTAAGTGATGTTGCCACCAAAGGCTGAAGATTTTGTTGTCGCAGGATATTCATTTCCTGGAAATATGATGGTCTCTTCTTCAGTCTTGGCTTCTGATTGAGTATAAAATGCCGAGAAACTAAATCCCTTGTCAGAACCGTAACCAAAGTTAAATGAAGTCTCTAGCCTAGAATCACTGGCTGATAATTCTGCGTAAACTAGATTTGCCATGATCAAGTCATCAAGGTCAGTGTAGTTACCCACATTATTTTTCACACTGGCACCAAGTGATAGCTTTCCAAATTTGGCTTCTACGGTAACGCCAGTTCTGGAAGATGCCGTTTGTTGTTTGATGATCTCTAGTGGATCTTCATCATATTTAAATTTTGGTTTTGATAGCTGTTCCGTTCCAATTTCTATTCTGTAATTTTTTGAAGTGTAGCCGACACCAACACCGTAGCCTGTGGCCTGACTGGTCGCTGGATAAAATTCTGTTGTTCCTTTGTTTCCAGTGGTTGGATCATAGTAAGTATAAGACCTATCTTCGTCGGATTTTTTATCCATACCAAAGATTCCAAAAGTGAAACCTGAAATCTTAAAAGCCGTTCCCACTTTTAATAACGTATAATCAATATTTGTTTCAATATCTCGCGCTGAAACGCTGGGTGGATCTCCGATTCGAAATTGATAGTTTGTATTATAGTTTGAGGCCGAGTAGCTAAAGCCTAAATATTTAAGATCTAAAATTCCCCCGTAGTAATTCGATTTTGCTTTATTTTCGATATTTCGTTCACCAGCAGTTGTGGAGTTAATCTTCTCTGTGCTTTTTCCAGTGGACATATTGGCTAGAACTTCGAAAGCGATTGATCCACCCCGACTGGCATAGAAGAGATTGCTCTTTTGGATCTCAACTTCGCTATTAATGCCGCCAACAATTCCACCCGTTGTCACATCATGTTTTTTTTCGATGTTCTGCTGACTGGCATCCAGAGTTGCTAAACCCTGCATACGACCATGAGCAACTCCAGGATTCACAGATCGAACGCTTGAAAAATAGGAGCTATCTGCAATTTGCGAGAAGGCCTGAGAACTTAGCAGTAAAAAAAGGGGAACTAATTTCTTTATCAACAGACTTAGATTGTATCGGAAAAATAGGAAAGTTAAAAACTTCTATTAAACGGAGATGAATTCCAGCGAGCGTTCAGTACCTTAGGTCAGCTACCGAAGTTCCAAAGCCAAATCTGCTAAATATTTCTGCATGACCGCGACCCGCTTAACACCTTCAGCTCGGCCTGCATCCGTTTTCAAAGTTTGAGCAATTTTGAAAAGCTTTGAAAAGAAGTGATCCACTGTGAAGTGCTTATCATCACTTTCTCGGCTTTCACAAAATGGATCTGTTTCTGAATAAAAGGGCGTCTTTAAAATTCCTGCCGTTGCAAAACATCTGGCAATTCCAATGGCTCCTAAGCCATCAAGCCTGTCAGCATCTTGAACAATTTTAGCCTCTAAGGTTTTTGCCTCGATATTTGCACTGAAACTATGAGCTGCAATGGCGTGACTGATTTCTGCAAAGTAGATCTCGGGATAAGAAAGCTCTTTTAAAAATTGAATCGCGCCCTCAGCTGATAACTGCGAGGCCTGCTTTCGCCTTGGATCATTTTTTGGAATGATAACAAAATCATGAAGCCAAGCTGCGGGTATCACAACTTCAGCTTTTGCATTTTCTTTTAAGCAAATTTCTTTTGCGATTTTCACGACACGTTTGAAATGAAGCAAATCATGGGCTGGATCTTCAGCCGATGCAATTGTTGAAATTTTTTGCTCGAGAGCTTTTTCGATTTCTAAATTCACTTACTGCTTCTCATTGGCCCAACCAAGAAGTTTCCATTTGGTACCCTTACCCTTAGGTTTAAATAAAATTATTGCTATAGAAAATGGTTTTTGGATAGGAGTTAAAATTCGGCACAAACGGGTTGATATTAACCAACTTTCTTCTCACTCCATCGAGATAGCATCCTAATGGAGAATAATTCCATCATCCAATGGTTGCAATTTTGAGCAAAATATCTCCTCTAGCCTGTACTATTGGACAGAATACTTCACAATACTAGATAACTTAAACATATATTTATAGAGTATCACAATGTCACTTCTATTGCCTATCGACTTTACGTTTGAGGATATCTGGAAATTTGGTCGCTTTAACGGATATAATGAATTAGGCTATTTGCGTTCTATTCACAGAACAGAAGCATTAACGCGACTTGCGGTAAACTTAAACTTAAGTCTAACAAAAGAGAAGAAAGTTGCCGAATTAACTTCTATTTGGACAGATCAGACCCCCCAATGCTACTTAAAAAGAAATGGTAAGTATTCAAAGCCAAGTTGTGAGCTCGCTGATCTTTTAGTGATAGTAAAAAATAAACTAAAAAAAACTCAAGTAGCCATTTTACTGCAAGGAAAGATCTCGAAAAATTACGACAAAGTTCCTACAGGGAAAAGCACTAAAAACGAATTAGAGTTAATGAAAAAGCCTGAATTCCTTTTAAGCAATAATTTAAAATTACCAAAACCTATACTTAAGGGTGCTATTTCTAAAAGCTGCTTTAATTTGATATCTATCGATTCGCATAAACACCATCTCTTCCTTTTAATAAAAAAGAATCTGACTAATATTTGGAGTCAAGATATGTCCTCATGGTTTACACATTTTCCAGACTGTGCTGAGCTGGGGGTTCCT
>CAZPBD010000048.1:0-20443 GCA_964584655.1 uncultured Pseudobdellovibrionaceae bacterium | reverse complement strand
GCACCCAACAGACCAAACTCGAAATTCTTCGTTGGTTTTCGGTGTAATCAGATCAACTTGCTTTTTTATAATTTGAAAGAACTCAGCATCTCTGAAAAAATCAGTGACTGAAATTAGAATTTCATTAAAAACTAGAGTCACTTCATCAGGATTATTTTTTAAGAAGTTAATATATTGGTCGACATCTAAAATTTTCTTAAAGATCATCTGTTTTACAAGCCTGCGACAAATCGTTGCAGGCTTGTAGTCTTTAACTCGGAATGCAAAATCTTGATTGAGTAACATTTCAAAGTCGTCAAACTGGAGTAGTACTTTGTCAAAAAGTGTGTTTCCTAAGTCTTTTACCTCAAGGGTTGCATTTGAAATCTCATTGAACATTTCTTTAGATTTTAATATTTTTGAGTAGAATCCACTTCGTATGATTGAATCAGGCATAACTTCAAATTCAGACTCGGTCGGGTCTTGCACAAAAACATCGCCTCCAGCATCAATGATATCTCGACAGCCACTGATTCCGCTGCCGATGGAGCCAGACAATATTATACCTGTTGCTAATGACTTATAACTCTTTGCAAGGGAGCTAAAAAATAAGTCGATTGAATTTTCAAAAGATTTTGTTTCTGGCTGTTCGGTCAGTTTAATTCTTTCATTCACAATCTCGGCTTCACAGCCTGGGGGCAATAGAAAGATTGTATTTTGTTGGAGAGCCTGATCGTTTTTTGCAACTACGATTGGTAACGAAACTTTATCTTCTAGAAGGTCTTTCATTAAACTTTTAGTGTTAGGATCAAGATGTTGAATGATCACGTAACAAATGGGCCTGTCTAAGACCTTCACCGTTTTCAGGAAATCAGTTATTGGAAGAAGACCTCCAGCAGATGCGCCAATACCCACGACTGAAAGTTTTTTTAACATTTGACCTCTTAGCTGTTTGGACTATGTGTTATAACACAGGGGAATACAAGCCCGGTCGGTGAAACAACTAGGATGTAATATGCATCCTTAGATGTAATTTGCATCCTTAGATGTAATTTGCACTAGTTTTTAATTTTTTTTTGAGCTGAAAAAATCCAAATGCAGAATGGAAAAAATGTGGACCAGAACACTGCATAGTACAACAAATGCATGAGGTTATCGATGGCAAGGACACCAAATCCAGCGCCAGAAAAATAGGTGATTGGACCAAGGAAAAAACCGAGAATAGATGTGAACACATATCTATTTTTGAGCCATGAATCATACATTGGTATTGAGAAGGCGAACAGCAACCACAACGAATTGAGCCAGTGAGGTAAGCCCAGTTGGTCGTGGGGCTGTAACAGTTTAATCCATTGGAAATGGAGGCTGATCGTATCGAACGCGATTCCAATCACAGAAATGGCTGCAAACACTCCGAATAACGGTAATCGGATTTTATCAAATCGACTAAATGCAATGAGGTAAATGATTGGAACTAAGTACGCGATGAAGCCAAGTTGGAATTTTCCAGAGAAGACGCAGCCAAACCATCCCACATAAGAAAGACCAAAAAGAATGAGGTTCTGCTTTTTACTCATCATTTTGCTGGGTACTCGTATTCGATTCTAACATTGTAAGGTTTGCCCTTTTCGTTCGATAAATTCGAAAGCCCATTGAAAGTCAGCAGTCTTTTTGTGGTTTTCGAATAGATCGTTTGAATGTCACTTACGAAAACTTTAAGAAAATAACTGCTAATGGACAAGCCAAATTCCACTTGGTCTGGTTCAAGTTTTTTATTCCCACTCAGCTGAATCTTAAATTCGAAAAAATCACGACTTGATAAAACGATAAATTGCACAGGAATCGATTTTTTATCTAATAATTGATCAAAGTTTTTGACCAAAAAGTTATTAAAACCCTGTCCCCCCAGCATATTCTTTTTAACTTTGAATTCATTTTTTTCAGTTTTACCAGTCTTATCATTAGTCCTGATGATCTTGACCATCTTCGTTTCTGGATCATAGGTTTGCTCGTCTTTAAAACCAAATCGAGAATCCACAAAAACCACATCTGGGATCACGAGATCTTTTTTAAAATCGGATCGAATAGTTGCCATCACCTTGCCGTTTGGATCCGTGTACTGGGTTTCAATCAGTTGATTGAAACCGTTGGCATCATCAACAGTTTTGTGATTTTCAAGATAGATGAGTTGACCCTTTTCCTGATCATAGGCTTTACCTGTGAACTCTAAAGCGTGGGCCAGAGTTGATAGAAATGTGATGAGTAATAAAATTGTTTTCATTATTTTTTATAGAAGGACAATGTCACTTCCCCCAAGTAAATTCCAAATTTGTACATTTTCGATTTATTAATCATGACTTTATCGTCCATTAAATACATCCAATCATCAAAATCAACATTGTAGGTAGTACCGTCTACGTCCAACGCTAAAACATATTTCCAGCGAAGAGCATTGCCAGCAATTTCTCCCTTGGCTTCGCCGATGACATCTGAGGCTGTTCCTTTGTAAGTTCCGTCAGCTTTTTTCTCGATTGTCCACACTCGGCGGCTTTTGCTTCCGTCCGAGTACACAAAGTCCTCTTCAAGAACACCGATATTATCCTTCCAGGTTCCTTTTAAATCCACGACGAATCTTTTCTTAATCAGTCCATCACGATCCTGGAAAAAACCATGGGCGATCAATCCGCCATTGAGATACTCTTCAAGTTTTAAAATTGGCTTTTCGTTTTTGTAATCTGACACTTGAACTGATGTACAAGCTGACAATGAAATCATTAAAAGTAGACTTGCGATAATTCGTAACATTTGACCTCCAGCTGGTTTAATATACCTTAAACATCATGAATAACAAATTGTTACTCTCCCATATGGGACTTTGCTTTTTTATGACTGGACTGATCTGGACGATTCAATTGGTGCATTATCCCTCGTTTCGTTATGTGGACCCAGCTAAATTCACAGACTTCAGTCTGTTTCATGCCAGATCCATAACGCCGATTACAGCACTTCCAATGGTTTTAGAATTTTTAACTGGAGCTCTCCTGCTCTACTATTTTCGCAACGCTTTAACTGCTCTTAATTTTGGATTTATAATTTTGATCTGGATGAGTACCTTCTTTTTAAGTGTGCCGATTCACAACCAATTGGCTCTTGCACGTGACGAAGCCCTAATTGAAAAGTTAGTTTTAACAAATTGGCCCAGAACAATTTTATGGACTCTTAGGTCAGGTCTACTTCTATGGATGTTAAAATGAACTTGCTTCTTGTGTTAGGTAATCAGCTTTTCTCTAAGGAAAGTATTCAGCAGCGAATCACTGAAAAAATTGATCATGTGTTCATGCGAGAGGATCAAGAGCTTTGTACCTACTTTAAATTTCATAAACATAAGATCACTTTTTTTCTCTCGTCCATGCGAGCCTACGCTGAGGAGATTGAATCGGTCGCAAAAGTGCATTATGAAAAACTGAATTCAACGAAATTTAAATCTTATGATGATGCTTTGAGTGACTTTATAAAAACTAAGAAAGTAAAAAAAGTTTACTACTTTGAAATTGAAGATAAATTTTTTGAAAAGCGGATCAGAAGTTTGCTAAAGGAACTGAAAGTTGAAGCGGTCGAAGTTAGAAGCCCACTTTTCCTGACCTCACGTGCACAACTACAAGAGCTTCTCGGTGGGAAAAAGCGACCTTTCATGAAAACCTTTTATGAAAAAAGACGGAAAGATTTAAAGATCCTTCTGACCAAAGAAGGGTTACCCATGGGCGGCAAGTGGAGCTTCGATACAGAAAATCGGGAATCTCTTCCTGACGATGTCAAAGTTCCCAGTCTTCCAGCAGTTAAACAAACAACACACATCAAAGCAGTTCAGAAGCTAATAGATGAAAATTTTAAGGATCATCCTGGTGATCACAAGAACTATTGGATTCCGACCACAAGACCAGAGGCTCATGCACATCTCAAAGATTTTGTCGAAAAAAGACTCAATGAGTTTGGTCCCTATGAAGATGCATTAACAGATCGAAGTGATTTTGTATTTCACTCGGCTTTAAGTCCATTGATCAATGTGGGACTTTTAACACCCGAAGAAGTCGTTCGAGAAGTGGTCACAGTCGGTGTGAAAAAGAAAATGTCTTTGGCATCAATTGAAGGATTTGTCAGACAGGTCATCGGCTGGCGAGAATTTATCCGGGGCATTTACCAGGAGTTCAGTGAAAAACAAGAATCCACCAATTTTCTGAACCACAAAAAAAAGATCTCAGAACACTGGTACAAGGGAACAACTGGGGTTCCACCTTTGGATGAAGCGATCAAAAAAGCAGATCGATTGTCTTACAATCATCATATCGAAAGATTGATGGTCATCGGAAACATGATGAACCTTTTAGAAATTAATCCGAAAGAAGTGCACCGTTGGTTTATGGAAATGTATGTGGATTCCTCTGACTGGGTCATGGGTCCAAATGTTTACGGCATGGCTTTGTTTAGTGACGGTGGAATCTTTGCGACCAAACCTTATATATGTGGGTCTAATTTTTATCGAAAGATGGGGCATTATCCCAAGGGAAATTGGTGTGATGAAGTGGATGGATTGTATTGGGGATTCATTGATAAACATCGTGGATTCCTTCTTAAAAACCCACGAACTTCGATGATGGTCCGAACCTTTGATAAGATGAACTCGGACCGAAAAGAACTCATCGAGAAAGCAGCCAACTCTTTAAGAAAAAGAGTTTGGTAGTCTTTTACTTCCAGCAATTAATGTCTTGATCGCCAACACTTGCAAGCAGATCAGCAGATCCCTTATTAAAAATAAATCCACCCTCGTTACCGCCAGGGTAGTACATGACGTAGGTGAATTGTCTGCGGCTGTAGTAAAATGTTGATACATTTAGATCACCGGCTTCGCTGGCGTCTTTTAGAGATTCAATAGCCAATTGCAAATTTTTGTTATCAAACTTCAACTTGATATTTGAATCCTGTTGGTGAGCTGCAATGATTAACTGTTGCTTCACCAATCGAGGTAAAGAATTAATCTGAAATTTGTTAAGTCGACTGATGTCGAGTGATTGGGATTCATTGATTTCCTGAAAGCCGTCATCTTCAGTTGTTGAAGAGGGAAGTCCGCATTCTGGATTCGCTCTGAGAGCGTAAGAAAAAGCGGGGACAAGAATTAAAAGTGCTAAAATTGATTTCATATAGACCTCGTTTGTTTGATTCGAGGTGGTTTTAACCAAAAGTCGATTTAAACGCCAACGCATAGCAATCAAGTTATTATGCGTTTTATAGATCAGCTAACTTTGTATCATTTTTTCAAAGTAGGCTTTCACCTTAGGATTCGATTCTAGGGTGATGCACTGGCGAAAAGCGTGGTTGGCTAAATCGAACTTCTTCAGACTGTGATAAAGGGCTCCTAGGCATCCCCAGGCTCGAATGAACTGTGGCCTGGCTTTTACGCAAAATTCCAAATGAGGAATGGCTTGTGTTGCCTTTTTCTCGACCCAAAAATAGTGAGATCCAATGAGAAAGTGAGCATGAAAATTTTGAGGGGAACGACGAATCACTGCTTTCAACATGAGCTCTCCACCGTCGTGGGATCCGTGTTTTAGGTTGTTCATGGCCTCGAGAAGATCTAAGTAGTCCAAAATTTCCTGATTATCAGGATATTTCAGATGGGCTTGCATGAGCAGATTTCGGGAGCGACTCGAAGGCGCGTCAGTTTCGATGTAAAGTTTTACTAAGGTCAGAAGAAATGGAAGCTCAACTTTATCAAGACCTTCCTCTTTCAAAATCATATCTGCAGCCACCAATGCTTTTTCACTCTTTCCCTCAGAATAAAGTTTGGTGAATGCATGGGTTGAGCTCAATTGTCCAGAATCGCCTGTGTAAAGCGTGGTTTTGCAATAGGGACAAACGCCAACACCAGGGCCACTCATGGCGCCGCAGCCTTGGCAGACTAATTCAAAACTCATAAAATCTTCTTTCCACAGGATGAGCAAAATCGATCATTGCTTTGATTTACTTTTCCGCATTCGCAAGCGGCCACATCAGGTCCCACATTTCGAGCCGCTGGTGCTAGTCCCGCAGGCTCAGGCTCTTGACCCATGAGTCCTTTACCTAGCATCAGCCCCATCATCATTTGTAAGGGATCATTGGAATCGCCGGCTTGCACTTGACCTAAACTAGTTGCCGCTTTGTAAAGTAAGTATTGTTTTTGTGAGCCGATGATTTGAATGGCAGATTTCGCGTCCATGGCATCCAGTATTTCTTTGGATGGAAGAGCCGACATCAGTTGAACTTTTTCCGCTGCCAAGCCGAATTCTTTTAGCTCACGATTTAAAAGAACCTCAATCTTTTTAGAAATAGCCGATTGCTCTTTTGAGAGTTCTTCAAAAGTCTCTATGCTTGAGAAAGCCTCTGCAAGAAGCTCAGTGATTTGACCTTGGATGAAATCTTCAATCTGAATGATTCCGTAGGAAGACTGACTGCCAAACAATTTTGTATAGAAGGACTTAGGATCCAAAACTCGAAAACTATATTGCCCGAAGCATCTGACGGGGACTGTTCCAATGTTTTTGAACGGCAAAAGGATAGGCTGCGGTGTTCCCCATCTTCGAGCTGTGAATAACTGAGTAGAAACGTAAACAAGTTCGCAGCGAAGGGGGTTTTTAAACCCGAATTTCCAATTGGCAAGGTTTGATAGAAGGGGAACGTTTTCATTTTGAATTTCGTGATTACCAGCAGACAATGTATCTGCGATTTCATTTTTATAAACAAAGATCACTTTTTGATTGGGTTTCACCATCACGATTGAACCTGAATAGAGATCCAGACTTCCAGTGACGGGAATTTTTGAAGCAATCAAAGTCCCTGACGGGTCTTCAAATTCGTAGATACCTCGAAAAAACGCACTTTGATCGGACGAACTCGACATGAGGATCCCTTTCGGTCAGTTTTGTCTATTTTGTGCTTTTTTAAATCCATGGACAACCGGACCTGGCCATTTCTTTTTTACAGATGTGATGAATAAATCAACAGGCATTTATTACTTAAGTAATTGATATCTATGCCAATTTTTGAATTCATGGGCGCAAATTCGTCCCCCACTTTTAACTGAGATCAAATGCATTTGAGTTCGCGCGGGCATGAAGCTTGTAATCAAGGTTGCGACACTCGTTGGAGGTTGTTTGTGAATTATTGGGCGCCCTTTTTATTATGTAGTTTGATTTCGTGTTTTGCGTTCAGCGCAGAGCTCTCTGTTCTGTCGTTTAACGAATGGAAATCAAACAAAGTGCAAGCGGCTCAGTCTCAGTATTCCTCTCTGGAGAGTGAGTATCTAGCTAAGAAGAAGCAGAACTCCGCAGATCCTCAGCTGATCAAACTCTATCAAGAGCTCAAAGATTCAAAGTCAAATGTGAATGAGCTTTCAGATTTAAGTGTCACGGACTACTTCATTGGTTATCTATCGCAATTTAAATCAAAAAAGTTAGCCTTCCAATCGGCAGTCACCAAACTCGGTCCCACTGAGGTTTCCGAACTCATGGAGGCCTATGCCAATTCTCTTTTAAAAACCAGTGGAGACGGTCTTTCGACTGCAGCTGGCAATTCCACAGAAGTTCCCACCAAATAACGCTTAAGTTATTGAAAAGTCTAAATAACACAAGGCAATAGCTTGAATTTCAGGCGGCAAGCTTGACATCCTCCGAACGTGATCCATATTACGGACGTCAATACCAATTTAATTAACGAAACACATATTCTATCTAGGAGGATATTTGAATGGCTAAGCACGAAATGGGTGTTCGCCCCTTGCACGATCGAATTCTTGTAAAAAGAATGGCTGAAGAAGAAAAAACAGCAGGTGGTCTTTTTATTCCTGATACAGCTAAAGAAAAGCCTCAAAAAGGTGAAATCGTAGCAGCTGGTAAAGGCCGAATCACTGAAGACGGTAAGACACTTCCTTTGGAAGTTCGTATCGGCGACAAAGTTCTTTTTAGCAAATATGCTGGCACAGAACTTAAGCTTAACGGCGAAGAGTTTTTGATGATGCGCGAAGAAGACATTCTAGGAATTTATAACTAACTTTTATTTCAATTTTTAAATAAGGAGACATTCATGTCTAAAGAATTACGTTTTTCAGAAGATGCTCGTGCGCACATCCTTAAAGGTGTGAACATTTTAGCTAATGCCGTTCGTGTTACTCTTGGCCCCAAAGGCCGTAACGTTGTGATCGAAAAGTCTTTCGGGGCTCCTTTGATTACAAAAGACGGTGTGACTGTTGCTAAAGAAATCGAACTTGAAAACAAGTTTGAAAATATGGGCGCTCAGATGGTTAAAGAAGTTGCTTCTAAAACTAATGATGAAGCCGGTGACGGAACAACGACTGCAACTGTGCTTGCTCAAGCTATTTACCGTGAAGGTGCTAAAATCGTAACTGCGGGTCACAACCCAATGGCGATCAAGCGTGGTATCGACAAAGCTGTGACAACAATTGTTGAAGAGCTTAAAGCTATGTCTAAGCCTGTTAAAGGTTCTAACGAAGTCGCTCAAGTTGGAACTATTTCTGCAAACAATGACAAAGAAATCGGTCAAATGCTTGCAGATGCTATGGAAAAAGTCGGCAAAGAAGGCGTGATCACAATTGAAGAATCTAAAACTGCAAAAACTGAAGTGACTGTAGTTGAAGGTATGCAATTTGATCGTGGTTACTTGTCTCCTTACTTCGTAACAAATGCTGAAAGAATGGAAACCGTTTTAGAAAACGCTTACGTTCTTGTTTATGACAAGAAGATCTCTTCAATGAAAGATATGCTTGGAGTTCTTGAAGGCGTTGCTAAGCAAGGTCGACAAATGTTGATCATCGCTGAAGACGTTGACGGAGAAGCATTAGCAACTTTGGTTGTAAACAAGCTACGTGGAACACTTCACATTGCGGCTGTTAAAGCTCCTGGATTCGGCGATCGTCGTAAAGCGATGCTCGAAGATATCGCGGCTTTGACTGGTGCGGTTGTAGTTTCTGAAGATATGGGTCGCAAACTTGAGCAAGCCACTGTTGCTGACTTGGGTGTTGCAAAACGTATCGTGATCGACAAAGACAACACGACAATCATTGATGGCGCTGGTAAGAAAGCTGATATTCAAGCTCGTATCGGTATGATCAAATCTCAAATCGAAGAAACAACTTCTGATTATGACAAAGAAAAGCTCAAAGAGCGTCTTGCTAAAATGGCTGGCGGCGTAGCTGTTATCCATGTTGGTGCTCCTTCTGAAGTTGAAATGAAAGAGAAAAAACACCGTGTAGAAGATGCATTGAATGCAACTCGCGCAGCTGTTGAAGAAGGTATTGTTGCTGGTGGTGGAACTGCATTGATTCGTGCAGCTGCTAAAGTTGACAAGACAAAGTACAGTGAAGAAGAACAGTGGGGCGCTCAAATCATTAAGCGTGCTTGTGAAGAGCCTATCAGACAAATCGCGTTCAACGCGGGTCTTGATGGCGCGATCGTTTTAGACCGCGTACTACAAAATAAATCTGCAGCATTCGGTTACAATGCTTACTCTGACGAATACACTGATCTTATCAAAGACGGCGTTATCGATCCTGTAAAAGTTGTTCGTTGTGCTCTTCAAAATGCGGCTTCTGTTGCATCTTTGATGTTAACAACTGAAACAATGATTGCTGATGCTCCTAAGAAGGAAGACAAATCAGGCGGCGGAATGCCTGGTGGCGGCATGGGCGGCATGGGTGGTATGGACGGAATGATGTAATCTGACTTTTTAAGTTAGGTTCATATACGACTCAAAAAAAAGGCTGGTGAAAACCAGCCTTTTTTATTTGTCTCTGTAGAATAATTTTTTAATTAATTGAATGTGTTTTAGTCCTCAGTAGTAGTGTTGAAGTCCCAAATTCAAAACAAATCCAGATGAGTTGTCGTCTTCAACTTTTTTACTTTGGAAGACTAACTCTGTTCGAATAGCTAAAACTTGTGAGAATTGAAAAAACTTGGCTTGAACTCCAGCTTCAATTGTCGTCAGGCTCTCGGTCTGTTTACTATTAGAGGTTTTATTTGTTTCAGATCCTAGAAGAAGTCTGGCGACTCCTCCCCAAACCATTTCCTGGCCTGGGACGTTTTGATTCAAATTGTAATCAAAATATCCACCAAAAGTGTTGGAGGAAGTACCTGTGCCTCCCGTATCCTCAGAGGCAAAAGCGACAATTGGTCCAAATTCGTATTCGTTCCAATTCCAACCATAGCTTCCTGATACTGCAAACGTCGTTGTTGAGTCTCCACTTTTAGGTTTGATGGAAGAGTATGAACCCAAAAGATTAACCGAATTTTTTCTTTCTAACAAATTTCGAGTTTCTGAGCGTAGCCCTAATTCAGTTCCGTCTGCACTGGACAGGAATACTTTTTGTCCTAGGCTGAAAGGGATGTCTGAGTCAAAAACCACGATGGCTTTTTTGCCCTTCATTTGGGAAATCGTTCCTTTTTCTGCAGAAAAGGAAAGTGTGCTGACGAGCATTGTTAGCAAACAAAAAAGTGTTTTCATTGAGCTCCTTAAAAGCCGTATTCTAAACCGACAAATATAAGTTGGTTGCGATGTGAAATCTTAGTTGCTGGATCTGGTCTTGAAGCTGTGCCTGAAAAGGAAGAACTGTAGTCTTCAAATTGAAGTCGCCCGATGTAACTCATTCTCTCAGATTTTTTCATTTTTAAATAGAATCCAAAATCTGTGATGTTTTCGCTAGAACCATTTCCAGATTTGGGATTATCTGAAACGCTCTTTGTAATAAAAAGTCGGAACTGTGCGCCCAAAGACCAAACAGATCCAGGCTGTAAAGTGGTCGATCCATCAAATCCGATAAACATCCCACCATATTGCATTCGAGTGAAGGCCACAGTCGGTGAAGACTTTGCAGGGTCCGACGTCCACTGGTGAAGGCCAGCAGAGAATTGAAGTTTAGGTCCGTAAAAGTCGCCTTCAAGTAGCCAATTGAATCCACCGGCAAGAGTGTAAGAACTGAGAGTAGTCGTTAAATTTTTAGGACTGTCTGTTGAAATTGGATTCGAAAGAGTAAAGGCTGATTGCATCAGACCGAGTGAGATAAACCATTCAGGATCTAACCAAAGCTCACCTTCTAATTTTAATGTTGGTGAAATTTGACTGCTGGCAGTCACATCTCCCTCGGTCACTAAATTCGCAGATTGGTTGTATTGACCGATTCCCGCTAAGATAGAAAGCTTTCCAAACTGAGGAGGGCCACGCTCTGTCCACTCTGTTGGATTTTCTCCAAAGGCGGGATCAGTGGGAAGACTTGATTGATTTGGGTAAACAATACTTCGATTAGAAATCACTTTCGATCCCACCAGAATGACTCCAGGTTCTTTTTCGAAAGTGATTTTTGCAAAACTCAATGAGTTCTCGACCTTTGTGATCAGTAATTTTCCTAGCACCGATTTTTCAGAGGAAATGATGAAGCGGTGTTTGGGGTGTCTTTGAATTTTCAAGATCTGGATCACTTCGATGACTTGGCCACTCTTTAAATTTTTAGACGATCCGATGTCTAATGTAACCTCTTGGCCGCGTCGACTCAGGATCTGACCATCATAGGGGAGTCGTGACAAAACTAAGTCATAAAGAGATATAAACTCTCGTGACAGAATGTCTAGAGACTCTGTCTTTTCAATTTGTTTGGTTTCTTGAATCAGAATTTCACCAGAGGGTTTTGAGTAAAGCGTCATTCTCAATGATACTCCACTTGGGCCGCGCAGAACCCTTGCAGAGATAAGGGCATCTGTTTTTGCGGACGAAATGATATTCAAAGCTTGGTTGGCTTCATAAAAATCTGTGTCTTGAGATTGAGAAAGTACTGTGACTGCCCATTGCTGATCGGTATTTATTTTTTTGATCAGCAATTCAGTGAGCGGCTTTGAATAGATCCCACTGACATTGTCGATCACACCTGCGATGGCGACCTTTTCAATTCTAAGATTCAGATCCTCTTGGCTCAGGTATTCTGTTTTAGTGCCCACTTGTGACCAAGCTAACTGACTTAACAGACTCATGAAAATGAAAACGCAATTGATTCGCATTCTGTTATTGTCCTGGCTTTTTCGACTGACGTAAAGGAATGGAAAAGGACCATAAGCTTTCGTCTAGTTTAATGATCTCGAATAGTCGAACGTCATTTATAAAATTACACTAGAGAGTATGAAGTTTAGATTTGTAGTCATCGATGATGCCATTTTTGTTAGAGAAATTTTGAAAAACATCACTGAAAAATGTGGCGGTCAGTGCGTCGGCGAGGCAGAGAACGGTAGAGAAGCTCTTGAACTTGTGAAAAAAACCTTACCTGATCTTGCATTTTTAGATTTGGTGATGCCGCTTCGAAACGGCCTTGAAATCATCGATGAATTGAAAGTGATTTGGCCGGATCTCAAAATTGTGGTGTGCTCGACTTTGGACCAGCCGGATATTCAAGAGCAAATCAAAGCTAAGAATATAACAACCTACTTCAGTAAGCCGTTTTCTAAAGAAGAAATTGAAAAGTATCTGATCGAGGAATTTTCTGTTCAACGGGAGATTAAAAATGTCTGATTTAATTTTTGTTTTAAAGTGTTTAATTCTGACTTTTGTAGCTGCAGTGATTATGCAAATGAAGGTTGGTGGGCTCACAATTGAGACTCATATGAGGATGACGGCTTCTAGCCCAGCCATTCAGACTCACCTCAGTCTTGCGGCTCGTGGAGCCACTCAGATGGCAAGACAGGCCTCTGGCTTTGTTATCAAAGCCTCTGAAGATGTGGTGACTTACGTGAAGTCATTAACCACATCCTCGGCCAAGTAAGATCTATCGATTTCCTTTTTTACGAATCGGAGTTTTGCTCACCACTTGTTTCACAGCATTTACTTTCGGCTGTGGGTTTGTGTTGGCCATAAGACGTTTGGCCTCCATGTGTGGGCAAACCGCATTCTTATTCGCATGAGCTGAAAAGCCCATAATTAAGAACATAGCTAAGAGAGTTTTCATAGTATTCCTCCGTTTGGGGACTTAATCCTTAACTAGGAACATTGCGATCCAAGTGCCAACGAGAATCTTGATATGAGATTAAGATGTTGAGTAGTTTCGGAGGTTTAGCGCGAGTCTCGAAGTGGGATGTTAACCCTTTAACAGCAAAGGCCCTTTTCGGGCCTTTGAATCTTAAATTGAGACAGTGATGTTTTGAATTATTGCTGACCGTCTGCTTTTGTACCCAACTCAACGTCATTTGCGTTATTAGAATAATCGGACTTTTCAGGAAGCCGAATCGGATCCCCGCACTCTGGGCAAGTCGCTGATGTACCACCAGTGGAAGAAGTTTCAGCTGTCCCATGAAATCGTTCGTTGACCGTTCCCTCTGTTTGTTTCGGATTGGAATACAACCCAAGTTTCATATTCGGAGCATCCATATTGACCACTTCGTCCTGAGCCCAAGCGATAGTTGCAAAAAAAGTGACTAAAAGTATAAAAAATTTCATCTAGGACCCCTTATAAATAAATATCTGTTGTAGCTGGTGAAATAATATCCAGCATGTTGTTAAACGTAGAGGCCACCTGCAGTGCCACTGTAGGCCCATCTTTGCTGTCCACACGCTCGATTTCACCTGTGGGCTTATAAAGCACTTTAATCGTTCCTAGTCCAGGACGAGTCACAATCGAAGGTTTTCCATATCTTTCCTCATACTGAATTTTGACAAGTTTCTTCGCCTGATCGGTTATTGAAGCAATTCGGCCACGGCCATCGTAGGTCATATTGACCTTTTGGCCGTCACTATTTTGCGCAAATATAAGATTTCCCTTTTTGTCGTACTGAAATGTAGCAGTCCTTGATCCTACTTTTTCTGATTTTTGATTGAAAAAATCAGTCATGACTTCTGAGACCTTATTATGAGTGGGGTCATACTTGAAATTTTGTTTAAAAACGCCGCTGGCCTTCGTTTTCACTAACCCGTTTGGATAGTATTCGAAAGCAATACGTTCTTGGTTTTTTCTGATAGCGGTGGGTTTACCAGTGACCTCGTGGTAAGTGATGTCTGTCACATTACCCTGAATATCAGATTGGACTCGAGTGAGGATCCATTCTCCGTCAGCTCTTTGTTTGTACCAAAATTCGTAGCGATTATTAGCAATCACTTCTTTGCCGCAAACTTTTTTGACCGTTGACCAGTAATTGCCCTTTGGGTTTTCCTTTGAAAGCTCATAGGTATAGGACTCGATGCATTTTTTTCTATCGACAAAAGATGTGACCCAGTCTTTTTTATTGTCGTATTTTAAAACAATCGAAGTTTTATCTGGCCAGTTCGCCTTAGTCAGATTGTGAAGTTCGTCATATTCATAGGTGTAGGCGTTCTTCCAACCATCTTTGGCATAAATGAGATCATCTAAATCCTTATATTTGTACTCAGCTTTAATACTGTTGGGACCTGTAATCTCTTTTACTTTTTTATTAGGGTAGTATCGAAAGGTCAGCTTTCTCGAATTGTTATCTGTGACAAGAACCATATTCTCTTTGTCATAATCGAACTTCAGAAAGTTTCCATTTTTGTCATACATGTGAGTGAGGCGGCCCTTGCCATCAAAACGTTGGCTGCTTCCGTCTTGAAGATTTCGATTGTAGACATTTTTTTGGAAAATAACGTGTTCAACTTCACGACCGTTGGCAAAGAATTTAGTTCCCTCTTTAACATCCACAGCAACGCTGTACTGAGCTGCCATTTGAGCTCTGCGGACATCATTTTCTAAAAGCTCAACAGTCAGCTTTTTATAATACTCTTCATTTCGCCCAACGACTTTTTCTTCTTTCATTTTAGTGATGACTTTTTGAATTGTTTGATCAATTTCTTTTCGAGTCGTTTCACGCGGGGAAAAGAACAATTCTTGGCCAGCACCACATTCAGTAATTTTGAGATTTCCTTCTGCAGTAATGTTCATGCGAGTTTCAAAGTCAGAACACCAGCCGAAGCCAAAAATACCATTATGAAGTGATCGACTGTTATAGGTTCTTTGAACGCGCATATCGTAGCCGGTGCCGGGAACTTCGATATCAATCCAAGATTGGCTGAAATTTGCATTCTTCATGTCGACAACAGCGTGACTTGATAAAGAGAAAAGCATGGCAATGCATGCAATTGAAAACGACTTCATTTTTTAATACCTCGTCCTTGAAGCAATTAATAAGGTTACACTTTAATAGTAACAATTTTGCGTATCAGGAATCCACCAATAACTTGAAGTGAGATCATGATAAAAAGCAGGAACAGGCCTAATGTCGTGGTAAACATGGGCATCATCATTGATGGATCTGCAATAAAAAAGACCAAAGCCAAGACGAAAGGAATCAGCGTCACGATCAGACCCTGAAAGCGACCCATCGCTGTTAAGGCTTGAATTTTCTTTTCGAGCTTTTGTCTTTCTCGAATTGTGTACACGATGCTATCAAAAGTTTGGCTCAAATCTCCGCCAGTTTCTTTTAAAATATTAATTGAAGTCACAAGCATTTGAACGTCGGGCCTTGGGATTCGAGTTCCCAAATCGATGAGTGCTTCTTCGAAGCTTTGACCCAGTTGATGTTGAGTCAGAACTTGTTCAAATTCAGCTCGCAAAGGATTTCCCATGATCTCGATCACACGTTCCATAGTTTGAGCTACATTTGTCTGACTCTTGATTCCGTTCGACATGATGGTTAAACCATCCACAAGTTGCTCAACAAATTGATCACATCTTTTTTCATACAGAAGTTTGACAAGTACAAGTGGCAGTGACCATCCAACGATTGTGATAGCTCCACCAAACAAAAGCCCCATGGTCACATTCGGCCAAAGAAGAATAAAGAAAAGGGCTCCCATACCGAAGCTCATCAGCAGCATCATCAAAGTGATCTTTTTCTCGTCAGCTTTTCCAGTCATGAGTTTCATGTATTTAATGACTTGGTCTTTTTTGCCCAGACTTCTTTTTGACAAAAAATCGATAAACGGATCAGCAAATCGGTAAACAAAAAGCATCGTGCAGATTGAAATCAAAGGAATAAAGAAAATGTCTTTAAATAAAAACGACATATCTTATCCCACCTTCTTCACAGCAGTATTGTTGGCAGCAGCAGCTGGTTGGCCGTTCGCAGAGGACAATACTTTTTGCTCGTTCGAAAACAAGTCCCTGGGAACGATGACCCCTTTATCAGCTAATTTTTGAATGAAACTTGGAATGTATCCGACAGCTTGGAACTGACCTAAAATTTTTCGGTTTTTGTCCATGCCAGTTTCTTTAAATTTGTAAATCTCACCCAAAGTAATTCCCTCACCTTGAATGCCTGTGACTTCGGTGATGCCTAAAATTCTTCGGCTACCATCAGAGAGCCGTGAGACTTGTACGATCAAATGAACGGCACTTGCCACTTGTTCACGAATGGCTTTAATTGGTAAGTCCATACCGGCCATCATACAAAGTGTCTCGATTCGGGATAAACACTCACGAGCTGAGTTCGCATGAGTTGTTGTCATTGAACCATCGTGACCTGTATTCATCGCTTGAAGCATATCTAAAGCGGCACCGTCTCGACACTCACCCACGACAATTCGGTCGGGTCTCATACGTAAAGCATTTTTGATCAGATCTCGAATTGTAACTGAATGAGCACCATCTCCAACGCCAGGGCGAGTTTCAAGTCTGACGACATGCTCCTGTTGAAGCTGAAGTTCTGCCGCATCTTCCACTGTGATAATACGCTCATTGGCTGGAATGAATGAAGAAAGCATATTCAGAAGTGTTGTTTTACCAGAACCTGTACCGCCACTGATGACGATATTCAGACCATTTTCCACACAGATTCGTAAAAACTGAATCATGTTGGCATTCATGGATCCGTATTCAATATACTTTTCTGGATTTACTCCACCTTTTTTAAACTTACGAATCGTCAGTGCAGGTCCATCGATAGCGAGCGGTTCGATCACTGCGTTCACACGACTTCCATCTTTTAGGCGAGCATCCACATAGGGAGTCATATTATTAATTTGTCTTCCCAAAGGAAGAACGATTCTTTCAATAATTCTTCTTAAGTGATCATTGGAAGTAAAAGTTGTTTGGGACAACTGAACTTTACCAGATTTCTCGACAAAGATTTTCTTGGCACCATTGACCATGATCTCGGATACGGATGGGTCAGCGAGTAAATCTTCCAATGGGCCTAGGCCTAATGATTCTTCAAGAACTTCTTTGATCACTTTCGATCGATCATCCCTGGCTAAATCTGTGGCCTCGCGGTCTAAGATTTGAGTGATGTCACGCTTCACTCGCTCGCGAAGTTCAGCTTGTTTTGACTCATCACCTTTGGCTTCTGCCATCAACTTATTGATGTCAGCAGTTCGAATCAATTCATTATGAACCCGAAGCTTCAATTGCGTTTTGGGATCAAGTGAAGTGTCAGAATCTGTTTTACTACCAGCAGCAGCAGCTGCAGGGGCAGCGATGGGTGCCTTTGGCTTATTTAGAGTTTTGAGTCTTTGTAAAATTCCGCCAGTCAACTTTCGAGCAATATCAGTATAAGCCGCAGAGATTGGACTTTTTGGTGCACTCAACACGAAAGGTGTCAGTCTTTGAAGTGAACTCATGGCCGTCATATCATCTTGAGGAACAGCACCGATGATAGGCATTTGCAGTTGAGTTGAAATGGCTTGAGCAGAAACACCGCCAGAAGAGAATTTATTTAAAACAAGTTGGAACATGTCTTTCGGGAAAGTGGCAGACATCATTTCATTCAAAATTCTTTGAGTTTGAGTCACAACTAAAATTTCGGGAGAGGTGATCAGCATGGCAGTTGTGGCTTCTTGAAGAATGGCCATTTGCAATGGGCCCATGTCATTTCCAAGATCCACCACAATGTACTGAAAGTGTCTGGAAACATAATCCAAGGACTTGAGTAAGTTTTCCACGGGCACATCTAATTTCTCTTCGGGACTTCGGACAGCTCCGATGAAAGCAAGACCAGAGGGATGCATGGTCACGAAATTTTGAATCGGTGTTTGAGATAATGACCCTGAGTGTGTAGCTAAATCTTTTAGGATTTTAAGCGGTTTTAATCCTGTGATTATGTTTTGATCACCGACAGATTTAGAATCTGCATCGATAAGTAAAACTTTGGCGCGCATTTCAACAAGCAAAGAGCAGGCAAGATTAGCAGCAAAGACACTTTTTCCTACGCCACCTTTTCCACCAATAACGCCAATAAGATTACAACTGGGATGCAAAGCCATGATTACCTCAAAGCCTTTATCGGAAAAAACAGTGATTTTTTATACGGACTAAAGGTCTATTCTCTGAGGCGAAATTTCTTTTTAATCTGCTCAGAACCTTGGCTTGCGGATGTTTTGATAATCGGAGTCACAAACACAACAAACTGACTTTGGTCTCGCTGGAAGTCTTTCGATGCGTACAAACTGACAATCGGATTTGCTGGACCTGAAGTCGGACGATTGTAAGCGGTCGTTGATGAGTTTCTAACAAGTCCACCAATGGCAGCACTTTGACGATCTCGGACAGTCACCTGCGTGTTGATTTCGTTCTTTGACGTGATCGGGGCGCCACCGGCTCCACGACCTGCCATCGAGGAAATTGAAAATGACATTTCAAGCTCCACCGAACCAGATTTATCATTTTGAATTCTTGGAGTAATGATGGAATTAATGCCGACCTCTGCGAAGGCTGTTCCTTGAGTTCCCTCTTGGCCAAGTACTGCGTAAGGCTGATTGGTCACTTGCTTGATCTCACCTTTTTTCGCATCTTGTACAGTCAAACTTGTGCTTTCAAGCACTCGACCGTAACCATGCTGTTTCAGCCAATTCAACTTAGGAATCAAACTCGTAATTGTTCCTGTGATGGCAGAAACAACACTGCTTCCACTTTCACCCGAAGAGAATTCAATTCCGCTTCCATCTGAAATGCCTGGACGCCAGTCAAACTGAAAACCTTTACTGTAATCCTTTTTGAGTTCGACGTAATGAACCACAAGCTGAACCATCTTTGCCGGCGGGGCAGAAGGGGCGTCTTTAACATTAATTAAATTAATCACACCGTCGTTTGCGGGCTTTCGCTTTTTCACGACACCCTTTTCTTCAGCGGCGTCGACAATCAGGTCAGGCATGTACATTTTTGCAACGATCTCGGCCCGGTCCTTTTCGTCTTGGCTATTCGCATAGCCAGAGAGAATCAATTTGTCATTGACGGCACGAACTTCAATTTCGGGGTTGTTGATGTCACGAGAAATATACTCAGTGATTTTCTTCAATGCTAATGGACTTAACGTCACAAGTGATGCTGCTTGATCACCAAACTGAACAACCACACCATAAATACGACTCATGTCTTTTGGTAATAAAACTTGGCCATCAACAACAACTCGGTTGTTGATCACTTTGATTACGATTCCTTCGATATCACCTAACAGCGCGCGCATTTCATTTGCGACACCGTCCAGCCGACTTTTCTTAATTGTCACATTAAATTCTGCGACTACTTTTTTAGTTTTAGTATCAATGACTGTCAGAACTGTACTGCCTTCTTTTTTAGGAGAAAACCTGAGAACATTGAGTTCTCGGGAAATCGAAGCCTTTACGAATTCGCGGAAAGTTCCGCCAAAATCCACATCTTTAGGAAGTGGAGGCAGTTTGATATCTTCATCGATTCCGACAGTGAGATTTAAAAATTGACGAGAGCGAAATTCATCACGCGGATTGATTTCCTGCATATCAGGTGGTGCTTCCTGTGCAAACGACAGTGACGACGCAATTAACAATGCCGCCGCTATCAAATCAAATCGCTTCATGAATATCCCCCATAAACTAATTCCTTGGTCTCTGACCGGGAGCTCTTGGAACTCCAGCAGGATTTCCCAATACTCCAGGTGTGGTCTGAAGTCCCGGTAACCCTGTTCCTAAGTTTGAACTTCCTTGATCAAGTCCTGCTCTGCCCAGAATAGATTCTGCAGTTGAGCTAGGAAGACGAAGTCTTGTTGTACGATCGTTGGGGTTTCTTAAAGTAAAGAAAATGTTCCCCGGCGAAGTGGACAACAGAAAAATGACGTCTTGGGCTTCCTTAGGAGAAGCCTCAATAGTTACTGTACTATATTTTGTATCTCCTGTGAGAGACGTTTGAGTCAGATTTTTCCCAGTTGCATCTAATTCCATTAGACGTGGGATGTTGTTTACAACTGAGACACCTGTCGCAAGGATCGGTACGTCTTCCATCAGAACAACGACTTCTCGTCTTGCATTTTGACCTTTACCCACGTCAACAGCAGCTACGATATCAACTCGGTCACCGGGTCTAACAAGTTTGGCAACTCCACGAACGTCATCAATTGGAATTGCGAGTGCTCTTTTGTTCGGAGCCACTTGCAAAGAAATTCCAGTGTCAGGGCCTGGAGTGAACAACATA
>CAZPBD010000047.1:0-21733 GCA_964584655.1 uncultured Pseudobdellovibrionaceae bacterium | reverse complement strand
GATTTGGTTCCACACTGAGTTATCCACACCATTTTGGAATCACCACTCACAAGTTCAAGTTGTCGAAATCAATTAAGTCTTGTTTGAGTGTCAAAATTTCTTAAATGTTCTGGCATTCGTTTTGCTAATACCAAAGATAACAACTTTTGGGGGCAACATGAATTTCACCATCGCATTACTTACTTCTTTATTTTTAGGCTCTGTGTCACAAGCCATCTACGTTCCTGGTGACAATGAAAAAACAATTTTCAAATGTGGAACTTCAACCATGAAAGTTCAAGTTTCTAGAAACATCGATGATCAATATAAAGTGAAGATGTCTTCAGCTGATCCGATTGGTTTTGAGTTGTTTGTAGAAGAACCCGTCACTCGCAGTGTGACTCAGCGGGCTCAAATTTTTACTTCAAAAAAGTTGGTTCTGAAACTTGATAATGAAGTGAACGGAATTTTTCCTGCGACTTTAAATGTAATCAAAAATCCTTACCAGTCAGAGCAATTCAAAATGAAGTGCGAAATGATTTTTACTATTATGAACGGTTCTCGCGCAGCCATTTAGCCATCTCTTGGGCGTGATACGTAAAGATCACGTCCGCCCCCGCTCTTTTAATTGAAGTTAAAATTTCGACCATCAGTCCATCATGGTCGGCAGCACCCATCGCACTTGCCGCTTTAACCATCGCGTATTCTCCGCTGACGTTATAAGCCGCCACTGGAACCAAAGATTTCATCTTAAATGATTTAATGATATCCAAATAGCTCAAAGCTGGTTTCACCATCACGATATCAGCCCCTTCAGAAACATCGAGTTGAAGCTCACGCAAAGCCTCTTTGGAATTTCTGAAATCCATTTGGTAGGTTTTTTTATCACCTGCGCGGGGCGCAGAATCTAAAGCCTCCCGAAAAGGGCCATAAAAATGAGAAGCATATTTAGCTGTGTAGGCGATGATTCCGGTGTTGGTATGTCCTTCGATTTCTAATTTTTGTCTGATGGCTTTGATTCGACCATCCATCATATCACTGGGGCCCACAAAATCAGCTCCAGCCTCGGCTTGTACAGCTGCCATCTTTGCTAAAATTTCGACGGTTTCATCATTTAGAATTTGTCCGTTTTTGACCAGACCATCATGTCCATCACTTGAATAAGGATCCAAAGCGACATCTGTCACGAGCACTAATTCTGGAAACTCTTTTTTTAATCTTCTCACAGCCATCGGCAAAAAACCCTTAGGATTGATGGCTTCAAGGGCTTCTGGAGTTTTGAGTGACTCTGAAATTTTCGGGAAAAGAGCGAGGGTCGTGAGACCAAGATCAAGGAGCTTTGGAATGTCTCGAATTAATTCATCAACAGAAAGTCGAGATTGACCGGGCAAAGTTTGAATAGAATGACGAACTTTTTGACCTTCTTGGATGAAGACTGGATAGATCAAGTCAGAGGCAAATATGCGGGTTTCACTGACTAAATCTCGAATTGAGGCGTTGCGTCGATTGAGTCTTGGACGTTGTATATTGAGAAGGCTTTTTTTCATTTTTAGCTCCATGACAATTCCGTGACACTTAAAAGCAAAAACACCAGTAATCTAATTATCTATGCAAGACTTCATCTTGGTTCATCGCAAACAAAATGGCAATCCTCTGGTGCTGAATGTCCCAACATGGACAACTTGCTTGCGGCAAATCGCTTTTTTAAAAAATTGGGAATTGGATGATGCGAAAACACAAGTCACTGAAAACGACGAGGTCTTTGAGGGCTACAAAGCTCTTCAATTTCTCATACAAGTCGTCTGTGGTTTGCAATCGACCCTGATTGGGGAAACAGAAGTTCACGGACAATTTAAAAAGTTTATTCTAGAGCACCCAGAACTTAAAAATTTGGGAGAGGCTGTGCTCAATGCTGCTAAAAAAGTCAGAACCGAGCACCTGACGGATTTGGGCTCGCAAAGTTATGGATCCTTTATCAGAAAAAAAGTGGTCAACGATTGCGTTTCGATCGTTGGAGCTGGAATGCTGACTCAAGAGATTCTACCTTGGTTAAAAAAAGTGAGTCATGTGGATTTGCACGTGAGAAATCCAGAAAAAGCCCAAGCATTGAAAGCTCAATTTCCTTTTATTCAAATCAAGTCCTTGGAAGAAAAAGTTTTAAGTTCGATGTTAGTCATAGCAGCTCCCATCGAAAATTCGATGGCTGTTGAGCTCATCAATTCAAATATCACGTCAGTTTTTGATCTCAGAGGGGGCCTAAGCCTTAACGTTCAAAATCAGAAATTGAATTACGAATCATTGCCTGTGATCATGGAGCAGATTCAAAAGACCCAGGTGGTTTTGAGAACAAAGCTTATGGCCTCAGAAGTTGCAATCAATCGAGTGGCTGAAGAAATTCTCAAAAAGCTGTGGCTACGGCCGGGAGGCTGGGAGGATTTGTGCGGCTAAAATTAAGCAGTCGAAAAAGTGACTTGGCAAGGCTACAAGCCTATCAAGTTGGCGAAAAACTGGCACAAGAGATCTCAGAGCTCAAAATCGAATATCGCTTCCGTGAAAGCCTTGGCGATCAAAATCAAGAAGATCCCTTATGGAAAATGCCAAGCAAAGGTGTTTTTACCGAAGACTTCAAAGCTGATCTTTTAAGTGGTGAAACTGATATGGTGGTCCACTCTTGGAAAGATTTGCCGACGGACTTAGGCGGGCAGACTGAAATCGTGGCCACCTTGCCGCGAGCGGATGCTCAAGATCTCATGCTTTTTAAAAAGAAATCCGTTGGTAAAAAGTCTGTTAAAATTTTCTCCTCATCACCAAGAAGAAGTTGGAATCTATCAAAGCTATTGCCAGAACTTTTTCCCAGCGGCACGGGTTCAAAAGTTGTTTTTGAAAATGTGCGCGGTAACATTCAAACTCGAGTTAAAAAGCTTCTGCAAAATGAAAACATCGATGGTCTGATTTTGGCAAAAGCTGCCATGGATCGACTGCTGACCGCTGAAGCGGCAGAGTTTCACCAAACACGTGAGTTTTTAAAGAAAGCTTTAGAAGAATTGAATTGGATGGTTTTGCCAATCAGTGAAAATCCAACGGCAGCCGCTCAAGGTGCGATTGCAGTTGAAGTCAGATCGGATCGTCATGATTTAAAAAAGCTGATTTCTGTCATCAATTGTGAAAGCACTTTTTTATCTGCCACCTTCGAGAGAAATCTTCTGAAAGCGTTCGGCGGTGGATGTCACTTGGCACTGGGAATGAGTCATCAGAATTTTACAGATTTTGAAGTGGTCACAGTGAGGGGAAAGACTCCCGAAGGCATTGAAACTTTCAATCGAGAACTGAAATTAAAAAAAGAAAAAGGCAAAATTTTGTTTGCCCAGGATTTGTGCTGGTCCTCAAGCCAGCTTCAAAAAACAAGAACTGAACTGAATGTGAGCTTACCAAAAAACTATGGATATGTGATCAGCCGCTCCGAGAGCTGGAATCAAAAAGTAAATGACTATGAGTTCCTGTGGGCCGCAGGCCTCGAGACCTGGAAGAAATTGGCATTAAAAGGTTTTTGGGTTCAAGGATGTTTTGATTCCTTAGGAGAAGGGCATCAGCCACCGGTGGCCTCATTGGTACCAAATTTACAGTGGATGACTTTGACCCATCAAGATCATCCCCATTTTGACCAAAGCCGACATATTGCAACTTATAAATTGGATTGTAAAATGGGTGATTTGACAAAGTTTCGCTACTTTTTTTGGAAAAGCTCCTCTGATTTTCTGAAAGCCCTTTTGGATAATCCGCAATTAATTGATTTTTATCATGCGTGCGGTCCGGGCTCGACTTATCAAACAATCAAAAGCAAAATTCCACTGGATCAAATCAGAATCTTTTTTAATGAAACCGAGTGGAGAAAGTCTTTGTGACAAAATTAACTTCTGAAGCCCTTTTTGAAAGATCTAAACTAGTTTCCCCTGGAGGCGTTCATTCACCCGTCAGATCCTTTAAAGGTTTGGGACGTCCTCCGGTGTTTTTCAAAGAAGCTCGTGGAAGTAAACTGGTTTCGGTTGAAGGAAAAGAGTACACCGATTTTTGCATGAGTTTTGGACCCATGATTTTAGGTCACCGTGATCCCGAAGTTCAAGAGGCCGTGCTCGAAATGATCCACACAGCCTGGAGCTTTGGAGCCTGTGAAATGTATTCCTTAGAACTAGCTGAGTGGATCACCAACGAAATTTCATTTGTTGAGAAATTAAGGTTTGTCTCTTCCGGGACAGAGGCCGTGATGAGTGCCCTTCGTGTGGCACGAGCTGCTTCGGGACGACAAAAAGTTTTAAAATTTGATGGATGCTACCATGGGCATGTGGACTCGTTGCTAGTGAAATCCGGCAGTGGTTTAGCCGGAGAGGCCTCCTCCAGCAGCGCAGGTGTTTCAGAAAATGTGGCAAAGGAAACATTGGTGATTCCACTGGATGATGATCTTGCACTTGAAACTGTCTTCGCAGAGCGTGGTCATGAGATCGCCGTTGTGGTCATCGAGCCATTGCCAGCCAACTATGGACTTCTCATCCAAAGAAAAGAATTTTTGCAAAAAATGGTGGCACTGGCTCGTAAGCACGGGGCTCTGGTTATGTTTGATGAAGTGATATCAGGATTCCGTGTGGCCTTAGGTGGCATGGCTGAGCTTCTCGATATTAAACCAGATCTGGTTTGCTATGGTAAAGTCATCGGAGGTGGATTCCCAGTAGGTTGCTACGGCGGAAAAAAAGAAATCATGGACTTGGTGGCACCTTTGGGACCCGTCTATCAAGCAGGAACCTTAAGTGCCAACCCGGTGGGGATGCGAGCAGGGCTTCGAACTTTACAAAAGATGAAACGATTAGATGGTTGGAAACAATTGCGATGCACGGGTGAAAAATTTAGTGGTGAGCTGTCCAAAGTATTTGAAAAACTAAAACCAACTTTATCCGTTTCACACTTTGGTTCATTATTTTGGATTCATAATAAAAGTCCTCAAACCATTCGAAGAGTGGATCAAATCCCTGATGGACAGGGTGAATCCTTTCGAAGTTTGTTCTTAGCAAGCCTTGAGCAAGGAGTTTACTTAGCTCCGAATGCCTATGAAGTCGGTTTTTTATCAATGGCTCATACTGCTGATGACTTGGAAAGAACTGTGGATGTGGTCAGAAGGCATTTCCTATGAGTGAAATGGATTCCAATAAGCGCCACAACTTTAAAATTTGGCTGGCCGTTGGCTGGCTGGTTTTTACGTCTGCCATGGTCTTATGGTGGTGGAGCTTAGGTTTGTCAGAAATCGGGGACAGCAAAAAGTACCGAATGCTGATGTCTGAAGGGATCTTCTTTCTATTTGCAATCCTGGGCGGTGGTGGCACTTTGATTTATTTATTGATCAAAGACTACGCCAGACACCAACAGCTCAAAAACTTTTTTAATCTTTTTTCTCATGATTTAAAAACTTCGATCACAAGACTTCGTTTGCAAGCAGAAGTTTTAAAGGAAGATCTCTCAACTTCAGAGCACAAATCACTGGATCGCATACTGAAAGATATAAATCGATTGGACTTGCAGCTGGAAAACTCTTTGATTTACTCACAAGGGGAACAGGCCCTTTTTATCGAAGAGAACTTAGAACTTTCTAAGATGATTGAATCCCTCAGAAATGAATGGGACGATTTACAAATTACTTTGGATCATGATGTCAAAGTCCGTGCCGATCGAAGAACATTTTTAAGTGTCTTAAGAAATTTGATTCAAAACTCTGTGACCCACGGAAAATCACAAAAAATTCAAATCTCAACGAAAGTGATCGATGGTGGTCGAGTTTTGATCGAGGTGAAAGACTCAGGACCCGGTTATAAAGGATCGCTCATCAAACTTGGACAAGGACCACTCCTTCAAAAAGAAGGTTCGGGAAATGGCATTGGACTTTTCCTCTGTCGACTGTTGATTCATCGACAAAATGGACAGCTCGAATTCTTAAATGATCCTGTAGGTGGTTTCGTTGCCCAAATTAAATTACCGGGCAGAGCCTAATTATGAAAAAAATCCTTTTATTAGAAGACGATCATTCTTTGGGGCCCGTTTTAAAGGAAAGACTCTCTAAAACTTTTTCAGTGGTTTTATGTCAAACTATCCAGCAGGCCATGCTTGAAATTAAAAACCAACACTTCGATTTAGCGATTCTAGATGTGGGCCTTCCTGATGGTTCTGGTTTTGAAGTGGCAGCAGAAATCAAAAAGATCTCAAAAGTTCCCATTCTTTTTTTAACAGCTCAAAGTGATGCTGAGAATCGATTAAAAGGCTACGAGCTTGGTGCTGAGGAATACATCCCGAAACCCTTTCATTTAAAAGAACTTCTGATTCGTATTGAACATGTTTTGCAAAGCCATCCAGTGACTCATATTTTAAAGCTTCCTGACTGTGAAATTCATTTTTCTGAAATGAAAATCAAAAAAAAATCAGGAGAGATCGAATTTCCTGCGGCCAAGGATTTACAGGTTTTAGAGCTTCTTGTGAAGAAATCACCAGAAGCTGTTTCTAGGGATGAAATTTTGAACACTGTTTGGGGCCCAGAAAAGGACCTCAATTTTAGAACCATCGATAATACCATTGTTCGACTTAAGAAACTGATCTCAGACGATCAAGATCAATTTATCAGGTCTGTTCGAGGCATCGGCTACCAATGGATTTTTAACCAGGAGAACCCCTCATGACTGGAAATTTTAAATTTCAAAATGCACTCAAAAAAGTTCCGCAAGCCGTGCCACCCATTTGGTTCATGAGGCAGGCCGGTCGTTATCACAACCATTACCAGGCTCTCCGCAAGCAGCACTCATTTGAAGAACTTTGTAAAGTTCCAGAACTGGCTGCAGAAGTTGCATGGGGTCCAATCCAAGATTTCGATTTTGATGTGGCCATTTTGTTTTCAGATATATTGTTTCCCTTGGAAGCTTTAGGTATGGGTTTAAAATATACCGAAGAAGGACCTCGATTGAGTTTTCAATTGGATCAAGATTCCATCGGAAAGTTAAAGCCTGCAGACGAGGTTTGCGATTTTTTGAACTTCCAAGGCCAGGCCATGGGCTTGACTCGGAAAAAGTTACCTAAGGATAAAAGTCTGATCGGTTTTGTCGGTGGTATCTGGACTTTATTTGTTTATGCCTGTGAAGGTGGGCATTCGGGCTCGCTGACAAAAACAAAAGCGCAAATGCATCTTTTTCCGAAATTTGCAGAAGCCATGTCGACACTTCACATCTACACGATTCAAAAACAATTAGAAGCTGGGGCAGAGGTCGTTCATATTTTTGATACGGCCGCAGGCGAGCTAAGCCCCGCTTTGTTTCAACAATATGTTGTGCCCAGTTTAAAAAAATTAGCTCAGCGATTTCCTCATCAGCTGGGTTATTATTCGAAAGGCACACAAACTGCATTTTTAAGTTCTGATTTGCTATCTGCGCCCTGGACAGGCTTTGGATTTGATCACAGATGGGATTTGCCACAATTTTTAAGAAAATCGCGAAACGAACTGAATGTGCCTGGATTTATCCAAGGTAATTTTGATCAGGCTCTGCTTCATTGCAGTCCTGATGATTTGAAAAAATATTTGAGTGATTACATTGCCACTTGGAAAAGTTTAACAGTTGAACAAAGAGCCGGGTGGGTCAGTGGACTTGGACATGGGATTTTACCAAAGACTCCTGAGGCCAATGTGCACACGTTTATCCAAACCATTCGCAAAGCTTTTGGTGAATCATGAGTTTATCCATTCAAAGTTTGATTAAAAAGTATGATGCTCCAGTTCCAAGATACACAAGCTACCCGACCGTGCCTTACTGGAATCAAACTCCCACAGCAACTGAGTGGACTGAACATTTAAAGGCCACATTGAATGCGAATGATTCCACTTGGAGCCTTTATTTGCACATTCCTTTTTGTGAAACTCTTTGCACCTTCTGCGGTTGCAATACGGCGATCACAAAAGATCACAAAAAAGAGCAACCCTATGTGGATTTGTTGATTACAGAATTTGAAACCTATTTAAAACTTGTTCCCGAACTGCGTGAGCGACCTTGTCGGCAGATTCATTTAGGGGGCGGCACTCCCACCTTTTTGTCAGCTGCAGAATTGACTCGGCTTTTGTCAGCTATCATGGGCAAGATTAAGAAGAACTCTTCAGAGTTTGAAGGTTCAGTGGAAGTGGATCCTAGAAGAACGAGCTTTGAGCAATTAAAAGCGATGTATGAATGTGGTATCACCCGCATTAGCCTTGGAGTTCAGGATTTCAATCCTGAAGTGCAAAAACTTGTGAATCGCATTCAGCCCTTTGATATGACAAAAAAAATGACGGAAGAAGCCAGAAGTCTTGGTTATAAATCGGTCAATTTTGATTTGATTTACGGTTTAGCGAAGCAAACTTTGGAAAGTTTTGAGCAGACCATCGAGCAAACTTTGACTCTCAAGCCTGACAGAATCGCCCTGTACAGTTTTGCCCTTGTTCCTTGGATTAAACCTGCTCAAAGACTTTTTAAGGATGAGGATTTGCCTCAACCCAATCTCAAACGAGCTCTTTACGAAATGGCTCGACAAAAATTGATCAGTGGTGGTTATCAAGAAATTGGGATGGATCACTTTGCCAGACCCCAGGATGGATTGGCTGCAGCACTGCGGACCCAGAAGCTGCATCGAAATTTTATGGGATACACGGATCAAAGAACGGATGTGTTGCTGGGCTTGGGTGTTAGTAGCATTTCTGAAACACCCCATTCTTTTCATCAAAACGAAAAGGTTCTAAACTTGTATGAGGATCAAATCAAGTCTGGAGCTCTTGCCACCTTCCGAGGTCATGTGCTGACCGAAGAAGATAAACAAGACCGAGTTCAGATTTTGCAATTTATGACATTGTCTGAGGTAAAACTTCAGAATCATCAACTGGCTGATGCAAAAGAATTTTTAAAGGAAATGCTAGAAGATGGCCTTGTAGAAATTCATGGAGAGCTTTTGAAGCTCACAGATTTAGGTCGTCCGTTTTTAAGAAATGCATGTTTGTTTTTTGATCGAAGATATCGAACTCAAAAACCCGAGGCTAGAACCTTTAGCCAAGCGATATGAAAAGTACAAAACCCCTTATTTCTATAGCTGGTGGCGGTTTTTCAGGTCTGACTTTGGCTTACTTCTTATTCAAAGAAGGTTTTCCTGTTCAGGTATTTCATGATGGACCTATTGGGGGAATGCTTCAAACAGAAGTCAAACCTGAGATGCAAATTGAAGCTGCTGCAAATTCGTTGCTGGCATCCAAAGATTTGGAGTCGTTAGCGAAAGAGGTGGGTTGTCCACTGCTCTTTCCACAGAAGTCAGCTCGAGCTAAATTTATTTATCGTCGTGGGCTGAGGCGCTGGCCTCTGTCCTTTTTTACAAGTTTGAAGTTGTTTGGTTTTTTCATGCCCCGATTCTTCTTTTTCAAATCGAAAATGATGCCTTTTAAATATGAAACAGTTGAGAGCTGGGCCCAGCGAGCTTTCAACGACGAGATTTTGCAATATTTGATCAGTCCTTTTTTACAAGGGATCTACGCGGGAGATGTGAGGCAGCTTTCAGCCAGTCTCGTCTTTCCAAGAAAATCCAGTCAGACGAAAAGACAAATAGTGGCACCTCCATTGGGAATTCACCAGTTGATGTCAACCACCGCAGAATTCCTAAGGAAGTCTGGGGTTTCATTTGTGCATAAAAAAATTCAAAGCTTAGGTGAAATTCAAAGCCCAAAAGTTTTAGCTGTAGGCTTTCGAGATTTGCAAAAGCTTGATCCTGATCTGGATTTGAAAGAAATGGATCAACTGGAAATTGTTCGAGTCACATTAGGCTTTAAAAAAGTGAAACATAAGATTTTTGGTTTCGGTGTTTTATTTCCTTCGACAGAAGGCATGAACAGTTTAGGTGTTCTTGCAAATTCACAGATATTCGAAAATCGGGGAGAACTTTATAACGAGTCTTGGATTTTAGGGGGAGCTCTCAATCCTGATATCAACCAATCGACTGATCAAGAAGTTTTGGAAAAAATTAGGCAAGATCGGATCCGGATGTTTGGTGAAGACCAGGCTTGGGATCAAGCTTCTGTCATTCGTTGGCCAAAAGCCTATGTCCATTATGATCTGGCACTTGAAAAGTGGTTGGACTCTGATCCGTTTTCAAAGAAAGACTATTTCGTCACAGGAAATTTCTTGGGTGGTTTGGGATTATCCAAAATTTTAGAATATAATAAGAATTTAGCAAAAAAAATGGCAGGTATTTATGGATAAAGTGGCAGTTCTTTTGATGAATATTGGAACACCTGAAAACAGTGACGTTGAGTCAGTTAAAAAATACTTAGCTGAGTTCTTAACGGACAAAGACGTGATTGATGCTCCAAGAATAGTCAGAGAGCTTCTTTTCAAAAGACTGATTGTTCCACTTCGTGCAAAAAAATCAGCTGTGAAGTATCAAAAGGTCTGGATGCCGGAAGGCTCACCACTTCGTTTTTACTCAGAAAAGTTTGCTGAAAATTTGCAAAAAGAATTGGGTGATCAATACTTCGTTGTTCTTGGAATGCGGTACGGAACTCCTTCCATCGAGCAGGCTCTGAATCAAATTCAAAAGTTGGGAATCAACAAAGTGATTCTGGCTCCTTTGTATCCTCAGTATGCAGTGGCAACGACCGCCTCAAGTTTAAATAAAGTCTCACTGGTCGCAAAAGAAAAAAAGATCCAGTTAGATTTCAAAGAGCTCTCAGAATTTTATGATCATCCCGAGTATGTAAGGGCTTGCCTGCAGGATCTTAAAAATTTTCCAGAAAAGTTTGATCATCTTCTTTTTAGTTTTCACGGATTACCAGTTTCTCAAGTCAAAAAAACACCGGGTTGCTATGCTGACAGTCAGTGCTGTGAGACAGCGAAAGCTCAGAATCGTAGATGTTATAAAGCCCAATCCATGATGACCGCAAAATCTTTGGCAGAGGGTTTGGGCTTAACAAGTGATCAATGGTCGGTTTCCTTTCAATCCCGTTTAGGCCCTGTCAAATGGATCGAGCCCTACACTGACCATCACCTGAAAGGCTTAGCAGAAAGCGGTGTTAAAACCTTAGCGGTTTATGCACCTTCATTTGTTGTGGACGGTCTTGAAACTTTAGAAGAGATCGCGATGGAAGGTGAAGAAACTTTTCTTCATAGCGGAGGAAAAAGTTTTCATTATATTCCTTGCCTCAATGTTTCAAAACATTGGGTTCAAGGCTTCTCAAAGATTCTTCAAGACCTTGCTTACTTAAGAGGTTGAAGCTGAGTGATAATCTTTTGAAGTTCCTTGTCGGGATCCATGGAGTTTTTTAAGGGTTCGCAAGCTTTCAGGAAGGTACCAATATTTTGTTCGGTCAGCTCCCAAAGCTTTTCAAAGGCAGAAAAGTCACTGAGGTAAGTTCGGTACATCACAAGTCTTGCATTGTTCAATTTCATTTGAGAAAAGCGGCTCCAAGAATCTGTTTTCATTTTCTTTAGCACTGTTGATTCAAACTTCGTCTGGATTTCTTTGATACGATTTTCTTTTGCTTCTAAGGATCGATTCTCTTCTTTGAGTTCTTTGTACCATTGATCTAAAAGCTTCACTTCCAAAGTGATAAATTCAGAGAAAAGTTTTTCATCAAAGGCCTCATCCGCAATCAGTTTGGACGTTGCCGAATCTTTGCCTTCTTTTTTCTGATAAAAGATTTGAGCTCCTTTGCGCCCCAGAAAACTGGCCAGTCTTTCATTGAACTCAGCACTGTTCTTCACCCAAAAAGTGGTGTGGATCAGTTCGTGGATCAATGTTTCTGCCAAAGTGTGATCATCGTATCTGAGCATGGAGGATAGCAGGGGGTCTCGAAACCAACCTAATGTGGAATAGGCTGAAACACCTCGCTGGTAAGTGTCCAATCCCTTTTTCTTTAAATCTTTTTCTTCTTCCAAAGCCTCGGCTTCAGAAAAAAAACCTAAATAGGGGACAGTCCCAACAATCGGAAAATACCAATCGTAAGACTTGAGACTCCAGGGCTCAGCAGCGCTGACCACATAGGTGACGTAGGAGCGATTCAGCATGACAATTTTTGAGTAGTTCCCGTTGGAATTCAGGCCCAGATCATTTTTCGCAAAGCTCAATACTTCCTGAGCAAATAAAATTTTATTTTTTTGTTCGAGTTTAAGATCGGGTTTTTTGAGAACGTCCTCGTAATCTTCGCGGGAATTTAAAAGAGACATTTGGTGATAGGCACTTTTCAATGTGTAACAACCACTGGTTGCGACCAGAACGAGACTGAGAAGAATGTTTTTAAAATTATAAAGTGGTTTCATTCAATACTAGAGCATCCAAGATAATCCAGCGCGCATTTGACTGTCGTTGCTGGTGGTGCCGCCACCAACAGGTGTTTGCCAGACATCGTAGGATATTCGCACCGAGAGTGACTTGGTGATATTAATTTTGATTCCAGCACCATAACTGGGAATGACAGCTGTTTCGATATCGAGTTCTTCCAGATCATTGGATTCGACAACAAAAACCGTTTGTGATCTTTTTAACTGCGCCATTCCCCCTTTGACGTAGGGTTGGATCCAAGATTTTCGGTCTACCAAAACATAAATGAGATCGGCACCGATCACTTCGGTTCGTTGAAATGTTTCAGTCGTGTTACCGCCGGCGGGCTTTTCATTTCGCTTCGCTTTAGCATCTGTGTAACTCAGTTCGAGTGCGATTTGTTCAGAAAAATAGAGAGAGGCTGAAGCTGTTGAGCTTTCAGTTTCGAAATAATTGTCCTTATCAAAAGAATTTTTTTTGTTTGCGAAGGACAATCCAAATTCGTAATTAAGTGCCATTGATGGAAGAGAAAAAAGAAATATCGAAGTGAGAAGGAGTGATTTCATGCTTTTACAGTTTAGCAGAAATAAATCAGTAAGACTCTACTGGACAGGTCTAAAGTCGACAGTAAAGCTTGCGCTGATATGAATGAACCCATCGGGTCTGACCATCTCAGCTGGAGGATTAGGGAAAATGCGAGCCTCTTGAAAGGCCAGGGCCGGTGAGATATCGAGCTTTTGGACACCAGAACCAGAATGAATTTCGGCTCTGTGAAACTCGCCGTTGGGTTTTAGTAAAATCACAAGTTGAGTGGTCAACTTTCGACCTTTTAGTTTTTTTCTTTGAACATCTAAGGGAATGCTATCAATTGCCTTTCGAACTATGTCGCTCCAGCGAGAATAACTACGAGTTTCCATCCTCGAGTAGAACGAATAAAAAAGATGACGATCGGTATTGAGTATTGTCATTGAACCGAGGGCCACTTTGTCGGGCAAGGATTGGCTAATGGTCGAGGGCCCCGAGTTCAATAGGTTGATTTCTTTTTTTGCATCGAAGACTTCGACACCATCAGTGAAAGTTTGAAAGTTTGATTTTTGTCGGGCGGCTTCCTGTTGAATTAAGTCGTCTTGAAAAGGCTGTAGGAATTTTGGACCGGAGCTTCTGTTTTTAGTCAGACCCGAATTTCGAGCTTGGGTTTCTTGTAAAACTCGAACTCGTTCTTGTGAGGCAAAGTCAGCAATTTGATTGTCTTCAAACTTAAGTTTTTCAGGGACATCCAGTTTGGCGATGTAGGGTTTGGATAGATCCTTCGGCAACCCAGACTTAGGGCTTGTATTGTAGGTCACTTCCACTGGCAGGCGTGTTCTGAGAGGATCAACAGTCGGCTTCCAAACATAGATCCCCGTTGAAATCATCAAATGCAAGACTAGACTAAGGGCGACCGGGATCCACAATCTCATCATCTAATTTTAATACTCCTGTGGGAATGATCAAGACATTCAATTGTTTTTGAAAGGAATAAAGTCCTTTTGACTTTACGCCGATGAAATAAAGACAAAGTGGAGGGCCATTTGGGTCAAATCATAGATATTTCAAAGCGTCTAAAGGGTCGAAATTCTGAAGAAAAAGCAAAAAACGAGAAGCCGGCAGAAGTGCTTGATATGCAAGAGGCCCGAGAAGAGATCCTCAACAGCGAGCGACGCGTCGTTAAACGAACCCTTTTGACTGAGTTTGTGGGCGCCTTTGCCGTGATCCCTGAAAAAGGCCTTTTGAAAGTTGCACTTTACGACATCTCTCAAAACGGTGTTGCATTTAACACCGAGGGCGTGAGTTCCTATTTTCATGAAGGCCAAGAGATTGCGATGCGAGTTTACCTAAATCACAAAACCTATTTTCCCTTTGTTGTTCGTATGAGAAACAAAAGATTTATAACAGCCGAAGGTGTGTTTCGCTGTGGTGCCGACTTCTTAGCTGGTACCAACGATTTGGCTTTGCAGCACTTTGTGAAGTTCATCGAAAATGTTTCAGCGACCCTGAAAACTGACAACGGAGACATTCAGGTTCCTAGCCAAGCCAGTCGTTAAATGTTCGTAGACTTTGGTCTTGCTGTGGTGTGAACTTAATTTGTAGGCGCATGTAGGCTCCTACAAATTACGTCACAAGTACACGGAGGACAAAATTGTCTAAAAGCGGCCCTTCTCAAAAAAGAAATAAAGTTGTAGTTGATACCAATGTCATTCTTTTTGATGCCCTTGCGCTTCTTAAGTTTGGCGATGCTGATATTCATATTCCAATTTCTGTCATCGAAGAAATCGATCGATTTAAACGCGATCAAGGTGAAAACGGAAGAAACGCCCGACATTTTTCAAGATTTATTGACGTTCTCAGATCTAAAGGATCACTCGCGCAAGGTGTGTTGCTCGATAATTCAGAGGCCACAGTTTATGTGAATTCGGATTTAATGATGGCCAGCCTTCCAGCTGAACTTGATTTACAAAAAGCAGACAACCGGATTTTGATGACAGCCATAGGACTTCAGAAACAACATCCTCGTCACAAAGTCGAATTGATCACGAAAGATATTAATCTTCGAATCAAAGCTGACGTTTACGGAATTCCCGCTCGAGATTATGAACCGAATAATGTTTCTCAAGAAAACATGTACGAGGGTTACCAAGAAATCGAACTAACACCCGAGCAGATCGATAGTTTCTACCGAAACAAAAAATTGGAATTCACGGGCATCAAGCTGATCGCCAATCAGTACGTGATCATGAAAGACAAATCCAATCCCAATCACTCAGCCATCGCAAGATTTCACTTTCAAGAACAAGCTCTTGTTCCATTGAATAGTCCTGATCATAGCATTTGGGGAATTCACGGACGAAACGTCGAGCAATCTTTTGCTATGGACTGTTTATTAAACGACGAGATTTTGTTTGTCTCTTTGGTTGGAAAAGCGGGAACTGGTAAAACCTTACTTGCGATTGCAGCCGGACTTCACAAAACCTTGGACATGGGAACCTTTCAAAGATTGCTTGTGTCTCGTCCTATTTTTCCAATGGGCCGTGATATCGGATTCTTGCCTGGAGATATCGAGCAAAAGTTAAATCCTTGGATGCAGCCAATTTTTGATAACGTCGAGTTCCTCATGGGTGCTGATAAAAAAGCAGCAGGACGGGCGCAAGAGCTGATCAACCAAGGAATGTTGAACATTGAGCCGCTCACTTACATTCGGGGACGATCAATCCCTAAGCAGTATCTGATCGTGGATGAGGCTCAGAATTTAACACCACACGAAATTAAAACCATCGTGACGCGTGCCGGACGAGGAACCAAAGTGGTCTTGACCGGTGACGTCTATCAGATCGACAATCCTTACGTTGATTCAGCCAACTCGGGTTTGACTTATGCAGTGGAAAAATTTAAAGGTCACCCTATAGCCGCTCACGTAACTCTCACAAAAGGTGAAAGATCTGAGCTCGCGGAATTAGCTGCCAACATTTTGTGAGGATTTATGCTGTCGACTTATGATGTAGGACACTCAAAAAAATATCAGTACGTGATCACTCAGGAAATGATTCAAAAATTTGCTGAAGTGACAGGGGACTACAATCCTATTCACGTTGATGAGGCCTACGCCAAAACTACAAAGTTCGGAAAATGCATCGCCCATGGAATGCTCATGGGCGGTTTTTTCTCGCGATGTTTAGTCGAGACCTTTGGTGGTAATGGCATCTATCTTGGACAAGATATGAAATTCACAAATCCCATTTACGTGGGTGATGAAATCGAAGTTTCCATGACACTGATTGCTCTTCGAAAAGAAAAGGGAATCGGCACTGTGGAAACTTTAGCTAAGCGAAAATCGAACGGTGATATTTGCGTTAAGGGTCAGGCTGTCATCATGATGACAGCACCCATCGCATAGTCTTTGTATTTCAGTATTTATTTTAATATTTTCTAGATCTCTTCAGCGATTTGTCGAAGTTCGCGTTTTACTTTTTTCAAACGTTTTCTCAGTTCGACTTGCTCTTGATACAAAGCCTTCGTGGCTTCAACCTGAAGTCCCACAACTCCGTTGTAATTCACGGCCTCTGTTCCATCCTCGAGAACTTTGACTAAAGGTGTGTGGTTTTTTAGGTCTTTCGAGAGCAGTCCAACATCGGGTCTTTTGGTGTCTTTGAATACATAGGTGTAACCATTTAAAGATTTGAGATGTTCCAGCGGATTTGAGATGGTTTTGATGTTTTCCTTTTCTTGCTCATCTGACATTACCACAAAGTTTTGAGCTGAAGCGTATCCTGTAAGAAGCGGAAGCAAGGCCGTGGGTTCGATTTCAAGTGTGCCTCGTATTCCAAGAATGAAATTAAAGCCATTGAAGGGAGCAGCTTGAGGTGTCGTATCGCCGATAAAGTGAGTCAGATCTGGTCTGACGTCGTCCTGAAAATGTCCCAGATATTCTTGATCCGTTCCAACGTGTCCGGTCGTGATACACTCAACGAATACTCCAGCATTGTAAGTCATGTAGATGGGAACAGATCTCTCTGTTTGATAATTTAAACCTGGAAAAACATCTCCTGTGATTTGAAAATTAATAAGAAGCTGCATGGCTCGATCACCAGGTAGAAGATCTCCAACTGGCATAACTGCTAAATCTGCTGTTCTCATGCCCTGTATGATAACGTTAGGGGATATCTCGGTTCCCACTTGGTAGGCAACGACACCAAAAGTGGGGGCAGGTAAGACGGGTCCTTCTTCAGATAAAAGAAAAGTGACGGGGCCATTGACAGGATCGATTGCGGGCGACGCCGACCTTCTAAAAGTCCGAGAGCAGGCTTCACGCTGCGAAAGAAGTGTCCTAATTTTTGTCATTGCTAGGTTTACGTCTTTTAACTTCTCTAACTGCGCAGATTGGCGGTTAAACGTTGTAAAAAGATAGGCAACTGAAGAAATCAGCACCGTTAAAATTGCAACAGCAACTAGGGTTTCAATTAATGTCGCGCCCCTTTTATTTATCTTCACTATTTCACTTTCACCCAGTGGCGACCATTCACTTCAACTTGGGTTTCTTTTGGACCGAAAAATTGGTCGTACTCTTTTTTCTTGTAAGTCGCGACCATTCTTTCTGGGTAGTTTTGTTTTTCCTGCATAGTCATTTCGGTTAAGTTGCCGTTTTCATCATTTGTGAGTGGTGTTCCGCAAGGATATTCTTTGTCGACAAAGGCAAGGGCCCAACCTGCAACAGCGATCGGAACTTCGAGACCGTAGTTGGCCCCGCTTCCAACTGAAAGTCCAAATGTATTCGTAGCAAGACCCATCACGGCCATCTGACATCTTTGCGTGCAAATTTTTGCACCCTCTGCCGTGTCGTAATAGGCTTTTCCGTAGATCAGCTGATCGTTGAGTTTTTGAAAATCGGCGTAATCATTCCAAACTGCACCCCAAATTTTTGAGGCTTTAAACTCCTGGCCTGCCTGAGCCTGAGGAAGTCCGGCGACAAGAGTGCCCAGAACCAAACTATTTCCTGTTGCTGCAGTGGTTATGCCGTTGGCAGTATTGATCGTGGCCGGATAAAGTCTTGGGCCAGCGGGCACCTGAGCTAGCGAAGATTCGCTAACAATGAGGACTCCTGTAAGGCTGGATAATTTAATCATGTGATGAACTCCTTATTATTTACAAAAAGAATGCTGAGACTTTTTCTTACAAATCGCTTTTTTTATTTCCGTCGCTTGATCTTCAAGTGAACTCACTTCTCTTTTGAGTCTATCATTTTCACTTTGAAGTTCTTTGAGTCCCTCAATTGAAAGTGCAACAAGGCCGTTATAATTGACGGTTTTGTTTTGACCCTCACCAATTGAGTGGACCAATTCTGGAGATACTTTTTCTATATCTTGTGCGATCACGCCCCAATCGTGCTGGCCACCAAGAATCCAGTCAAATTCCACACCCCGAATTTTTAAAATTTTCTGCATTGGAAATTCGATTCGTTTAATGTCCTGTTTTTTTCTCTCATCTGATGTGACAAAAAAGTTTCGGGCGTAAATATAACCCGTGGTCAAAGGGTCAGCCACAGTGGGTTCCACGTGAAGCCTTCCGACAATATCAAGGTTTCCTTCTTTGACTTCATTTGTTGTTCGATTCAAATAAATTGCATCATACTCATTTGCTTTTTCATTGTTACAGCTGGTCACGACACCGGCTGCGAACGTGGCTTGATAATTTCCAACTCGAAAATAATCTCGAGGTGAAATCTCAGGATTTGTAAATTGGTATCGAAAATTCACCCTGAATTGATTGGGTGCCGTAAATCCGATAACTTCGATATTGATCAGTCTGTACTTAGCTTGTGTATCTAACGCCGGCGGACGGGGAAAATAGTTCGCAGCCGGATTTCCTGGATCGAACATCACCACACCCGGTGCCAAGGCACCATTTCTCAGTGTTGGTACCGGAATCGGTGCTGCTGGTGTTGCACCTGCAAGTGATCCAAGTGGACCGAAGGTATTCGTGCAAGCATCCCGACCCATCAGCAAAGTTTCGAATTCAAGGTGATCCTGATTCACAGATTCTCGGAGTTCAGCTCTTCTAAAATTTTTGTTCATTGTTGAGAGCAACTGGCCAATGGCTAGCGTAACGCCGCTCATAACTCCAACTGCAACCATGATTTCGACAAGCGAAAATCCAGCTTTATTTTTTAAATTCATACTTGTCCATTCTCAAATCGAGTCGCTCCGACGCCAATTTGACATTGTCATTTTGCTCAATTACCCTTTATTTTAGACATAAGGGGTATTGCATGAAAAGAAGATTTTTACTGGGTGGTCTTGGCCTAGCTCTCGTCAGCCTTCGCTCATTTGTCTCTCATTTTGCAACATCCCAAAAGGATTCAGCCAAAAAGCTGAGTGAAACAAGTAGCTTGCCCGTTGAGGCCAGCATAATTGGAAATATCGATTCAGAAGTCGTGCTGACCTCAGGTGTACGTTTCACAATGCCTGATCATCCAAAACCTAATCATAAGATTTTGTTTAAAACAAATGGCGATTTAACTGAAAATTCAGCCTTTATTTTTGGCAATGGAAATAAAATCTTCGGATTGATGGAAGATATGGAAGTCGATATGAATACCCAGTTCGTAATGACTTACGACACTCAAACAGGGTCTTGGATTTTTGCGTAATCTTTGTTGCGTTAAGTCAGCTTCGAACCTTTGCCAGACTTGAAAATTTGATTGTAGACTTTTCGAGTGACGACAACGGAAATTCCCCAAGACATTATACTCAAAATTATTGAACCAAAGCTGGTCCAGTTTGGTGAAGTTGTTCTCTGTCTTTTTGAAAACTGCAATTTATCCTGCGTGTTTTGTCATCAAGATCACAAAGCAATTGAAGGAATGTCCGGTCCGGAAATATTAAGTAAAGTTCCACACGTCATTAAATATATTAAGAATTCCCCCATGCAAGAGTTTCATATTCACGTCATGGGCGGCGAGCTTTTTCAAGATCAGCTCATTCGAAGCGGATTTTTAACTCATTACTCACAATTGGTCACCCAAATTCAGGATCAATTGCCGGCAGGTAAAAAGGTCACTTTCAATTTTATTACTAATTTGGTGTTAACAGAAACTGATTTACTTCTTGAGTTTTTTCAGCGGCATGATTTACAAATTAATATCAGTTACGATCCGTCAGGTAGGTTTAATCAAAAAAACCTCGAGATCTTTAAGAATAACGTCGTGAAATTTCAATCTGTTATTAAGATGGCCAGCTGTGTGATCACCAGACCCAATATCAAGCGAGTCATGGCGGGCGACCCGACATTTAAATTTCTGTACAATCTATTTCCCATTGATTGGGATTCATTAATTCCAGCCCTTGAAAATTCGGTTGATCTGATGCCAGCGGAATCAGAACTATTAGAATTCAATAAGTTTTTGTTGGATCACTTCCCTGATTGTATCAATGTGGAAAATTTTTTATCCAACGAGGCTCAAAGTCAGATGCGATGCACTCGGGGGCGCAGCATTACAATCATGCCTAACAACACAAGCCCCGTTGGATGTTCAGGGGCGCCGCTGCTGAAGCACTCAAATACTAAAAATCTTCAAACAAGCGAAATCGTCGAGAATTTTTTAGCAAAATATGATTGCATGAAGTGTGAATTCTATTCAAAGTGTCCTTTCACTTGTTTTATCAAGCAAGATTACAAACATTTAGTGAATGATCTGCAGACCTGCGTATTCAAAGAGACTTTTAAATACGCAAAAGAAAAAAAGAAAAGCAGTGGGGCTTCAGTTGGAAAATAAAAAATTAAAAGTCACTTTCGTAAATCCTCCCCATGCGGATTGGTGCATGGTCAATGTGACCACGTGGATTTGTATCAAAAGCCATTACCAACGCTATGGAAAATACAATGATCGTATCGAATGGGTAAATCCACCGTTTGCCTACGACAGATATCAAAGTAGTCAAGAAATCGCAGACGAAGTGAAGGACTGTGATGTTGTTTTATTTAGTTCCTACATTTGGAATTATGACCTGGTTGATAGTGTCGCTCGAACTCTCAAAGAGTCTGACCCCAAAAAGACTCTTGTTCTAGGTGGTCCTCACATCGGCACCCATGAGCCTGAATTTTTGAAATCCAGAACTCAATACGATTACATTTGTAGGCCTACAAAACCCGGGGAAATATTTTTTGAAAGTCTCATCAATCAGTACTTTGAAAATTCCCAGATGCCGGATCCCACTGACATCGAGTGGGAATTGCGTTCAGAAAAGAAGCGAGCATTTCCTTTACCTGATTACTCGATCTTCCGCGATCACGTGGAATATTTGAAAGGTTTGCGTCAGTATGCTGATGAAAAGGGACTTGAACCCTTTGTTGTTTTAGAAACCACGCGAGGTTGTCCTTACAGTTGCAGTTATTGCGAGTGGGGCGGGGGAACCAATAGCAAAGTTTTGCAAAAAATGATGGAGATCGTGAAAGAAGACATTATGGCTTTAAAAGAAGCCGGTTATCACACCGCCTTTTTATCCGATGCCAACTTCGGACTTTTTGAAGCTCGAGACATCGAAATTTTTAGATTTGCACTGAATAACGATTTCGCCGTCACAGATATCAGCACCGTGAAGTCGACAAACTATGAAAGACGAAAACGCCTGATCGACTCTTGGTTTGAAATCGTAGGTAAAAAACTAGAAACTCAATTTAAAGAAAACTCGAACTATGCGCTGACATTAACGGGCATCGAAACTCGATTTATTTCAACTTTGCCAGCCGTAAGCATGCAAAGTATCAGCGACGAGGCCATGAGAATCGCTCAAAGAGTGGATTTAAAATTCGAAGACAAATTAAGACTCAGCCAGCACATTCACCAGAGGTGCACAGTGGAAGGATATCCACCACCACC
>CAZPBD010000046.1:12357-22641 GCA_964584655.1 uncultured Pseudobdellovibrionaceae bacterium | reverse complement strand
TTAAGGATTTTTGACATCAATCACAGACTTCGAACCTAAAAATTGAAGTTCTCGGTTGTACATACCTTCAGCAAATGCCGGAGGCACTTGAAATTGTCCCTTGCTGATCGCCTTCATCCTGTAGGTGAACTCTTTTAAGTCTGGAGTCACAGTCACATACAAAATCATTCGATCTTCACGGGTCTCAACAAATTGTGTTTCCATGGGTTGCAAAGTTGTTTTGTTTTGAGCATAAACCTTCGGCATCAATAGGTTGATGAAAGCCCCTTCTTCATATTCATAGGGCTCATCAAAGCCCTCTTCACCCTCGCCTGATAATCCCCCACCGTCGACCACGGGATTGTGATTTTCAGCAATGATCTCAAACCCTGCAGGTATCAAATCAACAATGGCCACTTGAGGATAAGTCTTATCATCTAAAGTTCGAGCTTGAATGTGCACGACCAATTCTTCACCCATCTTCACTTCTTTGATCACATCCCCTGCTGCATTTCTGTATTGCTTGGATATCTCCAATCCCTTTGTGATGGGAGTTTGCTTCTTATCAAATCCAGAACTTTGGAAGCTGTAAAACAAAGGACCCTCAACACCGACTAGTTTGACAGACGATGTTTGGTTGGTGAGAGTCCAAGTTTTAGGATTGAGCTTTGAAGGCTCTAAGGTCTTTTTTTGAATCTCAAGCTTGAGCTGAGACAAGTTATTAGAAGTTCCTGGGTCCAATGACAACACGTCAAAGGCCATCATCAGCCAGCCCACAGAATGAGTTTGATAGCGCCCTTCATTTAATGGCTGTATCAACTTCTTGAGGGATTCCGGCGTGATCAAATCTTTGACTAGAATCGGATAATGCTTTCCCGCCATGTAAAGCAAGATGGCATCTTGATTCAGAGGATCTAAGTAATCATCCAAATCCCGATTTTTGAAATCTCCCAACCTGAACTTTTGAATCAGCTTCTCACCGACATCCTCTTGTCGGTAAAGAGAATGGGTTCCACTTAAATAAAGTGCAGTGACATCTTGATTCCAAACATTTTTATAATCCTTGTCGAGCTGCCGTTTGAGCTCAGCAAGCGAGGCCCCATTTACGATACCAAGTCTTGCACTTAAATAAAGTGCGTAGGCCCAACGTCTGGCTTGGGTGATTTGCTGGCTGTTGTTTAAAACTGCGCTGGACTGCAGATACTTTTTTATCCGCTCCATCAAATCAGCAGGCACATCCAAACCTTTCGCTTGAGACTCAATGAGATAGTGAGCAGCATAAAGACTGATGGCCACATTGGATCCCGCTTCACTTGAAGGATTAAACTGAGCAAAACCACCATCGGGCATCTGACGGGTTCTCAAAATTTGGATGGTCTTTAAAAAATCAGTTTTTAATTTTTTCTCATCAGGCAAATAATCTTTCATACTTTTGAGAACAAGCAAGGGCATGGATCGACTGATCAATTGCTCAGTACAGGTGTAGGGGTAATTTTCTAAATACCCCATCAGGCCACCCAACAATAAAATGGGCGAACCCGAAGTCTGCACTTGAACGCTTGAATACTCTTTGTAAATCTCTCGCTTATTTTGAATTTCCACATCCGCGCCTGTGAAAATTCCGGTTTGTAAAAAATGAAGGTAAGGCGAAGAGGGTCGTACGCTGACTTCAAGTTTCACTTGAGACTTGGCTTGATCAAGACTCGCCTGAAAAGTGAGCTCTCCACTTCCTAATTGGTCCAAGGTTTTAACTTTGATTTCTCGGCTCTCTTCTCGGCCTTCTGGAATGGGAATCGTTAACGATTGCCCATCAGAAATCGAAAAATGAGAACTTGAAGTGGTTTGCAATTTCACTTGCGCCTTTTCACCAGATCCCTCAGTTTGATTGGAAACACTGACACCGACAACGAATTCGTCTTGCGGACTTGCAAACACGGGAACATTGGGAGTGATGATCAAATCTCCACGCACCACTGTATCAGTTTGGATGCTACCCAAACCATCAGAACTTGCAGATACTGCCATGATCCTGAGGTTACCGTTAAAAGTGTCAGGCACTTCATACTCGAAAGTTTTGCTTGCTGGCCCAGCCTGAAGAACTCCACTCCAAAAGACCACGGGCTTAATTCTTTTTGACTTGAAGGGATTGAGATTTTTTCCGATGGCTCCAAAGCCATCATCTCCACCGGTGGCCTGGAGTTGTTCAAAAATTGAAAACTCGGGCAGAAGCAAATCTAACATTTGGTAGGTTTTAACTTGCAAAGCTCGTTTTTGAAAAAAGTATGTCAAGGGATCAGGTAGTTTGTATTGAGCCACCTGCAGAATTCCCTCATCTACACCGTACAAGATGATTTGTGTTTTCTTGCTGGCGGAGTATTGAATTTTCAAACGGCTTCCGGGCTTAACTAAGCTTGCCGATTTCAGCTCAATTTTTGTTTTGTGCTGATCCAGTGAAATTGAAAATGGAGCCACAGCAAAACTGAGAGGGCTGGAATAAATCTCTGTTGAATCCACGCCTCGCAAAAAAGTGACATTCACATAAGCATTGCCATCAAGACCTTCAGGCACTTGAATTTTTTCAACTGTGGTTGTGGAATTGGTTTTAAACCACTTGGATGTAAAAACGCCATCTCGTTCGATGGTAATCAGTCCTGAGCCTGTGTAAGGCGCTTTGATTTGCATTTCGATCTCTTCGCCGTTTTTAAAATCAGATTTGTTTAAAGACAATTGAAGCTCGGCCTTTCGGTCCAAGGACTTTGCAAGATTACTCTCGCCGACCACCGTGTAGTTGATTTTCAGTACATCCACCTTTTCATTGTTTCTGAAAACCAATGTGAAATCCCCAGGCTTTGTTGTATCGATCAAATACTTGGAACCCTTCGCATCCACCGAAAAACTTTTTTCTGAAATAGGAGTCTCTTTGACGACCGATTGATACTTGTAAGTGCCGTCATCAGCTTGGGTTAAAACCGACACATACTTTTTCTCGATAATGGCTGCAGTCACTTCAGAGGCTTTCACTTTTTTCAAATCAGAATCCAGTGCGATCACATCTAAATTTCGCACAGCCTCTTTGGAAATGTAGAATAAATCCCCGTCAGCTTTGGCACCCAAAATAAAATCCAATGGTGAAACTAAAACGGAGTTTAGAGATCTCACAGATCTTCCGCCCTCTGAATCAAAGGCTTCCAAACTGAGCTTCAAGTTCATCAGCGGAGACTGATATTTATTCAATCCCAATAGAAACTCGGCTTCCCCTTTTTCATTGGTGGTTTGATCACCCAGGGATTCCGTGTAAACCTGCTCATCTTTTTTATTTAAATTTGTAAAAGCATAATCTTTATAATCTGAAAATACAGGCGGCACCGGTGCAATCAAGAGCTCAGCTTTGACACGTCTTTTTTCAGCAGCTGTTCCAAACATATTTCGAACCGAAACAAAGGCTTTGATCTCTTCAGGTTTGATCCATCCTTTGACTTTCTCATTGCTCAAGCGAGATGAAATCTTCAGCCGATCGGGCTGAAACTCTTCCACCCTGACGGTTTGGGTTCCCAATAAATCCAATTCCTTTTTAGGAGATTCTTTTTTAATCAGGTAGACATAAATTGTGTACACACCTGTTGGGGACGTTTCTTCAGTGGAAAAAGTCAAATCACTTAAGTCACTTTGATTGGATTTAATTTTTTCTCTCAAGATTTCATTACCCTTGGGATCGGTCACCGACCATTCCATGGGGGGTTTGTTAGCAGAGGGCTTCCCCTTTTTTGTTCGAACGATCAGGCCTAAATTGACTGGCTCACCTGGGCGGTAAAGTCCCCGGTCAGAGAAAATCATACTCATCAATTGATCAGATCCTGAACTTTCAAAGAGTCCTCCAATATCAAATCGGGAATACTCTAAATTTCGAGTGTAATTTCGAAATGGCAAAAACGCTTGGTCAGAATTGGACTTCACCGAGAAAGCAATGGGTCTTTTTTCATTTTTAAATTCTTTCAGATCGGGAAAAATCGTCTGCCCTTTTCCATTGGTTGTACTTTTTAGAACTGTCAGACCATTGGCACCGACAACTTCTACGGTTGCACCTTCGATTGGAAGACCAGACCTGAAGTTCTGCACAAAAACTTCATGACTTTTAGCGACGGATTCTTTCACTAGAATTCCAATGTCTGTGACCATCACAAGCCTTCGATCACTGGCACCGAAAGTTCCATCTGGATTTTTAGCTCTGACCTCAAAAAGGAAAAGTCCCTTTTGAGATTTTGCCTGATTCAAAAAGGGCTGTAAATCAAACGAGAAATACTGAGTGGCTTTAACAGACTCCACTTTCAATTTTTGCTGAGCTTCAAATTTTTCAGCAATTTGAGATTCCAAACCGTAAGGTAGAGAGGGATTTTGCACATCCCCGTTCATTTGGTATAAAAGATGATTCACATGCTCTGGCAAAACCCGGTGAAGGGTGAATTCCACTTGGCTGACATTTCTTGCTAAAAGCGGAAGTTTTAAATCACCTGAAAGGGTCAAGATAGAGCCTTGGCTCATGATACTGAGCTCTTGCGGATAAGGGCTCACTTGAATGACATTTTGATAAACATCTTTGAGTTGATATCCACCAATGGCTTTCAGGCCTTTTTCAATATTCACAAACAAAAAGCGATTGGGTTCAACTTGAATTTTAAAGGTGTGCAACCGGGTCCAATCCTGCTCGGAAGGAATTAGTTTTGTCTCGACTTTTTCAGATTGGCTTAAAATATCTGGGGTGACTTCAGACAGGCTTTGCCACTGATGATTTTTAATCAAGGCTTCACCTTCTCTGGCTGGTTTATCCACCGGCAATGAGTGAACTTTCAAAGCCGCCGCCACGTCTTCAGTCTTTGCATCCAGATCTGTGCGAACCACAATGATCTGTTCGGGTTCATACTTATCATTTCGAGCAAAACTCAAAGAAACATAGGAAATTCCAAAACCCTCGAACAATGAAGGCACATTCACAGAAACTCGGTGCTCATCTTTTGATCCAGGCCCGCCCGCAACAGCTTTGGCCCCCTTGTCGAGTTTCACTTTCATGACTTGAGAATCTTTCGGCACTGCCAAGGATTCACTTTGAGTGAAAACTTCATTTTTAAATTTGTTCGCAGTCACTGTGAACGGGACATCCTTGGAAGTCACAAGGACCCCACGGTTTTCCAATTCAAAATGAATGCGCTTTTTAAAATCCTCTACGTTGACGGGATAATTGGTTTTAAAATTCACCAATACTTTTTTAATATCAGGATTTTTGGGATCAATATAAAACTCTTGCTTAGAGACTTGAATTTTGAGCGGTTCAGTTGAAAAGGAAACTTCATGACTTTCAAAAATCAAATGGCTTGCAAAGAATTTCTTCTCGAACTCCACAGTGTAGTCTTGTCCAATGGCCCAATCGCCTTTCGATAAATCAGGCGTGAACTTTAATGACTTATCTGTGACCCACACCCAAGTTCCTTGAAGTTCTGGTTTCATTTGAAAACCAGCAGTCAAGGCTAGGTTTAATTGCTCGGGTCTCGCGACAGACTTTGAAAATGAAATCCACAAAGATTGTGGTTTTTTTGTTTCAGGATCAGTTGGACTGGGTGCAGAGGTCGAAATCGTCACGTAATCAGGAATGGGTCTGGAGTCCAAATACACTTTGGTCAAAATCGAAAGCAGAACCACAGAGGCAAAACCTGCAAAAAAGATTCGACTTCTTTTTTTATAAATTTGGGGTTGCTCTGCCTTGAAGTTTTTAATCCTTTGTAAGGCTTTACCCAGAAAACTCTTTTGTATAAGACTGAAAAGCTTCAGCAGCCAAGTCGGTGGACTGTAGCGAAACTGACCGAAAATAGCCCGAAGAACTGATGACACAAACGTGGTGATACGTGAAAGAATTTGATTCACTGAAGTAGCCTCATTGTAAGAGATTTTGACTACCGCAAATCAGATCATAAAAATGTTAAATTACAAGGGTTAAATAATTTTGTACCGCTGCAAACCGGTAAAGAAAGTTTTGGTTACAACCAGCAAAATCACAATGGTTGGAATCGCTAAAATAAGACCTGCAAATCCAAACATCATGGAACCGCCAAAAACTCCTAAGACCACTACCAGGGGGTGCAAATTCACAAGCTTTCCGACCACCAGGGGTTGAAAAATAGCGTTGTCTAAAAGGTGGACCACCATCACAACGCCGATCGCAACCAGCATCAAATTATTCAGGTTCACAAAGGGAATCAGCGGGTTGATGTTTTCTGCAATCAAGGCATAGGCCGCGCTTAAAACACAAGCAATGGCTGTTCCCACGAAGGGAATGGCATTGGTCAGGCCACCTATAATGCCGATTAAAATTGAAACTTGAAGCTCAAACCCGCACAAATAAAAACCCACAACCAAAGACACACCCACCAACGCACACTCAATCAAAGTGCCCCGGATGTACTTTCCTAAAGCTTCATCCACGTTGCCAACAACAGAATATGCCAATTCAAAGTAGCGATTAGGCACAAGTCGCATAAAAAATTGCAGGATTTGCCCGTTATCCAAAAGTATAAAGATAAAGACCAAGGGAAAAATAATCCAGCTTGTGGCAGACTTTAAAATTCCAGCCAGAAACCCAGAGGATTTTTTTGCGCCATTGGTTGCCACACCCACTTCTGAGGGAGCGGCTTTCACGAGCTCTAAATTTTGATTTTTCGAATTTTCATTGTAATACTTCAGGTACTTTTCACTTTCAGATGTGGACAGTCTTTTCAAATGACCTAAAAGAAGAGTCTGTTCTTTTTCATTCAAATCCAAATAATGACTGATTTGAGATTTCAAAGGCTCTAGATCCTGCCCAAGATTCTCATACAAAAAATTACCTTTTTGATTTTGATCCAGACCCATCCAGGATTGATATCTTTCATGAAGTCGAAATTGAAGCCGAACCTTGAGCACGACCTTTTCAGCTTCAGTCGGAAGAGACTTTGAAATAAAAACACTTGCGCCGTAGAGACTGAAAGCTGTCACACCCATTAATACACCCAGGCGAATATACTGAGTCCAATGGGTGGTTTGAAAACTTTTTGCCAAAGGCTTAAAGAGATAAGCAAAAAAGGCACCCATGATAAAGGGAAGCATCAATGGCTTTAATCCATAAATAAGGCCTATGGTGCCTGCTATAAAAATAAAAGTGGTGATGCCGTAAACAAACCAACGCCTGAGTTTTCGACTTTCACTTTGCTCTTGAAGATAACTCATGCGACTGCTCGTAATTTTTTATCAATAAATTCATTTGTCGCTTTCAGTCTTCTTCCCACAACCACGGCAAGTGCTTTGTAAATTTTTGCTGTGATATCAGGATACCTTTCAGACAACTTGTTCAGGTCTTTTTGAAACAAGGCTAAAACCCGAGATGGAACAAGAGCTTTTGCAGAAGCGGATCTGGGATCATCATTCAGTAAGGCCAGCTCTCCAAAGAATGAGGCTTTGCTGATCACAGCAATAGATGTGGGCTCTTCTTCTAGAGAAGGAACTTCGATGGAAATTTCACCGGATTGCACGATAAATAGAGCAGCTCCCGGTTGACCCACTTCAAAAACAAACTCACCTGCTAAGTAATCTCGCTCGTAAACAAGCTTTGCCACTTGCTCCAGTTGACTTTTTGTCAGGGTCTCGAAAAATGGATTTTTTTTCAGAAAATAAACTTTGTCCAAATCAAGTTGATCACGATCCACTTGCCTGATCTTACCCCACAAAATTCGTAGCATTGTTTTGCGTTCTTCTAACTTTTTTATGGCTGTATTTTCAGTCGCACTCATGATCAAATCTCCAATGGAAATGGGATATGAATGGATCGGTAAAGGCCGGTAAAAAAATGAGAGGACTTTGATCTTGTTAAAAGTCAGAGCTAGACTTTTGATCAGCTTATTTCTTAAAAAATTGAATCAAAATTTCGCTTTGTCGATTGAGCTCGATGATTTCCTCGTGGCTACCCCCAAGATCGGGGTGAAACAAACGGGACAGTTTTTTCTTAGCTGACTGGACTTCTTCCTCGGTGCTTTGGGATTCAAAAGGAAAGCCGTTCTCGGTGAAGTACTGAATGGCTTTTTCAACTTCCACTGGATACTCGGGGCTTGAGTTTTGCTTTTTATTTTTGAATAACTTTTTCTGCTCTTTCATTTTCTGATACTGAGCTTTTCGATAGTCATTTTGTTTGATCTGATAGGCTGATTTTTCAGTCGGTGCTTTTGAAGGTTGAACAATGTCATTTTTGCTGTAGAAAAAATCAGGGAATTTATTCAAAGCCACACTCAGAACGGCCCAGACATGTTTACAGAGCTGCCCTTTTTTAGAAGCTGGGCAAGTGCAAAGAGCCTGAAAAGAGGAACTTGCCACTGTGGCCGTTTTTAAATTCACTTTAAATGAGCTAGAAGACCTGACATACCCGATGACTTCGGTTTCTGAGGGATTTGAGATCGAAATCAATTCTTTGTTTATATATTTTTGGCCCGAGTGCCTGACTTCTGGTTTGAAAAATTGATCCCACATGGCAGTGATTATTAGTACGAATGGGTCACCTACTCAATCTTAATTATTGAATAATATTCGACATCAAGTCAGGATTGAAGGATGACCTGGGATCCAAGAAAAATGAAAAAGTATCTCTATGTCTTCTTGGGCGTCCTCTCACTGATGTCTTACACCAATTGTGCCACGAGCTCGGGGGGATCCGAGCAACGGACTGCAACCTGCCTTGAACAATTTGAAACCACAAATGAATGGTCCTCAGAATTAGAAGTTCAAGTGACTGGTTATTCTGCCAATGCCATGGAGCCTCAGATCTCAGCTGATGGAGCGGTCCTCTTCTTTAACGATAAACCTTCGTCAGATACGGCCATGGAAATTCATTTTGCTGTTAAACAATCCAACGGCACTTTTGCCTATGGGGGCCTTTTGGCTGGAGCTAACAATTCGTCAGTTTTAGACGGTGTCCCCGCATTGGACTCGGCAAACAATTTCTATTTTGTTTCCCTCAGAAATTATGGAGCTGGCAGTCCTGCTAGATACCGCACTCTTTTTGGTTCACAACTGAGCACAGCCAGTGGGCTCTCGGCCATCAATGTTGCTGCCGCTGATTCCAGTTTCGCAGATGGCCCCGCTCCCGAAGGTTCCAAATTTTATGTGGACATGGATATGGGAGTTTCTTGGGACGGCACGAAGGCTGTTGTTGCAAGAGCTCAATTCACTTCTGGCCAAGGCTATCCCGATGTCAGCCAGCTTGAGATGTTTAATTTAAACTCCACCACCCGCGCGCTTTCCACTGATTCCAATAGCACAACACAATTACAAAACGTGAATGTAAGTAATTGCCTTCTGTATGCTCCGAACTTATCAGACGACAAGCTGGAACTTTTTTATACAGCTTTGCAAGCGAACACCTCGGGCTCCTTTGATTTCAAAATCTTGGTGGCAGAAAGATCCAGCACAGCCCTGCCCTTTGAATCTGGAAAAATCATCAGTGCTATTACTGGCCAAGCTGTCGAGGGTCCCAGCATCACTTTGCATGACAGTGGGAAAACTCTTTACTATCACAAATTTGATACGGTCTCGAGTCGATTTAAAATCTACTCAGTCTCCCGACCTTAAACCAATTAGATTCCTTGTTTCTTACCAAAACCATTAGAATCCCTTGATTAAGTGACTCTCGAAGTTCTTACTCAGACGATGAATATTCAAAGTGAAAAAACCGTCGTGATCGCTGGGGCTGGGTTTGCAGGTCTTAATGCCGCTAAAAGATTAGCTGATGATCCCAATATCAAAGTGATCTTGGTGGATCATAAAAACCATCACCTTTTTCAGCCTTTGCTTTATCAAGTGGCCACAGCAGGCCTTGATCCCTCAGACATCGCGGTCCCCATTCGAGGCGAGTTCAGTGAAGAATCAAATGTGGTGGTTCATCTCGCTAAAGTGGAATCCATTGATTTGGAAAAACAGCTCGTCAGCTTAGAAACATCCGCTGAAAAAATGAAATATGATTTTTTAATTTTAGCTTGCGGCGCTCAGCACAGTTATTTTGGAAATAGTGAGTGGGAACAATGGGCCCCTGGCCTAAAAACTCTCGAGCAAGCCACAGAAATCAGGCACCGAATTTTATCAGCCTTTGAAAAAGCGGAAAGCGAAACAGATCCTGAGCTTCAAAAAAGATATCTGAATTTTGTTGTCGTTGGTGGTGGCCCCACAGGTGTGGAACTGGCCGGCGCCATTGCAGAAATCAGCCGAAAAGTTTTAGTAAATGATTTTAAAGTGATCAAT
>CAZPBD010000046.1:0-12257 GCA_964584655.1 uncultured Pseudobdellovibrionaceae bacterium | reverse complement strand
TTTAAAAATGCATTTGTTGTGGGTGATATGGCCCATGTGAAAACTCAAGATTTAAAAATGGTCCCCGGAGTTGCTCCCGCAGCCATTCAAATGGGAAACCATGTGGCCAATTCCATTCGAAAAAACACCAGAAAGAATTTTAGATATCTTGATAAAGGCCTGATGGCCACCATCGGAAAAAACAAAGCGGTCATGCAATCTCCAGGTAAAATGATCAAAGTGGATGGACGAATCGCCTGGTGGGCTTGGCTTTTGATCCACGTTTTGTATTTAGTTGGATTCAGAAATCGATTGTCTGTGATGAGCCAATGGGTCTGGAGTTATTTGTTTTCAAAACATGGATCCAGATTGATCACGAGCTCAAAATGGGAAAATATTTGAGGGGTGTTAGGTGCCCGCCATTTTGTGGCGAGCACTCTTTGTTTACTTTTCAAGTTCGACGATAAAATCAATCAGCTGCTGCTCTGTTAATTTGCAATCAAATTGCTTGCGGTATCCAAGTACGGCCACTTCCGCGATGGATTTGGCTTGGTTAAGACCCAGCAGGCAGGTTGCAGTCACAGGGGGTTGATTTTTTTCTTTGGTATCGCACCCGATCAATACAAGTCCGATCAAAACAAATATTAATTTCTTCATTGTAATAGCCTTTCATTTTTAAGAGTGAGTCTGTGATGGGTGGAAACCCGAATCACGGACCCATAGGTGATTTTGAGGTAAATTCCGAAGGTTTCATTGAGCAGCTCGCAAATCTCTAAGCTCGTAGAATCCTTATTCAGACTGACATAAAGTTGATCATGCACGATGCGTGTTTTGATCTTTTTTGCCAGCTCTGGGGCCTCTCGGCCATTCAGAAAAACATTTTCAACTTGAGCTTTGATAGCTCCGTCAAAATGCTCACCGTCCAATTGAATTTTCCAAATCAGATCATGATTCCATTTGGGCTCATTCCATTTGTGGTCTAACATTAGAATCATTGTTTGCACTGTGATGTGTATTCGATCAGCCAGCTGGAGAATCTGATTTTTATATTTATAAACATCCGGTTCACCCGTGAGCTTCACCACTTGCTTGGCATCAAGACCGAGCTGAGTGCGCAGCTGCGAAAAGTGCCCTAGCTGTTTCAGTTCAGCGCAATCTTGTTTCACTGATTCTACGTGACTGGACTGAAATCCGACTTTCACATCAGATTGGTGGGATCTTAAGCAACCGGTCATCAAAAGTCCCAATGTCATGACCACAAATCGGTTTTTCATTATAAAAACCTTTCCGCGATTTCCAGTTGCTTTTCGATTAACAACTTTCGAATCACTGTCATGGACCTAAGAAGTGAGCCTAAGTGCGCTCGCTCTTCAGCGCTCAATCGATTTTGATTGGCTCGTCTGATATAAGCTCTTTTTTCTAAATCTGCTGAGATCTGATCCAATGTCTGCTGAAGAACCTCTGATGAAAGTCCACGGAACTGAGATTCAATTTCAAAAAAGTCCGCTTGTTGAGAGACTTCACTTTGATGCGTTTCATTCAATGGCTGATTTTGATTCTGCGCTATCATAGCAAGAGATTTTGATTCTCCCCTTGCCTTTACAATTACTTCCTTGATCGGCACTAAGATTTCCTTTTGATTAAAAACCAGCAGGCAAACTGCAATTAAAATAAAGCTTAAGAAGAATTTCATACATCACTCCTATTGAATTTCGACCGTAATTTTTGGTAATTGAGTTCCAGGACTCATGGATAAAACATATTCTCCGAAGGCAAGTTCCCACACTGGGCTTAACTTGAAATTGTTGTCGACAAAAAGAAAATCCATCAAATTTGTGATGTGTGTCTCTGTCAGCTCCTGATCATTTCCGTTTAACTTTGAAAGATGATTTCCCATCTTGAGACCAAAAATCGCAGCTCTTGATCGATAGGACTTCGACTTTTTTACGGCCTCAGAATAGTTCTTTTCCACCACATCATAAAACTGAAGAAGCTTAGGCATTTCTTCATGATAAATGTGGACAAAACCTGCTGTCGTAGCCGACAGATGAATCTGTTTTTTGATAATATCGCAGGCCAGATCAAGGCTTGTAACCCTCAAATACAGTCCATCACTTTTTTTAACGAGCAAGATGGGATCAAGCGACAGTCCCAAGTCCTGGGAAATTTTTGAGTAAGACCCGTTAAAAAATTTTATCTTAAATGGCGTGAACGCATCATGATAAATTTGAAGGTCTTCCACCCGCTGTGTATAACCAGGAAGAAAATCCTTTTTTACCTTTTCTACAATCAGCTTATTGAGCTCTGCTCTTTCATAATCTTTCATCACCCAACCATTAAGTGGAAGTGAAGTGGGGATATCAGCCTGAAACCCTCGTACCCGCATCAAGTTGCTATCGAGTGGAATTCTACGGAGACTGTCCATGATTGATGCGTTATCTAGAGTCACTCGCCCAGCTTCGTCATGAGTCAATTTGTGAAAGGTTCTGCATTTTTCAACCACTTCAACTGTCGAGGGTAATGATTCGGCTTTTACCACCGAGTAATAAGGCGTTTGCCAGAATTTTGTTTTGGCCCAGACAACATCTGCAAAAGCAGATGTTGTGTATGATAAACTTAAAATTACAGTCATTAGATTTTTCATTTTTATATTCTCCAAAAAGTAAGTGATTTAGTTAGGTTGATAAACAGTGATCCATGGTTTTTGTGAGACTCGGTCACGGGACCAAGTTTCAGTCAGTTCAATATCTTGAATATTTGTGTAGCTTGAAGTGCTTGAGCCACTACCGAAAATCGCATCTAAAACATTCAGTAGTATCGCACCACCAGCACAGTAGACGTTGGTGGGACATGTTTTTGTCAGTGCATCTGCAAGCACGACGGCTCCATGGGGACCTGGTGCTGCAGCCGCCATAATACCTTGCTTATCAATTGAAGTGGCCACTGCCATCGTTGCAATTCTTGATAAAATTTCTTTTCTCAGAGCTGACTCAATTTCCAATCTCTCTTCATCTTTAATTGTGTTGCCAGCATCCTGTTCCGACCAGTTGACTTTAAAAGAGTCTTCAAAAAAGTTTCTTTCTTCAACTTTCGACCAAGATTTTGAACTAAAGAATCCACCTTTAGAACCATTGCTCACAATTTTTTGATACATTTTGTACATGTTATATTTTGCAGTCACTTGAAGCTTAAATGAGGAGGGAAAGTCATAGGTCACAGCAAGTCCATACTTCATGCCTTTAGCACCATCTAAGTTCTGAATGTCATAATCTTGAGGATGCAGAAGCGGACAAGCACCAAAAAGACTGAGGACTATGTTTGCGTTGAGTGCTTCTGGAAAGGCATTGAGCTGCACAGATCCAGTGGCGTGCTTGCCGGGCAAATCAAATGATAAGATGGCGCCATCAAGTGGCAAATTTTTAATATTTGCAAGGCTTGGGTAAACAGTCACATTGGATGTTTGAATTTTTTCAAAGGACATTCCGGTATTATCAGCACGAAGTGTTGCCACATTTTGATCCCAGTTTCCTGTGTAACTGAAAGAAGCTCTGGCTCCCTCAAGCTTTCCGTAAGCAGCAAATAAATTCATAAATTCATTTCTTGCCTGGGTAGCACGATTGATAATTTTATTATACGAATTCTGCTGATCCTCAAAATTAGCAACGGCCTGCTCAACCGCATTTTTTCGACGGTCATATTCACGAGCATCAGCGGCTTTTAATCTTGCCAAAGCACGTCGGTCTTTCACCAGAGCCACTTTTTCTGCTTGAAGACTTTTTGCCTCTGCAATCGTCGCTTCACAGCTGACTTCACATTTGTCGATCTGTTCACGTAAGTCAGTGAGCCTGAGGTCTAAACGATCGATACTTGCATCTAAGTCCCGTAGGTCATTTAAATTTTTAGATTCAGTGAATCGACCAAGTTCTAATCTTGCTGCATTTACAACTGCCTGCAATTTGTCCGCAACGGACTTTTCCTCGAGCGACTGCGCATAAAGCTTATAGATGCGCTCATTAATTTGCGCCCCGTAAGCACGCGACGATTTCATATCTTGGCAATACATCACATTTGCATTCACTGTATGTAGACCACTCACATGGGCTTCGCCCGTATTGGGTGGCATCACGTAAACTCGATTGGCATCAACACTATCCATAATTAAATTGGAATTTGTTGAGTTCTTAATCATCGAGAGCTTTGTCACCTCTGTCGGGTACAAAGTGGGGATTGCATTTGCCTGCCCCCCAATCAGAGCGATGATGATCACCGCAGATCTAAAAATATTATGTTTCACTTAGATTCTCCTTTAGTTTGTTGGGCGTCTCATTTCGAGACGCCCCTGTTTGTGAGATGGAAACTAAAGCATCTGACACAGGGCCTCTAGATTTATTAATTTAAGGATTAATTCAAATATTAATTTATTTGTTAATTAGACTAGCTAAACTACCGATACCTTTGAGGTATGAGGATCTACGATTTTTTACAATATAAGCCTTTTTTAGCGGAATTTATGGCTTCATTTCCGAAGAAAGGCCGCGGTCAGGCCCTCAAACTTTCAAAGCATTTGAGCGTGAGCTCCGTAGTCATCAGTCAGATTTTGAAGGCCGAAAGACATCTCACCCACGAGCAGGCTCTCAGCACCTGTGAGTTTTATGGCTTTGATGAGCGAGCCACCGAATACTTCCTGGATATGGTCGCAAAGGATCGAGCCGGCACTCATAAGTTGGCACAGTACTATTTAAAAAAACTTAAAAAAATTCAAAGCGAAGAGTCACAGGTCAAAAGCCGAATCGTGCAAGCTCAGCAATTGTCCGAAATCGAAACCGCGCAATTTTATTCCAATTGGTTTTACAGCGGCATCAGACTCTTAAGCTCAATCCCAGAATTTAAAACCGTCGACGATATTGCCGCACACCTCAGACTCAGTCGCACCAAGGTTCGCGAAGTGGTCAACTTTTTAATTAAGTTGGGGCTTTGTGTGGAAGAAAATGGAGCCATCACCATGGGCCCATCAGCCACTTACTTGGATCCCACCTCTGCGTTTGCAAACAACCACCGCAGAAATTGGAGAAACAAGGCGGTCGAGAAAATGAGTGAGCCCGGAGGCAATGACTTGTTTTATACAAGCCCCATGTCTTTGTCTGCTGCTGATGTGAAAATCATCAGAAAAGATATCTTAGCTTTTGTCGGCACTGTTTCTAAACGTGTGGCTGAATCTCCGTGTGAAGTGGTGGCTTGCTTAAATATTGATTTGTTTGAACTGTAAATTATTTTTCGGGAAAGTTTTTATCGAGCTCTTGGAGGGCTTGTTCCAGATTTGATTTTACGTAATTTAAGGACTCTGGGCCAGAGAGCTGATCTTGTATTAATTCATTATGAAGTGTGTATTTCCCTAAAAACCAAAGGGTTCTTAGCTCATTTTCATCGGCAATATTCGTGTCATCCAAAACGAACAGAGAGTACAGCTGAACCCATGCTGCCAAGTTCGACTTTATAGTAGATTGAAATTTTGCATAGGAGCCACCGACGGCTCCCTTAAAAAAGTGGGGATAACGAAAATCTGGCATTCGATGGGTCAGATCCAGGATTGTCTCATCCACAATCACAGAATTCAATTTTTTGTCCGGTGCTTTTGCCAAGGACGATTCCAATTGGGTCACTTTACTTAAGGCTGATACTAAGTTTTTCCGAATTTGAAGAGCTGCAGAATGAGGATCTAAGTATGTGACGTAAGTTTCTAATTTTTTATTGAACTCATTCTGAATTTTGAGCTTATCTTCGCGGTTGTGAACTTTCAATTCGATCGCTAACTCAACGATGATTTCAAGTGCTTTTTTAAATCGTAATTCTTTTGGCAGGCCTGAAATTCTCTCAAGCTCAACACAAAGTTCTGGGTGATCAATTTCAGTATCAACTTTTGGACACGACCCGTTCTTCAAGACATTTATTTTTTTCTTAAAAAGAAAACTGCCAATGTTCTTTTCTCCAAGAAGACTGAGAGTCCGAGTTTTGAAAATGTTGTTGCCTGAAAAATTCAATTCTAGTTTTGCAAGTTCTTCCTCAATCTCTGGTATTGGGCTATTGAGATCATCGTCAAAGAAAGTGATCGCTTGAAAGACTGAGCTCGCATTTGTAAATGCCAGCCAAGCGTCTTCGGATTCTAAAGAAGAAGTAGCAGAATCACCGACTAGCTCGATCTGCGGAAAATTTCGTTCCATTTGATTGACTGCAAACTCAAGAACATTGGCGACTGAATTGAGTAATTTATCCTTGGGAAGCTCAAGATCCAGCTTCAAGTGGGATAGGTGAAAAGTATAGTCATAGATATAGACCTGACTGAATGGTTTTTGAGGGCGATCTGTGTTTCCACTAAACTTGGTATAAAGAGCGTCAGATGCAGCAACTGCCGCATCGATCGAGCGCGAAAGTTTCCAAAAGTTTTGACCGATGGCTCCTCTAAAAAACGTGGGATTACGAAAGTATTCCATCTCTAAGGTCAGGCTGATAAGTGCCTCATAGGCATGAGTGACTAGAATTGGATGATTTGCATCTTTCTCAAAGAGCTCTTTCATTTGGTTGACATTATCCAGCGCATTTTTCAGATTGTTTTTTATCTTTTCTTGCTCGAAGCCCAATGAATAGTAAGTCTTGTATCTGGATAACTCTTCACTTATTTTTTTCTGAATCTTTACGGCTTCTTTTTCTTTAAACCCTTCGAGATGGGCTGACTCGTGAATGAGAAGGCCAATGACTTCTTTAAAGATCGACTCTCTGGGGATACTTTTTAAATTTTCAATGCTTATACAAACATCAGCACCATTCTGATGTGCACTGACCGAAGCATCTGTATGCCTTGAATTTTCAGCACTGCAGGCACCCGATTGCTTCCAAACAATTCTGCCCTTTTTAAATTTCTGATTGAAATACTCTTCAATGCTCGAAAATTCCTGACGAACGATGTTGTCATGTTCAAGCCACCCAACTGGAAAAAATATCTTCTTTGCAACGGGCTCAAGATCTGTGTTTTTTAGGCTTTGAATGATTTGTCTGAGCGGATTGAGTTTGATATTTTCATACCCATAAATATCCTGGATCGCCACAATCGCACTTTGCACCGCAAAGCGAACTTCCTCTTCACTGCTTCCCAACGTGTCGCCGCCACCCACATCCTGGCCACCTTGTGGGGTGAGGGATTTGGACGGTGTTTTTGAGCAGCTCAAAACAACTGTTAAGCTTAAGACCAAAATAAGGAAACGTACCAGGATTTGGAGCATAGCCAATACCTTGCACAACCAGATCCAATTTAAGCTCCATTTTATCGATTCTCGTCACCAATCAGTGTCTTAAATCTAGCCAGTGGGCCACTGGTTGTCCTGGACATTTCAACAGCTTAAGACTTTGATTCCCCTGGCAAATTTTAGAAGTTACTAGAGGATGAATTCAAGGGAGCGATGGATTTCACCCGAGCTTCTTGTCTTCTCTTTTTGCATCTTCCATGGCTTCGGGTTCCAATTCTTCCGCATGACAATTCATGCGAATGAATAGACCCCACGCTGCCAACAATGCAGCTGCTGCCACCAAAATACTTGCAGCATATACCAAGTGCGAAGGATCTTCGTGCGAGGCCTTGAACGTTGCAACCAGAGCTTCAATGGAAATCGCCACCACCACAACAACAAGAAAACGAGATAAAAATCTACGAACCCGAGTGGGCCCGCTGATGTGAGCGTCACGAACGACTTCTTATTCAGTGATGGTTTGAGCGATTTGCAAAGCCACAACAGCGGCAGCGAGCAAACCAATCGCTTCAATCACTTCCATTGCGGCGGCTCGGTCCAATTCAGATACTAAAGCCTGCCAACCACTTTTGGCAGCGATGACGATCAGTATAAGTGCCGCGCAGGCAAATAGTGCTGCCATACTGGCGTGCAGAACAGAGAAAAGTCGTGCAATGAATTTTAAGGGGAACTCCTTGGTGGGGGGTCGCAGACTTAAATCTTGATTCGTTTAAGCCACGTAAAGTCGTAAAAACTTTTAAAAGTTTTTACGACTTCCTTTAGAGAGTGAAATTACTGCCAAACGCCAAGTTCAACTCGAAATGTTCCGCGTGTACCGACAAGTGATTCAGAAGTCGCGATAACTCGGACAGCTTCGATTCGGCGGTCTCCACTTAAGTTAACAGCCATTCTTCGGCCTTCTCTGAGTCGACCTTGCAATCGACGCAATTCTTCTCTTCGACCGTTTCTGTACTCAACGATCACTGAGCGAATCAGAACGCCGTTGCGTGTGCCCACAAGGCGAAGCCTGTCGACCCGTGCATTCAAACGTGGCCGGAATGTGAATTCGTTGTCGATGATTTTGTTCGTCCTACCCTCACCCGCATTGAACCACCGTTAGCGAGCAGCGGGACTGACATCGCGCAGGCTTTCTGTGGTTTGTCGTTGGAGACTAAAGTCCTCATCCACTTGGTTAAAATTCATCGCTTCTTGGGACGACGCCACCTGTGTAATTCCAGTTAATGCCAGTACAATCGCTACTTTGAAAAAGTTGTTCATGATAGTTGCCTCCTGTTGGAGGAAGACTAAAGCGAAGATGGTGCCAGGAATTGCTAAGCCAATTTTTTCAAACGATCTAAACCATCAAGTACCAAAACTCGCAATAGAACCTGATAGGATATTCCTTGTTTTTCAGTGATCTTTTTTTTAATTCCTGAATGTTTGAACTTTTCCCTAACGCAGCATAAATGCAATCTGGAGAAGAATGTCTCTTAATGAAACAATAAATAGAAGAGCCCAAAAAATTAATCCCCAGTGGATTGAAATGATACAACAAATTAAATCTTTCAATAATTCAAGCCAAAGGTTCATTCTTTCGATAATCTTAAAAGAGGAGTGAACGTGATCAAATTCAAATACAAGCAGACAATCGCAGTAGTGGGAACCTTACTTCTATTTCTATTTTTCAATAATTTGACTGTAACTCCACCCGACCGTGATGGATTTGTATTAACGCCGTTCTATCGATTTTCCCAAATTCAAGGCTACGCATTAACTGATGATACAGGCGCACGCTTTGTAAAGACCATTCCAGAATATCTAAAGTCTTCCAATTTATCCTTCCCTTATAAATTCGGCGCCAATAGGACAGAAAAAGAAATTCCTTATGTTGATAGCTTCTCAGTGACTCGCTATTTAGGTGGAATCCATAAAGATTTATATGCTGTTCCTGGTGACTGGCGAAATCTAAACGATTGGGCTGCTGATTTGTGTTTCAAAAATCCGACAGGTAGTTGGACGTTCAATCGAAATTTAGCGGTCAAAAGATTAATCCCCTACTTCGAAACTGGTTACACGACTTCGGATATCATCTTAAACTTTGAAAATGTGCCGTGGGATTTGGCATTGAATGGTGGAAATCAGGACTTCTATGGAAATACTTCTCCGCCAGGTAATTATGGAGAGTGGAAATTTTGCGTTAAAACGCTGGCGCAATCTTTGAAAGATTCTTTCGGCCCCGATGCTAGCAAACTACGTATAAAAATTGGAACTGAATATGATTCAAAAAAATCTTGGACGGGTTCCCAAGCTGATTTGCAAAAACTAATTTCAAAAGCGTTTAGCGGAGTCACTTTGCCGACTGATACATCACCTGCCGTGTTTAGTGACTTTAAATTTATTTTAGGAGAGTTCGCTGGAACCAGTGATACAGGTGATAACGACGTAAACTTTCGGTCGCTCGCATTTGACTTGGCTCGCGAATATCCTTCGCAGTCTAGTCAAATTGTTTCCGCGCTGCCACGCTCACTCCACTACCTTCCCCATGAAACGATCAAATCAACTTCAAACAGGTCGTCATCAACAATCAACGACTACAACTTATTTTATGAAGCGCTGACTGGAACAGGATTAGATTCAACTTCTACCCCTCCAGAAATTCATCAGTTTGGAATATTGGGCGAAAAAGCGGCAGATCTGACTGGAGTTGTTGATTACGACCATCGCAGTTTGGACACAACTGGTTCTCGACAGGCTGCATGGGCATTTCAAATGATGTTCAGACTTCAACGAAAAATGAATTTCCCAACAATATCACATTGGAGCACTTTCGATTCGGTGAAATTAACTGATGGGACCGAAGAGCATCTTTTTACTGGAAAGGCTTGGCTGTATCAGATCCTTGATAATTTGATTGGATCTGAGGTGAGATATTTAAATTTCGAAAAACCCACAATAAGCGTTAATGCAGAACACTTGGTAGTGGGATTTAAAAAAGAAAATAAACTTGTCATTGTAGTTTCCAGTTTCACTCCCGACCCAGTTGCAGTCGATCCATTAGAGTACGCTAAAGTTGTCATACCAGAAGCATTGCTGGGAGGGAAAACTCCGACTATCGTCAACAGCTTGAGATTGCATGAGGGGAACAACGTCCACAAAAATCTAAGGGACGACCTTAAAAACGCTGGCAATTTGAAACCCCTATTTATAAACAACGAATATATTATTGCCAGACTTAAAGACATGGCTGTGGACTTTAAATTAGCTAGATCAATGCTTAAAGAAATAGATCCTATCTCTGGACTCGAAAGGAAAGATGTGTATCGTCTTCGTGCCCAGAATCTTTTAACTTTGAGTAAATCTAAATCGCAAGTGGCGAAAAGTGGAAACGTGTACCTACTTCCTGTCAATGTTTTTGGAAACACTCAAATGCAGGTTTTTGAGGTCAACCTTGAGTAAGAAATTCTTGAAGAAATAGACAAAGAAATTTTCTAAATTAACGGGCAAGGTCTTCTTAAATTCAACCGAAGTTATGCTTGATTGCAAAAACAGTCTGTTTGCCACAATAAAAATTGGGGTGCTGGTCGGTGAATCAAGTAAATTCAACCACTTAAGTCCAATAATTGCTTCAAAAAACGTTAAAAACAAGTTTTTCAGTTCTCTATAGCTCATAAAAATCCATTCCATAGTCTCGGTTTTCCAATTCATTATCTGTTGGGTACGTACTTTTTTGAGATTCTGAAGTGAGTCATGTTGGTGACCTTTTTCTCAGCAGGAATCTCTGGTCTTACAAAACCCAAACCCTCAGTAGCCCCGCGAACATCGATACCAGCAAGTCTTATGTAACGGTTCATAACTTTCTCATCTGTCCAGCCACAGATCTTTTTTACGACTGGGCTCGAGACCCCTGCATTTAATAAATGCGTCGCAAAACAAGCTCTCAGTGCATGGAAGTTGATTGAGTTGATATCGATCGATCCACAAAACTCTCGCAAGACCTTGGCAGCTTCTCCCCGTCTCCACATGCTGATTCGTGGAAGCACGTTCTTTTCACCAGCCACAGATTTTGAGCGGATATCAATGAGCATAGCTTCTACTTCATGACTCATCGGAACCTTTCGCCAGTATCCAGCTTTTGTCGATTTCACAACCTTCATGCGGCCGTTGTAACTTTTTGAACAGGTGATCATCTTGGATTCAAAGTCGATGTCATTCCATTCTAAAGCATACAACTCACCTGATCTCATTCCAGTGTGTAAAGCCATGAACCAGATTGGATACCAATCGTGATCCATTTCTCTGGCCTCATCCAAAAGCTTTTGAATCTCTGCAAGTGATAAAACTTGCGGAGGCTTTTCATCCTGAACTCGTCCAAGCTGAATATCTATCGCTGGGCTGCTTCGAATTCCTCTGATGGCTCCATCCTCGATCCCCCATTTAAAAATCGTGTTGATCGCTGATCTAACTGCTTTCAACCGACTTCTGGAATACCCTTGATCAAGCATTTCTTGAAGGACTCGTCTGACATCTCCAGCATTGATGTCATTACAAAGCATTTTCTCCCATGCTTGTGTAAATCGTCTTAGCGTTCCGATGTTTTCCCAGATCGTGGTAATTTGAATCTTCTTAACCAGTGGTGACCCCGATCTATGAACCAGCTCATACTTTTCAAGAAGATCCGGCCACGGAAGTCCCGAACCTTCCAGCTTTGCGATTTCTGAAGCACATTCCCGAATAAATTCTTTTTCGATCAGTTGAGCTATTTTCAGCGACTCAACTCTTCGCTTTTTTCTTTGGACCCGAAATCGTGGAATGATTTTACTTCGCTGATTAACTTTTACTTCGTAGTACTTTGTATTGTTTTCGATGACTTCTCTAATTCCCATTTTATCTCCTTCTCGGTTTAGAAATTTCAATTCTTTGTCGAGACATGACAGGCATCAGGCCCGTCGTGGAGGATTCAATGAGTAGATCTAAATTCTCTCGGTCGAAGTAAAGTTTGCC
>CAZPBD010000045.1:7838-22956 GCA_964584655.1 uncultured Pseudobdellovibrionaceae bacterium | reverse complement strand
GGTGACGGACTGGTTTCTCAGATTCCTGCTCTGATTATTTCAACTGCAGCTGGTATCATCGTAACTCGAAGTTCTTCTGGCGACAGCAATATGGGAACAGAGCTGACGGGTCAGCTTTTAAATTCAACCAAAGCCGTTTACGTTTCTGCAGCGGTGATGGGAATTATGGGTTTAGTCCCTGGTTTACCAAAGCTCCCTTTCTTTATCTTATCATTTGTCATGGCAGGAATTGCTTGGACCATGGATAAATATAAACAAGAAGGCATCGATGATGAGCGGAAACGCTCAGAGCAAAGTGCGCTTGGGCCAAAAAAAGAAAATATCGAAAGTATGCTGGCACTCGACATGGTCGAACTTGAAGTTGGTTACGGTCTGATCAACATCGTTGAGTCCGACAAAAGCGGAGATTTACTCGAGCGAATCGTCAGTATCCGAAAGCAGTTTGCATTGGATCTTGGAATTATTGTTCCCTCCATCCACATTCGTGACAATTTACAATTAGCTCCGGGCGAATATCGATTGATGATCAAAGGCAACCGCGTGGGCGGTGGAACTTTGCGGCCTGATTCAGTTCTTGCCATGGATCCAGGAAACGTCACGCGCCGTGTAGATGGAATTCCAACAAAAGAACCTGCCTTTGGCCTTGATGCCCTTTGGATTTCACCGAATCGAAAGGATGATGCAGAACTGGCTGGTTACACAGTTGTGGATCTGCCCACTGTGATGGCGACCCATTTAACTGAAATTATCAGAACCCATGCTCATGAGTTGTTAGGACGCCAAGAAGTTTCTCAGTTGGTTGAAAACTTCAAGAAGACTCATCCAAAAGTTGTTGAAGAACTTATTCCTGATCTTCTCAATCTTGGAGCCGTGGTCCGTGTTCTTCAGGGATTACTACGCGAAAATATTTCGGTTCGTGATTTGTTAACTATTTTTGAATCCCTTGCAGATGAAGCCACAAAAACAAAAGATATCGATTTGTTAATTGAAGCTGTCAGAAAGAATCTAAATCGCGCGATCACTGCTAAGTACACTAATGATGGTCAGATTCCAGTGATGACATTAGCTTCTCGAGTCGAGGAAATGATTGCAAATTCTCTTCTGCAGACTGAGCAAGGTGTGCAGCTTGTGATGGATCCAAACGCAGCCCATGAATTGATCAATGAAGTGGCTGTCACGGTTGAAAGCCATCCTGAAATCGCCGGTCAGCCGATTTTGCTGACAAGCCCCACTGCCAGAAGGCATTTAGCAAAATTGATCACTCGATTTATTCCTCAATTAATTGTGCTTTCTCATAATGAATTATCTTCGAATGCAAATGTGAAATCAGTCGCGACAGTGGAGATTAAGTATGCAGGTTAAGAAGTTTGAAGCCCGAACGATGAAAGAAGCTTTGGAAATGGTCAAGAAAGAGCTTGGCCCTGATGCTGTGATTTTATCTGCCAGGGACAACAAAAAAGGTTTTGGAATTGCCGGTGAAGTCAGTGTTGAAATCACAGCTGCCGTTTCAGAAGTGACTTTAAGAAAAAAGCAATTCACCGAATCAAAACTTGTTGAGCGGGACCGCCAAAAATTTCAAGACTCAACGGCCCGACAACAAAAAGACTTGATCGATAAAATGGTGAATAATCAGATTGAAAAGGCAAAGCCAAGACCTGTGACGGCTCAAAGGTATATTGAGATTGATCAGGCCCAACAAGAAGCTCAACAGCAGCAACCAAAAGTGAATACTTTCACCAATCCCGGCCAATCAGCTCGTAGTCAAAGTGATATTTCAAATCTTCATAATGAGATCGTGGTTTTGAAGAAGATGATTTCTCAGTTTCAAAATGTGCCCCAAGCCATGAATCAAATGGGTCAGTTTAAGAGCCCAGAGCTTCAGAATATTTATTTAAAACTTTGTGATGAGGGCATGAATGCTTTAGATGCTCACACTTTTGTTTTGAAAGCCCAAGAGAGTCTTCCCCAATCAAGACTTCAAGATAAAGGAATGATCGAAGGTTGGGTGGCCCGAGCCATCATGGATCAAAGTTTGATTTCAACTGATGGATTGGACAAAAAAGTCCATGTTTTTTGGGGTCCTCCTGGTGTAGGCAAGACGACCACAATCGTAAAGATGGCAGCTCAGATCATGCGCAGCCAAGGTAAAAAAATTGCTCTTGTCACCATGGACACCTTAAAAGTGGGAGCGACTGAGCAACTCAAAATTTATGCTCAAATTTTAAATGCTCCTTTTGCGATTCTTAAGAACGCTCAAGATTGGAAAGATATCATGAGCTACGCGGATTCTGTGGACTACATCTTCGTAGATTCTCCGGGACCTGCCATTCAGTTACGTAAAGAAGCTGAATATTGCCAAAGAATCTTAGGGCCCAAAGCTAATAACCAAAGATATCACTTGGTTTTATCAGCAGCTTACCCCAGAGAAAAAATGTTTGATCTGATCAATCGCTCTGAAGTTTTTAGCTGTGATGATTTGATTGTGACTCATTTGGATGAACGTCAACATTTCGGAGCCATTTACAGTTTGATGCTGGAATTAGCTCTTCCACTACATAGTTTTGGATTAGGCATTCGAATGCCAGATGATTTTGAGATGGCCACACGAGAAAGAATTTTAGACTTAATATTTCATATCACGAATCGCAATAGTGATGAGTTCATGAGGGGTTAATAATGATCAGCGGAAAACACACAAGAACAATCAGTGTCACGTCAGGAAAAGGAGGAGTGGGTAAAACCACTCTGACTGCCAACCTGGCTCTGACTTTTGCTCAAGCCGGGCAAAAGGTTTTGATCTTTGACGGTGACTTCGGGATGGCCAATGTGGATATTTTCTTTGGTGTGAAAGCCAGAGGCAGTCTTCACGATGTGATCAATGGGCAAAAAAATATTAATGAAATTCTGACTGAGCTTTATCCCAATATCTATTTGATATCAGGTGGCTCTGGGGTGACTGATTACAATCAGATGACAGCTTTGCAGAGAAAATCCATGATGGAATCTTTGTCACAGCTACCTCATCGGTTTGACATTGTACTGATAGATACTGCTCCTGGAATTGCTGATCACGTTTTGCACCTAAATGCTTCAAGTGATGAGATCAGTGTGATTCTCACGCCAGACCCTTCAAGCATTGCGGATTCCTATGCACTGATTAAAGTACTTCACCAAAAATTTAGAAGAAGCCGATTCTCGATTATTTGCAATCAAGTTCGGGATGAAGTCGAAGGCAAACAGTTATTCTTAAGATTCCAGGACGTCTGTGATCGTTTTCTGTCTGTGCTTTTAGAATACAATGGCTCGGTTCCATTCGATGCCACTGTTAAGAAAGCCAGCCAGCAACAAAAACTTTTTATGCGACAAGAGTCTGCCACCATCAGCACCAAGGCCACTCAACAGGTGGCCAACGTGATGTTGCAGAAAGTGTCTCGTATTGAGGCAAACTCAGGACTTCAAATGTTCTGGGAACAGGTCGTTGGAACAGCTTAGTGAATCAGGACTTTGTCAAAACGAATTGCTCCATCTAAACTGAATACAGGCAATTGAAACAGGGAAGTACAATGTCAAAACAGTCTGCGTTGCTGAAGAAATATAAAGAAGATCCTAAGAAGATGACGTCGAAACAAAAAGACGATCTCATTCGAGAATATTCTCCTTTGATTAAGTTTATTGCTCAAAAAATTGCTGTCAGATTGCCTTCTAATATCGAGCTTGATGACCTGATTTCTGCAGGTGTTATTGGTTTGATGGATGCCATCGAAAAGTATGATTCCAGTCGCGATAACAAATTTAAAACCTATGCAGAGTTCCGTGTGCGTGGAGCTATCCTCGATGAGCTCAGATCTCAAGACTGGGTTCCTAGATCCATTCGTGATAAAGCAAAAGTCTTAGATAAAACTATGGTGAACCTAGAGCAAGATCTTGGTCGAGCTCCTTCTGATGAAGAGGTGGCAAAGGCTTTAGATATCACAATGGACGAGTTCCATGATCTCGTTCATCAAGTCAGACCTGTTTCACTACTTTCCATTGATGATCAGCAAACATTTGATAATAGTGATAAACGCTCGATCATGAATCTTCTAGAGGGTTCAAAAAGCTTCAACCCACTGAACCAACTCAATGTAAAAACAGTTAAAGACATCGTGGCAAAAGCCATCGAAGAGCTTCCCGAAAGACAACGTCTGGTTCTTTCACTTTATTATTATGAAGACCTCAACTTAAAAGAGATCGGTCAAGTTTTACGAGTGACAGAATCTCGGGTGTCTCAGTTGCATGCCCAAGCGGTGCAAAGACTTCGAGCGAAACTTCAGGCCAGTCTTGGGACCAGCGAAGTTGAGATGGCATAGAATATAAAGAAACGGTTTTATGAAACTGCTGATAGGCTTACTCATCATTTTTTTGAATCCTATGGCTTTTTCGAAGCCAGTGGATGCTAAAATATGGTTCAATGCATTTTCAGCAGATTTCAAAAAGGAATTTTGTAGTTCAAAGGCCGTTTTGCATTGTTACGAAAAGATTTCATCAGAGTGCTTCAAAATCGCTGATTCACTTGCCGCCAGTTGCTTCAAAAAAATTCAAGTACCAAAGACCGTTGCAATGGGGCCGGAGAGCGGCCAATTGGGTGCCAACTTGGGCCGCTGCATCGGGCGTGAAGTTGAAGCCAAATACGAGAAAAAAAATATCGAGGATAAACTTTGTCAAAGTCTGTTCTAGCTCTACTCATTCTATTAATCGGACATCAAGCTTTCGCCAATTCTTGCGATGAAAGATTTGAAAAGCTCCGTCCAAAAATTGATGAACTCAAAAAAGTCGTCTTGTGTGATTCCTCGTTCACACTCCAAGAGTGTCAGGAAAACATTGGTTTGAAGGCAGGAATCGGTATTGCGGCAGCGGCTGGTACCGCAGTTGGTTATAAAAGTGGAAGGCAACTTTTGTTAAAGAAGCCTGCTTTTTGTGGACTCAAAGGGGCTTCGAACATTTGGAGAGTTCTTTTGATCGAAGAGGCCTACGCAGCCTGTGAAAATCCTTATTCAAATCATGCTTATGAAATGGATCGTATTTTAGAAGACGATGAAAAACTTAAAAAGTTTCAGTTGGGGCGAGAATTTGAAGCCAAAGTAGCTGCTGATAACCCTAAAATTGTGCAGGCCGATGCAGAGATGAGAAGAATTCAAACACTATCAGAGGGAACAATCGACTCTAGAACAAAAATGAAAGTTGATCGTGGTTACTTAGCTCAATTAAGAAAAGACTTTGAAGCTAAATATGGATTTTGGGGTGGAAATAGTATTAATGACCCTTGTGTAGGACCAAAAGACCTTTGTGGAAAATATGCTGTTATCTTTTATTCAAACTCCATGACCGATCAAACAATGAAGACAGTCGCTAACTTTGATCGAGCAGCAGAATTTTATAAAAGTGATCCAGCTTTTCGTGAAAAAATTGAGTCGGTAAAAAGGTTAGAAGCTGTAAGAGCAAAAATTAAATTGGGTACTTTAAAAAGTGCAGATGATCTAGTGGCACTTTACCAAGAAGGTTCACGAACTTTGAGTGCACCCTTCAAAGAGAGAATGGCTGCTGCCGCAGGCAGAGCCTATAAAACATTTCCAAAAGTCGAAGCACTTAAAAAATTATCTGGTGATTTGCAAGAGTCCTTTGCATCATTCATAAAAGAAGGAAAGCTTGCAAAATTAAAAGGCGGACTGCCGGCATTGATCGCTGGGTTGTTACCTTTGGCTGCAAGTGCTGCTGATTGTAGTAGTGTTGGAAAGGTCTGTGACAAAACAAAAGAATCCATTGAGCTCATTGGCAAAGCAGCAGCAGAATTTGATCCTGATAAACTTCTAGGTGCAAAATCATTAGGCTGTGCAGAAATCTATTCGACCTACAGTACGATTGGTGATGATTGTAAAGAGGTTGTCGCATTCACTCCGAACTTAAAAACATTTTTAATGGCGGATGCTGATTTGCAAAAAAGTGAAGTTTGCCGCTCCAGTCGATTTGAAAATCTACTCAATGATTTGTACGGACGAACCTTTCAGAATTACTCCCGTGTCAGCTGCGGTACAGACAGCGTGACCTTGATGGATGACAGGCTCAAGAGAAACGTTAAGTTCAGCTTTAACGGAGATCGAATTGTGAGCGCACAAGTGAATGGAGAGTTCGAGGATCATTATGGTTATGACCTTAACTTTTCTCCCGCTGGAACCTTAACAGGTTCGAAGATTAAAACTCAAAGCGGTGGACGTACTTTTATGTATTACGATGAAAAGAAGTTAAAAAATAATGAAAAAGTCGATGCGCTACTAGAGGATTTTTCCACAAGACTTCCAGTTGCACTTACGAAGTGGAACGATTGTAAAAATGGAACATCATCCGGTACTACTGGTGACACCGGTGGATCAGCAACTGGAAATCGTTAAATTATTCCTGGACGCCCATGCGTTCTTTGATCTTCTTCATCAGCCGAACTTCAGCTTGCCTGACGGCTTCACGGGTAATCCCGTACTTTTCGCCGATTTCCTGTAGGGTCAAAGGCTCGTCATTTAATAGGCGCTCTTCTAAAATGATTTTCTCTTTCTCGTTCAACAGAGGTCTGATTTCGTCAATTTTAGATCGTAAAATTTCAATCATTTCATTTTGAGCTAATTTTTCATCCACAGGAACTTCATCAGATCGTCTTTGCACATCTTGCAAAGTGATATCGCCGTCAGCATCCAAGGGTTTATCCAAACTGACATCTCGGTAATTCAACCGGGTCTGCATGATTTCAATTTCATCAACAGGAATACCCAATTTTTCACTTAAAGCTAAAACTCCCACGTGGCCCATTTTTTCGAGCTCTTCTTTTTGCTTTTGAAGTTGATAGAAAAGTTTTCGTTGATTGGGGGTGGTTCCAATTTTCACCATGGAAAACTGCTTCATCATGTACTCTTGAATGTAACCACGAATCCACCAAACAGCATAGGTAATCAGCCGAGCGCCTTTGTAGGGATTAAATTCGCGAACGGCATGCATCAAGCCCACGTTGCCTTCTTGAATCAGATCAATCATTTTTGCACCAAACTTCGAGTACTCGGCTGCCACTTTTACAACGAAGCGAAGATTGGACTTGATCAGCTCTTGAGCAAACTGAGGATCCTTTGTTTCATAATATTTTTTTGCGATTTCAAACTCTTGCTCTCGAGTCAAAAGGTTGTAACGACGGATTTCGTTCAGATAGGTGACTAAAGGGTCCCTGCTGACCAGACCTTTTTCATGACTTGGGACTAGAGCTTTTATTTCAATGGGTTCTGGCGTGAGATCGATATCCTCAGCAATATCCCCAGTTGGAGTTTCAATTTCCACTGAATTGTTTGTTTGAACGTCATCGTCTACGACTGTTGCGGTCACCTGCCGCGCCTCGTTTTTCACAATTTTCGAGGGACTCGCTTTCGACTTGCGAGGTGCAGATTTTTTCTTTGCCATACTTTAGCCGAGGTACTTTTGAAACATTTTAGTGAGTGATTCCGTGATCTTGCCTTTAAATGGCATCAATAAAAAGGGCAGATCGACTTCGACAGATATTTTTGATCCTTCACCAGCTCCTACAACTTTCAAGTTGGCCTTGAACTGAGAGCCATTGATGGCGCAGGTTTTTGCTTTGGGATCAAAAGTACATTGAATTTTTGGATCAAACTTTTTCAGGTCGTCACCGGCACCTAAAACTTTTTGAATGGTTTCAAAAGTTTTGTCTGTCGTATGCTTCACTTGATGGTCGATCGTAAATTTTGACATAAGCACTTCCTATAGGACCTCAAAAATAGAGGTTTTTGACATGACTTTCAAGCTGTGAGAGCCTAACGCACATGGCCTCTCAAAAATTTGTCAAAGATCTAAAAAGAACCCACTATTGTGGTCAGATTAACCAATCACTTGTCTCTCAGAAAGTGATTCTCATGGGATGGGTCAGCACTCGGCGTGACCATGGCTCCCTTGTTTTTATCGATCTTCGTGATCGTGAAGGCATTGTGCAAGTCGTAATCGATCCTAAGCTTGATGCAAACACAGCAGCAAAAGATTTACGTGCTGAGTTTGTGGTCGCCATCGAAGGTGTGGTTCGTGCTCGACCTGACGGGATGATCAATACAAAAATTAAAACAGGACAAGTGGAAATTGAAGTCACTCGCTGTGAAGTTTTAAGCGAATCTGCCGTGCCTCCTTTTCAAATTGATGATGAAAACGTCAATGAAATGCTCAGACTCAAATATCGCTACCTTGATTTGCGATCGCCAGTTTTGCAAAAAAGTTTGATGCTTCGACATCAGGTTTTGCAGTTGGTTCGTAAATTCTTAAGCTCTGAAAATTTTCTCGAAGTAGAAACTCCGATTTTGTACAAAAGTACGCCGGAAGGCGCTCGTGATTATCTTGTTCCCTCACGAGTGAACCCTGGAACTTTTTATGCGCTTCCACAATCACCACAAACTTTGAAGCAGCTTTTAATGATTGCCGGTTACGATCGATACTTTCAAATCGCCAGATGTTTCCGGGATGAAGATTTGCGAGCGGATCGTCAGCCTGAGTTTTCTCAGATCGATATCGAGATGAGCTTTATTGATGTGGAAGACATTATTAACATCAATGAAAAACTTCTGCGAACCATTTGGAAAGAAATCAAAGGCCTTGATGTTGGCGCCATTCCTCGCATGACTTTTCAAGAAGCCATGGATCGTTATGGTTCTGATAAACCTGACACGCGCTTTGGTTTAGAAATCAAAGACCTATCTGAAATTTGTAAAAACTCAGGCTTCAAAGTTTTTGATGATACGTTAGCTCGCCAAGGTTACATCCGTGGAATTCCTTATCCAGGCGGTGGAACACTTTCACGCGCGCAACTTGATAAGCTCACTGACATGGCAAAAAAAGCGGGCGCTAAGGGACTTGTTTGGATCAAGTGGGATCAAGCAGGGATCACTTCGCCAGTCTCTAAATTTTTTGCTGAAGATAAACTCAAAAGCATGCTTGAAAAATGTGGAGCCAAACTAGGTGATGCTGCTTTAATAGTAGCTGATGATTATGAAGTCATGTGCGCCACACTCAATACTTTGCGCTTGCATGCGGCCAAAGAGCTCAAGTTAGTGAATCCCTCAGAGTTCAAATTTTTGTGGGTTGTGGACTTTCCATTACTTGAATATTCACCAGATGATAAACGTTGGGTGGCAAGACACCATCCTTTTACTTCGCCGAAAGATGAGTCTTATCAAGATTTACTTCAGCAAAATGAAAAAAATTACGGTTCGATGCTAGCAAAAGCTTACGACCTTGTTTGTAACGGTTATGAAATTGGCGGCGGAAGTATTCGAATTTACAGAAATGAAATTCAGCAGGCCATGTTCAAAGTTCTTGGAATGTCTCCAGAAGAAACTCAAACTAAGTTTGGTTTTTTCTTAGAAGCATTAAAGTATGGAACTCCTCCTCATGGTGGAATTGCCTGGGGATTGGATCGTTTGGTGATGCTACTTTGTGAAACCGATGCCATTCGTGAAGTCATTGCTTTTCCAAAAACTGCAAAGGCCACTTGTTTGATGTCCGATTGCCCAAGCGAAGTCTCTCGGGATCAGCTTGTCGAAGTCGGTTTGCGACTCAGCGCTCAAGCTGAAAAAAATCTGGAAGATCAAAAGAAGTCTTAAGACATAAGTCTAGTTTCAGGCTTGAGGGTCTCAAGCTGATACAAATTTAAACCGATGAAGAGATTGAGAAGGGCTTTGAAAAAAGTCCTAATCAACAGAATTCAGAATGAATTCTGTCATTCACTCCAGGAGGTTTAGAGTGGAAAAAATCAGCAAGATCCTAGCACCCAGTGTGCGAACTCGAAGTTACGATAACTCTCGGGCACAACCTGCCAGGCCCGGTGCACCTCAGGCCGGAAGACCACAATTTGAACCGATCATGGACAGAGTCAGCCTTTCAGAGACTTTGACAGATTCTATGCAGGACCAGTTTATTAGCCCTAACCAAATCGATAAAAATTATTCTCGGCCAGTCAGTCAAACAAAAGCTGATTTGATTAAAAATATGTCAGAAAAATTTTTTCAGAAGAATCAAAGTCCAAAGGAAATTTTGGGTGAAGGGTATCAGCCGATTTCAGAAAAAGTGGCTAAGGGATCGAATGACTCTGTCGAGTCCAGCGTGATTCCAGAATCTTCCAGCGAACTAAGTTTATAAATACCTTTGAGCTGACGTTTTCCAGACGATGATTTTTCAACTACGATAATAAATTGAAGACTTAAAAAAATAAGTCTTCGAATGGCTTGCAGGTTCCATTGCGGAGCCCCCAGTTGGATGAGCATTTCTAATCTAATCAAAGCTTCAGACGGATTTTTTGCATGCAAAGTCGCAAAACATCCTTTGTGTCCTGTTGCGAGCAACATCAAAAAATCCTTTGATTCTTCACCGCGTATTTCACCCATCACCAATCGATCAGGCCTTAATCGAAGAGCCCGCTTTAAAAGAATCTGTTGATCAATCGCACAAACTTGCCCCTCTGATGCATCACGAGTGAGCAACTTAATAGAGGCCTGATTGGGAAGATAAACCTCGGAGCTGTCTTCAATCACCACAGCTCTTTCATTCACTGAAATTTCCTGCAAGAGGGCGTTGATCACGGAAGTCTTACCTGAGCCGGTTTCGCCGATAACTAGAAAGTTCGAGCCTGATTCGACTATTGATCGCAGCTGATTCATTTGTTGATTCGAACACCAATCTGCGGCAGCAAGTTTTTTTAAATTCCAGGGACTTGTGGGATGTTTTCTGATCGAAATAATAGCTTGATCCCCTGTCAACTGAGATCCAATCATTGATAGTCTCATGCCGTTGAAGTGACCTTCTAAAAAGGGCCGCTCCAAACTTAGATGTTTACCTGAAAATTGTCCGAGCCGCTCAACGATGTTATGAAAACTTACTTCAGATAGAAATTGATCATCGTGCCTTTGCAATTTTCCATTTTGCTCAAACCAAATGGAATTATAAGAATTCACTAAGATTTCAGTCACAGAAGAATCTGCAATTAAAATTTCCAGAGGCCCTAAACCAAAAAATTCTTGCTCAAGTCGGATTTTGTATAAATCATCCAATGATGCAATTTTGTTCAGAACAAATTTTTTGAACTGATCATTTTGAAAATCACCAGGACTGGATAATGTTTGAGCCTCAAAAGAGCTTTCAGCTTGCACGCATATTTGAGAGAACAATTCAGCGAGGTTCATTTTACAGCTGTCCTGGTTGATTCATCAGTCGAGGTTCTACAAGAATCACAAGTTCAGACTGTTTAGATAGATACTTTTTGCTGGAAAAAAGTGATCCCAATACGGGTATGTTTTTTAAGAGTGGAATTCCATCGTGACCGCTTGATTTTTGATCGCGCAAAATTCCCGATAGAGCTACCACTTGGCTTTTTGCTAAATCAAAGTGGCTTGAGACTCGACTGGTTTCGACGGTGGGAATGTTTTCAACGATCGTGGATAAATTTGAGATCTCAGTATCTAGTGACAAACTTATTCTTCCCGAGCTATCAGCCACTGGTCTGATTTTAAGACCAACACCATATTTGATCCACTGAAGTGATTCAGCCCGAAGGCCTTTCAACCGAATGGGATATTCTCCGCCTGCGAAAAACTCAGCTTCTTTGCCACTTCGACAAATCAAAGTGGGACTAGCTAAGGTTCTGGCCTCTCCGTTGCTTTCCATGGCCATTAGCTTGGCCTGCAAGGTTTCTGAAGTCACAATTCGACTTGGTAAGACATCGAAGGAAACTTCATCAGGCCAGCGAATTCCAAAATTATGAGAGGAAGATTTTGAAACTTCTAAAATTCGAATCTTAACTTGAATGGTGGGTTCACTAGCTAAACTTTCCTTGGCTAAACTGACAGCAATTCCTAATTTTTTGAAATAATCCATGTAGCGGTCTTTATACTGTTGATCGGGGTGTAGAGAAATTGAAAGCACGGGATTAAGACTGACACTAAATGGAAGTAGACCTTCCGATTGCAGTTCTTTGTTAATTTCTGATTGAAAAGTCTCTTTAAGGTTATCAGAAAGTTGAGCACGCATGAGAAAAGAATTCTCGGTGTCATTTAAGTCCCGAAGTGTTTTCCAGTTTTGCCAATTGAAAAGTTGGCCTTGGATTTCAATATCACTGTTATTGTAGTTGGCTTTGAGTCCTGGAATTTTCTTAACCTGCTCTGCAACCTTTTCCATCAATTGATGTTGTGAATCTGTGATCACTTGAAGCTTGTGGTACTGATTGTCGACTTTGATTTTGACTGAACACTTCTTCAGTCCGGTTACTTTCACTGAACTTTTCAGAATTTGAATATTAATGCAGTCATTCTTTTTGGCCCAGACTTTTGATTGAGTCGATGGGATTTCTTGGCTTTGGCCAATTTTAAGGATTTGGGTCTGACCGAATTGACTTAAAAGTAGAAGAATTGAAATAAGTTTCATCATGTCTGGGGTGATTGCAAAGGCCCATCGCAATTGTAGTGATGGGTTTTGACTGCAGATCTCCGGAAATCAAATTATGGATTCGGACGGGGCAAGCTAAACCGGACAACGGCCTCGGTGCCGTTCACGTTATCAAATTCTAAGACCGAGCCATATTTTTTCAATAATGACTGACTGATACTGAGTCCCAGTCCTGTGCCGACCGAATGATGCATAACACTTTCATCTAGATAAAACGGATTAATCAACTGAGCCGTTTTTTTCAAATCAAATTGTGAGCCACGATTGACGATTTCAATTTGGACTCCATTCAAAATAGATTTTGATCTGACATCGATCAAAGAGTTCTCTGAGCCAAACTTACTGGCATTATGTAGAATTCTTTTAAAAAGTTCCTGAGCGAAAAATCCATCCATGTGGAGGCTATCAACTTCGAGTTGCAAAGAAATTTTCTGTTGTTTTTTCTGTAGTTGAGATTGAAGGGCTGCAGGAATGTCTTGAACCAGTTGAGCAATTCTTAAATCCTGATTGTTTGTCCTGATCTGATTGGTCTCACATCTCATCAACAGCAACACATCTTCAATCAGCTGCTTCAGTCGATCTGAACCTTTTTCGATTCGGCCAATGAAGTGATTTTGCTCTTCTGTTAAGGAGCTTTCTTTTAATAGTTCTAAAAAACTGAGCATTGTTGTGAGTGGAGTTTTCAATTCGTGATTGATCAGCAACATAAATTGGGTCTTTGCCTGATCCAAAGTTTTAAGTTCACTGAGTGCCTTTTCGAGCTCTTGATTTTTGCGCTCTAAAATTTGACCCAATTCAAATTTCTCTACCGCTTGATCGACTGTTTGTTGAAGATCAACTGGATCCCACGGTTTGGTTAAATAACGATGAATTTGTCCCTTGTTGACAGCCTCAATCACAGACTCGAGATCTGTGTAGCCAGTCAGTAATAATCGACTGGCCTTTGGTGCAGATTTTATGGATTGCTCCAACATTTCCGCACCGGTCATCAATGGCATTCTTTGGTCTGTTAAAATGACAGAAATAACACCCGGATTTTGGTCAAGAATTGTGAGTGCTTGAGCCCCAGACGTTGCCTTTAAGACCTTGTATTTCTTGCGGAAAAGCCGCTCGAGGGCTTCTACGTTGTCAATTTCATCATCGACACACAATATCGTATGATTCATCATATACAGAGTAGTCTAGGACCTATCTCTGTCATCTTGCAAAGGATTTATGATTAAGTTTCTGTCTCATTCTGACGATAAATCCAAATGAATATAAGTTTTAGGGAGATCAATATGTTTCAAAAATCTCTAATAGGGTCCATCGTTTTGCTCATTTTGTTTATGCAAAATTCAGCATTTGCAAGCATGTGGGGATCAGGTCTCTACGGTGGAATGCAACAATGTCCAACGGATGTCAGAGCCGGTGGTGGTGGAGTCAGTGAAAGCGATTTGATGGAAGAAATTCGCGATGAATCCAAAGAGGTTGCTGAACAACTTAAAAATTTAAAACAAGAATTGAACGGACGAGAAGGTCTCACTAGTGAAATTCGAAAACGAGAGAAATCACTCAGCCTTTTGATCAATGAAAGTGCAATTTCTGATGTCAGATCACATTTAATCAGTGGTCGTTCGTGCGGAGCTTGGACAGGAATGGATGATCAACCTGTCACAGGTCAAGGGACCGGTGCAGCTGCAAAAGATCCAAGTGCAAAAGAAGTTATAACAGCGGCTCGGATTGTAAGATCTGGTAGCACGCCCGATACCGAAACAGTTCCAGAAAAACTTTCTGCCTTCAGAGCTTCTGAGTGGAAAGTGGTTTGTGAACCTTCTGGTGGAAATAAACAAATTATTTCTAGATCTGTTTGTACGTCACTTGCTGCGATTGTGACTGCGCCTGCAGCACTTGATCCTGTGAATTTAACTGAGTGCGTAGCTGACATGGAATTTTATAAAAAGTCAGTTTTACGACGGGTTAAGATCGTTGCAGACATAGCAAGACTTGAGGCCGAAAGAGATCGATTGAAGAAGGCTTACAGAGCTGCTTCGAAGCAATTCAAAAAAGATCTTAAAGAAGGTATTTATGACGATGCAACTGAAGGTGATTATTGCGTCGGTTGTGATTTTCAAAGAAGACAAGCTTACAAGCGTGAGCCTGATTGGTCGAATGTAGCTGCAAACATTGGTGTGGGACTTCTTGGAATTTACATGGGTCAGCGCCAAACAAAAATGATCGCAGAATATAACTCAGCTCAAGGTTTCCCAACTCAAAACTATGCGTCCATTGGTTACGGATTTCCGTACATCATGAATGGTCTTTATGGTGCCATGGGTGGTGGAACAGGTTCTGGTGCTTTCGGTTGTGGATCCACTGCTGGTGGTGGTGGAAACTGGAATGGTCACATGGGAATGACAGGTCCTTACGGTGCGGGCGGTGCCTACCCAGGTGCGAACGGAAATCTTTGGGGATATCCGCAAGGTATGTGGGGAAATCCACAAGCGGGCGGAATGTTTAATGGTGGTTTTACTCCTTGGGGCATGAATGGAATGGGTCAAGGCGGCGGATTTAATCCCAACGGAATGGGTGCTGCTGGTTACGGAGTCGCTGCGATTCCTGCAATGATGGGTGG
>CAZPBD010000045.1:0-7738 GCA_964584655.1 uncultured Pseudobdellovibrionaceae bacterium | reverse complement strand
ACAGGTGCACCCGGTGGAGTGAATACTGGGGCTCCATTAGGTCCTTCTCGCTAAATTTTAGTTGTCACAAGTCATCTAATTGAGGGAAAACGGCTTATGTTTTTCCCTCAAAAAACTGAAATCAAAAATCTCTACGACAGTCATGTTCACTGGATGTACACAGGACAAGTCCATCTCAGTTGGAATTTAAAAAATATTTCTGATCCTCAGCAAATCCTAGATTCAACAGAGTTACAAAATCACCATCGTGGAGATTGGCGAGTTGGTTTTGGTTGGGATGAAAACAATTGGAATGCAGATTTCAAAATTCACAGATCCTTCCTCGATCAAAAATGGAAAGATCAGCCCGTTTTTTTATCTCGAAATGATGGGCACTCAAGTTGGGTCAACACAGCAGCTTTGAAAGCTTTGGGCCTTTGGAGTCAGCACCAAAACAAACAAGAGATCATCGTCGATCAAGACGGCTGGCCCACAGGAATTCTAAAAGAGAAAGCCCACATCGAAGCTCTTAAAAAATTACCTGATTTTTCAAATCAGCAAAAAAAAGATCAGTTGATTGCAGCTGCTCTTCACTTCAATCAAAGCGGATTCACCCATATTCGTGATATGACATCAAGCCCACAGCAATGGAAAATGAATCAACAATTGATTGCAGACCAAGAAATTCTTCTTCACGTAGAACATTGGTTTGTCTGTGAATCGCTACAGTCACTTCAGCAGACAGTCGACCAGGCTTTGATTTGCAAAAAAGAAGAAAATTCTTTCATGAAATTACGGGGCATCAAACTTTTTGTCGATGGATCCCTCGGCTCGCACACGGCTTTTTTATCTCAGCCTTATCCTGACCAGGGCAGCCGAGGTCAGATGAATTGGACGGAACTTGATATCGCAGACTGTTTAAGACTTGTTTGGAAAAACAAATTAGAAATTGCTCTTCATTCCATCGGTGACGAGTGCACTCATCAAATCGTGAAAATGGCTAGACTTGTATATTCGGAAGGTATTCAAGGTGTACTGCACTTAGAACACACAGAAATTATGAGGCCAGAAACAATTCAGATGCTGAAGCCACTGCATGTCAGATGTCATTTGCAGCCCTGCCATTGGTTTTCAGATTCTGTATGGCTCGAATCAAAGCTGCAAAATCTTTATCCTTACAGTTTCCCTTGGCAAGCGCTGGAAAAAGCAAAGGTTCCCTTTTCATTTGGCAGTGATAGTCCTATCGAACAATCCAGCCTGATTCGAAATTTGCTGGCCCACCAGCAATCTCAAAAAAAGGGGATTTTAGGATTAAAAAATGATCCTATTCACTACCATAGCTATCCTTTCAATGATTCTGCAGCTGGCATTACGATTATTGAGCAGGACAAAGTAAAGTCAGTTCAATTGGGTGATCGAACGATTCATTTTCCTTAATAAGTAAAAACAAGCTTCTTACCACTCATCGTGATGGCTCCAAGAACCGCCACACCTATAGTCGCCCACCAAATTTTTTCTTTATGTTTTGTGTAAAATGAAGCCTCTGTTTCTATTTTCACAATTGTGGGTTTCTGACAGTTCTGATCGAAATACACAATTGAATCTAAAGACTGAATTTCATCAGAAACTGAATACTGACCGCAATGTCCGCTGACCCATGGATCGGGAATAAGAACAGGAAGTTTTAAGTCCGAGGGTTTTGCGAAGATATCAATTGTTTTATGCTTGGATGAAATAAAAACGAATCGGGTTTCAAAGTTTGAGAGTTCAATCAAGTCCCAGCGATTTTTAGGATAGGCCGTTCCACCCACCACAATCCATTCATATTTTTTCAAATATTCAGGCAATCGATCCAGTCTTTCTTTTTTTCCACAATCTGAGGAATCACTCAGGCGACAGGTCCACTCTGTTTTTAAATCCTTTTCTGCACTGCTTTTTTGAATTGTGTCGAGTACGATTTGTTTTTCTACTTCTGACCATCCCGATTGATTCCAAATTTTTAATGACGAAAAATAGGCGGACTCTGAAATATTTTGATTCAGATAGCCTTCCGAGTCTTTTAAAATTTCAGGCCGCAGTTCACTGGAAGTGTATTTTTTTAAAAGCTGCTGGCTGATCAATTGCTCACCACTTATTTTTAATGTCGAAATGTCAACGTCAGGTCCCACCACGAAAGTCTGAGCGATGGCCATGGTAAAAATTAAATGGAAAATCATAACTCCTCCTGGTATTGCACTTGAACATTGGATTCTTGGCGGGTTTTGGGAAAACTACTTTTTCTGTTCTTTCGGTTCTGAATCGTCGCAAAGTAAGGTCCACTGTATTTTAGAATGTCCATGGTGTTAGATTCTTCCAATAACAGAGCGAATTGATCAGGATTTTTTGGTGATTTGATCAGTTTCACCCGACTGGCAATTTTCTTTTGTGGATTTAAAGTCTGAGGATGAATTGTGAAGATATCCACAATCGAGGTATCACCGATCATCGAAACAAGAGCCTCCCGATTGGTGAGCTCCAGAGGAAGCAGAAAATATCCTTCAGGGATGAGTTCATCGATCTCAACTTGCTTTTGGGGGGGCACCTCTACTGAGGTCTCTGATTTTTGGGAAAAGAGAAACGAGATTAATCCCAACAAAATAAAGACGGTCGTAAATCTGACTTTTTCATTCGCCACGAGTTCTTTTAATTTTGAATTCACTTTTGTTGTTCTCCAAACTTTTTGAAAACGAATAGGTTTTGATCACTTTGTTCACTGCACCCCAAAGTGTCAGGAGTAGAAGAAACGAAAGGACGAGTTCAATCAGAGCCTGTCCCTTTGAATGATGGGTTCCCATTTCACCTCCTTCAGAGTGACTCGACATTGCGAGCGAATTTGTGTGGGCATCGAAAAGATTTTCATGATGGGTCCCCAGTTAAATTTTTGCACCCAACTGAGGGCCAAGGATTGTCTTTTTTCAAATGCCAAATAGGGCTGATATTGAGGGGCTAGCAACAGATCCATGGGTTTAAATGCAAATTGAGCTGTAGGCCGTGGCGCTAAGTAAAATTCTGATTTTGCCCAGGCAGTTAATCTTAATTTTTGAGAATCCAATTGTGATCTCATATTTAAATGGGCAGAGGACAATTGAAAGCTCATTTGAGTTTTCACCGATCCAATCAAGTTTCTTTGAAATAGATCCAAGGACTTTTGCTGAGCTCGAATCAACATTCTTCGAGCTTTTAAAACTGCTAGCAGCTGAACTTGGCCTGCGGCTGTAGCTACTAAAATTTGAGTATTCACTACGTGAAGCTGCATTCGCAAGTTGGCAGCTTGCGGATTAAGACTTAAAAGCTTTTTTGAATGTGTTGATGCTAAACTTTGAATCTCCATTAATTTTCCCCTACACATTTCAACGTTTTGTTGCTTTTGATACATCATGATCAGAAGTGAAGACATGACAGCGATCAGGCCAAGCAAAACCGGCGCAAGCATTACCAGCCAAATGAGGACGAAGCCCGACTGATCACCACGCTCTTTTGATCTTTTGTTGTAATTCAAACCGATAGATTTGATGTAGCTGAACTGCGATTTCCACGCTTCCCAAATCAAAGCCGAAACTTTTTTGAAGATTGAGATTCGAGACTTTGCAGAAAGGAATTGTTTTTGAAATCTTCTGATTGAACTCTCTTCTGCAATAAGTCTCAGAATTGTCTTGTAAACAAATAACAGCTTCATGAAGTTGGTACTTAATCCAGAAAAAGCTCTTGGCGCTGACCATACTGAAAACCAAAAAGAAAATCCCTGCAAAAAAGAGGGGAATTGCAAAAAGAGCCTCGAGGCTTGCTTGACCAGAGTTTCCATGAGCTCGACTCATTTTTGGCTTTCGCTGTTGGAGCCTTCCATAAAATCCGAAAAGTCTCTTTTGGAGTAATCTTTTAGATTTACCTTATCTGCCTCAAGCTTGTCGTTTTCTCCGCCTAACGCCCTTGCCACATTTGCGAATTGGACTCGAACATTTTTGCCAACAACACGCACCACAGCCATGGAGCCCACGCCCACGAGGCAAATCAGCACAAGATACTCGATTAAGCTTTGTCCTTTTTTGTTTCTTATTTGATTCATGAAAGCCTCCGTTGATAAGAGGCTTTGCAATCTTGAAAGCAAATGAAATGGAACTTTATGGGAAAGTTAAAGCCGGTTTTCGAATTTTAAAACCGGACATGGAAGTATTGCCGCACTTTAGATAATTTACGGCTGGGAAAATTTACTTTTTCTTAGGAGATTTTTTAGCGGGCTTTGCTGCGACTTTCGCTTTAGCGGGAGCCGCTTTAGCTGCGGGCTTGGCTGCCGCTTTTGCTACAACCTTTGCTGGTTTAGCTGCAGGAGCCACTTTTTTTGCCACTGGCGCTTTGTCTTTTGTAGGTGCTGCTTTTTCTTTAGAGGCCATTTTAACTTCAATTTTAGCTGCCACTTTGACTTTTTTCTCGGCCTGAGTAATCTGGGCCTTTTCAAGCTTAGCTGCTTCTTTGGCTTCTTTTTTCATCATGGCTTTTTTCAATTTTCGATCTTCGATGATTTTATTTAAAATTTCGTAAGCTTCTTTTTGCAAATCATTTTCGAAAATGAATCGGTAGAAACCTTCGATTTCTGGAGATTGGCGGAATTTTTTTACAGATGTTGGCAAGCTGTCCGATTGAACGAAATCAATCGTGTTGCCATCTTTCGAGAGTTTTACTTTTTCAGCCATGGGAGCCTCCAGGTTATGGCCGGACTCTAAGGGATGATGCCTAGAGGGTCAAGAATTCTTTTTTTGCTTAAGAGGTTGAATTTCTTCAATAAAACGCTATATCTGAGTCGAGGATCACACATGCCCCACACCTTTCTAAAGCTCGACGGAAAACAAGTCTCTGAACATGTCATGACCGAGCTGAAATCCTCGGTGAATCAATTCGTCCAAAACTGGAAACGGCCACCAGGCTTGGACGTGGTGTTGGTGGGTGAAGATCCAGCCAGCCAAATTTATGTTGGCCACAAAGAAAAAGCGGCTTTAAAATTGGGATTCGCCTCTCATATTCATAGACTTCCCTCAAGTGTGACCCAGGCCGATTTAGAATCCAAAATTCATAGTCTTGTGACGAATCCATCGGTTGATGGCATTCTTTTGCAAATGCCTTTGCCGGCCCATTTGGATTCTCAGAAATTGCTGGAAATGATTCCTTTCGAAAAAGATGTGGATGGTTTCTCAGAGAAGTCCGTGGGGGCTTTGTGTTTAGGGCGGCCGAAAGCCGTGGCCTGCACGCCAGCTGGGGTGATGGAACTTTTGAAATTTTACCAAATTGATGTCACAGGATTAAATGCTGTGGTTGTCGGTCGAAGCTCGATTGTGGGTAAGCCCATGGCCATGCTGCTCATCAATGCGGGAGCCACTGTTACCGTCTGTCACAGTAAAACTGTTAACTTAAAATCACATTTAAAATTAGCTGACTTGGTGGTTGTGGCGGCAGGGAAGCCTGAATTTCTAACGGCAGAAGACTTTAAACAAAACGCGGTTGTCATTGATGTGGGGATTCACCGAAATTCCAATCAAAAAATTGTGGGCGATGTGAACCCAGCAGGCTTGGACCTGGTGGCCAAGGCGGCAACTCCAGTGCCTGGTGGTGTCGGACCGATGACGATTGCCATGCTTTTATCAAACACACTTATGCTTGCAAAGTATCGGATGGAAAAATGATCAGCACAGAAATCATGAAAAATGTTTGGTACGGATGTGCTCTTAGCCAAGAGCTCTCAAAAGGAAAGATGAAAAGTTTGGTTTTAGCTGGCGAACCTGTGGTGCTGGCAAGAAATCAAGACGGCTCGATTTATGCTCTCAGGGATATTTGCCCTCACCGTGGAATTCCTTTTTCTTTCGGTCGTATGGTGAATGATCAAATTGAATGTCCTTACCATGGTTGGAAATTTAATTCTTCAGGTGTGTGCACCGAAATTCCTTCTTTGTGTTCAGATCAAAAATTAGACTCCACAAAAATTAAAGTGAAGAAATATCCCGTCCAAGAAAAGCAAGGCGTGATTTGGATTTATCTGAGTGATAAAGATTCGCCTCGTTCTGAAGACCTCGCACCGGCTCCGCCACTCATGGCCGCATTGCCTATGGACGCAAGCCCTCAGGTGATCGAACAAGCCACTTTCAAATGTCACATTGATCATGCCGTCATCGGTTTGATGGATCCAGCTCACGGTCCTTATGTTCATAAATCTGTTTTCTGGAGATCAGAAAAATCATCTCACGAAAAATCTAAAAAATTTGCTCCAGTTCCTTTTGGCTTTCAGATGGTCAAGCATCAACCCTCAAAAAATTCAAAAGCCTATAAAATTTTAGGCGGTCAGCCCACCACTGAAATTACATTTCAAATTCCGGGAGTCAGAGTCGAGCACATCCAAGTGGGAAATCGGAATGTTTATAGTCTGACTGTTTTAAGTCCCATCGGACCCATGGAAACAAAGGTCTATTCACTGCTTTACTGGGATATGTCTTGGCTGGTGGTAGTGAAACCTTTGATTCAAGCCTTTGCTCACAGGTTTTTACATCAAGATGTGGACGCAGTAGAAAAGCAACAAGAGGGATTGAAGTATGACCCCTCATTGATGCTCATCAAAGATGCCGATACCCAAGCCAAGTGGTATTACGCTTTGAAAGCAGAGTGGCAGCAACATGCGATCGCACAAAGAGAATTTCAAAATCCTGTTCGTGAGTCTGAGCTTCGTTGGCGCAGTTGATGTCTTGCAGGTTTGTTTCTCTGATCTTCTGTCTCTATTGCAGCTCAAATGCGAGCGCTTTATCCCTCAAATTTCTAAGCGAGCAATCGTTTGAGGGCTCCACAAAATTGGGTGGACTTCGTCTAGGTGGAATTTCTCAAGTTCAATTTAAACAGGATCAGGTTTTTGCTGTTTCTGATGATCGTGGACGTTATGGGGGCGCAAGGTTTGTGGTTTTTGACTTTGATCATGGCAATAAAAAGCTCAAGTTCAATCGAAACCTCTTGGTCCCAAAGCCTCAATTTTCAAAAATTCTAGATCTTGAAACCTTTCACATTTTTCAGAATGGACAAATTCTACTGAGTTCTGAAGGGGATTTGAATCAAAAACCCCGGGTTCATCCCTTCTTGAATTTTTGGCAAGAATCCAAAGGTTTTCAAAGTGCAGTGACTTTGCCGAATGACTTTTTAGCCGAAAGCATCGGGCTTCAAACCAAGGGCCTACAAAATAATCTGGCCTTCGAGTCCTTGTCCGTCAGTTCTGATGAAAAAACATTTTGGGTCTTTTCAGAGTCTTCCCTGTTCCAGTCCACCGATTCAAAAATCCAAATCCTGGAATATCAAATCGACCAGCTTTCCAAGCCCGCAAAAAGGCTCAGTTACACGCGAGAAACTCACAAAGGCCCCAACGTAGAAGTCTTTCGCGGTGTCAGCGAAGCCCTCTGGGTCAGTCCTAACAGCTTTTTGGTGCTGGAAAGATGGCTCAGGCTTGATAATAAGCTGAATCGTATTTTCGGGGCGGACCTATTTTTAGTCAAAACTCAGCCTGATTTAGTTAAACAGAAGATTTTAACCTTAGATGGTGATTTTCAAGGGAACTGGGAGGGTTTGAATTGGATTCAAAAGCTGGGTTCTCCCTCGATTTTAATGATCGTCAGTGATAATAACTTTGATTCAAAAGTACCCACTCGGTTTCTATTTTACGAAACTCAAAATTGAATTTAGGTAACTGACCATGACCATT
>CAZPBD010000044.1:12768-24396 GCA_964584655.1 uncultured Pseudobdellovibrionaceae bacterium | reverse complement strand
GCCTCAAGAAATTGTCGGGGCCTTTGCGACTTATTTGATTCGAGATTATGATGTCCAGCAAATGGTCTTAGAAATGAATGACCTCAATGATAAGATTCGAGTGCTTTATCGCTTAGTAGAAAGTAATGAAGTCATCACGTAGTGAACCATAAAAATCCAAAGCCCTTGAGCTAAGGTCAAGTGGACAAGCTTCATCCACACAGGACTTAAGCTTAACAATGTCAGACCGCCGAATAAAAACGAAACCACTAAAAACAGCGACAAATTTCGGCTGGAACTTTTTAAATTTGGATCTTCGGAATCAATTGATAGATTATAAAAATAATAGCTCCAGTAAAGAGCAAAGATTGTGGCTAAGATTGGGTGGACCACTCGAAGCTTTAAAATCCAAGGACTGGTTAAATCAAAATCAGCCATCAAGCCTTGAATGATGCCTTCGGATGGAAATAGAGTGTTTGAGAGTGCCGCCCACGCACCTGTTGCGGGAATCAAAATGAAAATGACTAGCAAACCTCGATGAGAAAATAATTTTTTAAAACTAAAATTGTCTGATTTTTTTAGCAGCGAATAAAGAACGACGGTTGAACCAACAAGCAGGAGGCTATTGATTTGGTGCAATGTCATCACGACCAGTCTGTAAAGTGTGGCGTTGGATCCCACAAGCCCTTTTAGAACAAGTGCTGCACCTAGAGCTGCTTCAATCATCATCAGCACAAAAGTGGTGAGAGCCGCAGGTCTGACGATGGATTCTTTGTTAAAATTTCGATAAACCAAGACAAGAACAAGGATAACAAAGAGGCCGTACAGTCCCGAGGTCAGCCTGTGAAAATATTCAATCCAAACTTCGCTTTCCAAAGTCTTTGGAAAAAGTGCGCCTTCGCACAGTGGCCAACTTTTACCGCAACCGTCCCCTGAATGAGAAATACGAACCCAAGCCCCCCAGACAATCACAAATACTGTGTAGTAAAGTAGAAACCCACACAGCTTTTTTATCATTTTTGATCTTTTGGTGTGAGGTATTTCATGATCATGGGCCCCGCTTCAAACTTAGCCCCAAGGACAGAAAGAAAAATAAAAACACCGGCTGTTTTGCGGTCCAAAAAAACAATTTCCCGCGGTGGCGTTCGCAGCGGAAATTCCTTCACAATTCGAATGGCGATCTGGGTAATTCTTCTTGGAAGATCTGTGTTCTTCCAATCGTAAGCTGTATTTCCAAAGGGCTCAACAGTTTGAAAACAAAAGTCCCTGAAAATTTCAATCAGCTTGGGATCATCTGACTTTTGAATGAATCCCAATTTAAAAGAAGCCTCTTCAAAGTCCTCAGATCTTAAGATCGCTCCACGAATCATGTCCGCGTAGTTTTTCATAAAAGTAGCATCGAATTTTTTTGTCGCACCAAAATCGAAAAGGACAATTTTATCATGTCCCATGGGATCCATACGCAGGCGATAATTTCCTAGATGGGGATCCGTTTGTATCAAATGCCACTCAAACAGTTCTTTAAAATAAAGATCTAAAAAATTTTGAGCAATTCGGTTGCGACGTTCTTGGCTGAGACTTTGAATGATGGGGTCATCCGCTTTTAATCCACGTTCAAAACTTTGAACAATCACTTTCTGAGTGCAAAATTTGGGGTAGACTTTCGGAACAATAAATCTGGAATCGTCACCTAAATATTTTCGGTACATTTCCATCAACTCGATCTCTCGAGTGTAATTCATTTCTTGAGTGAGCATCTCTTTCATCTCGTCCATTAAAGGATCAAGACTTAAATTTTTCGGCAATGCTTTAATCAGAATGATAAATTTTTTGAGAGCCTTGAGATCACTTTCAATCGCCTGATCCACACCGGGGTATTGAATTTTAATGACTAAGCTTTCGCCAGTTTCTTTAAGTCTTGCTCTGTGGACTTGTCCCATGGAAGCCGAAGCCAAAGGCTCTGTTTCAATTTCAAGTTCATTCAATAATTCCGCAGACCATTCTTTTTTCAGGATCTCTAGCATCTGTGGCCAAGCCAAAGCCGGGGAATCATTTTGTAAAGTTTTGAGAATAGAGTTCACTTCCGGTGGAAAAAAATATTCACCGTAAACTGAAAGCATTTGTCCGGCTTTCATCAGACTGCCTTTGAGCTCTCCCACTTCAGTTGAAAAACTTTGAGTCTGAGTCATTAAGAAATTTTGCCAACTTAAATCCTGAGCGGCTTTCGATTTGATCAATCCTGTGACTTTTTGCGTGGCAAATCCCGCACTGGCCTGTGCCGTTAATTTTGCAAGCGTGAACCCCCGAGAAAATAATCCGGTTTTGATCGAGTTCAACTTTTTATCTGACTTGTGATTTGACATACTTGCCTGTACTTCTTCTGTAAAAGGATTTAAACCTTATCTCATGCATAAGTCAAAACAGTCCATCTTTTGGTTTCGCAGAGATCTTAGATTTGAAGATAATGTGGGTTTAGCTCACGCCTTGCAGTCAAATGACAGCGTGCAACCCATTTTTATTTTTGATCAGGAAATCCTGAGCCGCCTGAAAAGTCCTCAAGACCGACGAGTTCAGTTTATTTATCAAACCATTCAAAGCATGAAAACCCAACTCCAGGATCAGGGCTGTGATCTTCTTGTTTTCCATGGCAAGCCGCTCGAGATTCTTCAAAAACTTCACAAAGATTCTGGGATTCACAGCATCTACACGAACCATGATTATGAACCTTACCCAAGAAGACGAGATCAAGAAGTTCTGAATTGGGCGCAGAATGAAAATATCGAATTTAAAACTTTTAAGGATCAAGTCATTTTTGAAAAAAAAGAAGTGCTCACAGATGCAGCGAAGCCGTACACGGTTTACACACCTTACAAAAGAAAATGGCTCAGCCAAATCAGTGATTCCAGTTTTAAGTCATCGGGCTCTGAAAAGCTTTTAGAAAATATTGTGAAATCTTCTAAGCCTCAAAAAATGCCGAGCCTTGAATCCATGGGTTTCGAAGCCTCTGAATTTTCTTATCCAAGTCCAGTTCCAAATTTAGACACACTTAAAAATTACGCCACTGAAAGAAATTTTCCTGCCAATGAGCAAGGGACAACTCGACTGGGACTCCATCTCAGATTTGGAACTGTCTCTGTTCGGAAAATGGCCAAGACTGCACAAAGTAAATCCGATATTTGGTTGTCAGAACTGATATGGCGAGAATTTTTTATGCAAATTCTTTGGAACTTTCCTGACGTCGTGAAATCCAGTTTTCGCCCGGCCTTTGAAAAAGTGGCATGGCGAGAAAGCGAAGAAGATTTCAAAAAGTGGTGTGAAGGTAAAACCGGATACCCATTAGTGGATGCGGGCATGCGAGAGTTGAACCAAACCGGTCACATGCACAACCGAGTTCGCATGGTGACGGCTTCTTTTTTAACCAAACATTTGTTGATGCATTGGTTAAAAGGGGAGCGCTATTTTGCAGGTCATCTTTTAGATTATGAACTATCAGCCAACAACGGAAACTGGCAATGGGCTGCTGGAACGGGTTGTGATGCGGCTCCTTATTTTCGAATTTTTAATCCAGAAACCCAATTGGAAAAATTTGATCCAGATCTTGAGTACGTTAAAAAATGGGTTCCAGAATTTGGTACAAAAAATTATCCACCACCCATGATTGATCACAAAGTGGCAAGAGATCGCTGTTTAAAAGCTTTTGATCTCGCCCTCAAAGGAAAAGAGAGCACATGAAAATCTTGATCACCGGAGCTACAGGTCTCATAGGCACTCAACTTGGAATTGAACTTGTGAAATCGGGTCACGAAATAGTTGTGGTTTCGAGAAGTGAAAAAAAGGCAAAGCTCGCTTTGCCATTCCCTTGTCAAGTTATCGAAGCTGATCTGATGGCTTCAGAAATTTCGCCCTCAATACAATCGATCGATGCCGTCATTCATCTTTTAGGGGAAGGAGTTGCGGATCAAAAGTGGAGTGAACAGCAAAAAGAAAAGATATTGAAATCTCGAACTCTGTCGACTCAAAATCTCATCAAATCATTTAAAACCATTCCAAAAATTTGGATTCAGGCCTCTGCCATTGGCATTTACGGAGACAGAAAAGATGAAGTCCTGAGTGAAGAAAGCTCTTCGGGGGATGGATTTTTAGCAGAAGTGTGTCGCCAGTGGGAAGCGGGGGCGGATCTTGCAAAAGAAAAGGGTGCTTCTCGAGTTGTAAAAGCCAGACTTGGTATTGTTCTCAGCTCGCAAGGTGGAGCACTTAAAAAAATGCTTTTTCCATTCAAAGCAGGTGTGGGTGGAGCTCTTTCCAGTGGTCATCAGTGGATGAGTTGGATTCACATTGATGATGTGGTTGGACTTTTTAAAAAAACTTTGGAAGATGGCACAATTCAAGGGCCACTTAATTTTGTCAGTCCAAATCCCGAAACCAATCTCAACTTTTCAAAAAAGTTAGTGAATCAACTGGACAGTTTTTTGGGTCCAGCTGTGCCTGCTTTTGCTATGCGACTTTTGTTCGGTGAAATGGCCGATGTTCTTTTGGGATCACAAAGGGTTTCAGCTGATAAGGCGATCCAGTTTAAATACAAATTCAAATTTCCAGAGCTGCAAGAGGCACTGAAAGATGTTTTGCCACGGTCTGATGAATCCATGGAGTATTTCCTAGCACAACAATTTGTAGAAGCTCCACGTTCGAAAGTGTTTGATTTCTTTTCTCAGGCAGAGAATTTAGAAAAATTGACGCCAGAATTTCTCAATTTCAGAATCACTCACAAATCCACTGAAAAAATTGAGAAGGGTTCCGAAATCGAGTATCAATTGAAAGTTCACGGCGTTCCATTAAAATGGAAAACCTTAATTGAGGAATTCAATGCTCCTGATCAATTTGTTGATATTGCATTGAAAAGCCCCTACCAAACTTGGCATCACACCCATATCTTTGAAGATCTAGGGACGGGCACATTGATCACAGATCGAGTGATATACAAGCTGCCTGTGGGATATGCGGGTTGGCTGGTGGGCGGTGCCTTCGTCAAGGGTGATTTGAACGCCATTTTTGACTTTCGTCGGGCACAGGTAGCTGAAACTTTTAAAATCAAATAGCATATTCAGATGGAACTTCCTCTGATTGTCGAAATTAAGGGCCGGGACTCATTAAAGGTCACAAGCCTTAATCCTTTTAAAATGGAAGTGATTGCTTGCCACAAGCTTTTGCAAACACTCAATGAAATAAAAAAAGAGCATGGAGAAAATATCCAAAGTTGGCCACTACCGACTGGGATTGATCATGCAAGTTTGCTGATCAAAGAACTGATTTTAAAACTCAATGATCAATGGAAACATGTTTATACCGATGAGGAAGTTTGCCATTGCAGAACAATTAGTCTTGATACGATCGAGCAAGCAATTTTTCATGGAGCCACGACTGCTGAGCGAGTCACGCAAATGACAACTGCATCTTCGGCCTGCGGCACCTGCAGGCCCGACGTGGAAAAAATATTAAAATTTCGTCTTGGAGACGGGGTTTAGATTTTTATAATTGCAATGGATCTTTGCAAATGGAACCCCAAAGAAAAAAAGATTCTCGTCACCAATCAGCATACGAAAATTTTGCAGTTCAAAATCCCCAGATACATGAGTTTGTTTAACTGAGTAAGCTGTCAAAGATTGAACTTTGAAAGTTGAACCCTTTATGTCGGCTTCGTTGTAACAAGAGAAAATCCCCTGATCAAATTTCGTCAAATCACAAGAGCTAATGGGCATTTGAAATTCGATCAGATCACTGAGCTTCTTTAAGTAGTCCATTTGAAATTGCAACACGGGCAAATCATTTGGGCTGACGGGACCTTCAATTTGAGGAAGCGAGCCATAACCACGTCCCGCAAGAATTCTGACGGAAAGTTGTTCCTTTAAGACCGATACACTCATCGAGAGACCTGCTGAGGGATGAACACAGGTGAGGGCTTGAGAGGTCAGACTGGTCATAAATAAAAGACAAAAAATAAGTTTGTTCATTTCCAAATTAAATCAAGGTGACGGTCTCTTTGCCAATCAAAGTCTGATGATGTTAAATTAAAATAATGATCAAAAAGTTGATTCTTTTAATTTTGTCCCTCAGCTGCCTGATTTGTTTTTTTCTTTTCTATCAGCTTTACTGGATCAGAACATTTGATAGCGAGGGCCGCTCTTTTGATCCCATTGAGGGTGTTGTGTACCAGGAAAGCTCGTTTGTTTGGGGCTTAGTCGGATGTGCTCTTCTGAGCTTAATATTTTTCTTTCAGCGGAAAAAGCCTTAGTCCGCACGACGATTTTGAAAGGACTCAAGCTTTCCTTGCTGACAATCGTAGGTCACTTCGATGGGTTGGCAGCAAACTTCACAATCTTCGATATAAACTTGCTGGCCATCCACGGTGGTATCCAGAACAAATGAAATTCTTTGGAAGCAGTAGGGGCATTTAAATCTTTTTTCGATGGATTCCATAGCTTTAAGATAATGGATGGTTTTTGATCCAAGACAACATGTCTTTTTGCAAACTGGTCAGCTCAACATTTTCTAAAGTGGCTCCAGCCGCATACAAATGTCCGCCGCCGTTCCACTTTTCAGCCAAAGACAGAACTTCATAGCGACCTTTGGATCTAATGCTCACTTTGATTTTATTGACGGTCTCTTGTCTGTACAAAACGGCAATCTCAACACCCTCAACATTCATCATCGTATCCACCACATCCCTTGAGGCCTCGGGATCCACATTGAACTTTTGAAAATCCAAATAGGAAAGACTTAAGTGGGCAATTTTACCTTCATTTAAATATTCAATTTCAGACAAAGCTTTCGCTAAGAACCGAAGCTTCTCTGGTGTTTGATTTCCAAAAAGTCTTCGATGAATCTCCGTAGGATCAAAAGAGTGTTGCATCAGTTCTGCTGCAATTTCATGGGATCTGGGGGATTTTCTAATAAAACGAAAAAGTTGCGTATCAAATACAAGGCTTGTGTACAAACACTGGGCAATTTCTGAGTCCATTTCGACCTTCAGAGATTGAATAAGATCAAAAGTCATCTCGCCAGTTGAAGCTGCCATCGTATTGATAAATGAACTGTGGCCTGGGTGGGGACCTTTTTCTAGAACAGGATGATGATCAATAAACAAAACGGCCCCCGATTTTTGAGCCCAAGTGGCCAAGGGCTCAATTCTTCTGGAATCGTTGGTGTCGAAAGCGATTAGGAGATCTCCGATTTCAGGCACTTGATCAGGATTAAAGACTTCGATTTTTGTGTAGCCTGGCAAAAAAGAATATTTTTTTGGAATGGCATCCACACTTAGAAGTCGGACTTTGATTTTCATTTTGATAAGTGCAAAATAGAAAGCGAGCATGGCTCCGACGCCGTCGCCATCGCAATCACGGTGAGTTGTCACTGTGACTCGTTGGGCTTTTTTAAGAATTTCGAGAAGTTGATCCAAAGATTGTGACCCTTTTCTGTGTGGATTCATGGTAGCAATTTTTAAAGCTTAAAACAGGTAGATCTTGATGTGACCAAGACCTAGGATTTGATTTTGAGAGGAATTTTCAAACTATGGCTAAGAGAAACTCACCCAAGGATCTCAAAACAGTCGATGATCTCAATCATTTAGAAAATATTGTCGTGGATAAACGAAACGGCAAACGCGCAGATGCTAAAAAAAACCGCAGAAATCGCCATTACGAGAAGCAATTCATCAAAATTGCGATCAAAGATAAGCTCTTTGAGGAAAATGACTAGAATCGTTATACAATGCACTATTGCCCCTTTAGCAGAATCTTGATATCCAGACAGACTGACTCGAGGTGATTATGTCTTCTGATAAACTTCCTATGACAATCCGTGGCAAAGCTCTGCTTGAAGCTGAGCTCAAACGTCTTCTTCATGAAGAGCGTCCAGCTGTCATCAAAGCCATTGAAGAAGCCAGATCTCATGGAGATATCAGCGAAAACGCAGAATACGACGCAGCCAAAGACCGCCAGTCCATGATCGAGGGTCGCATTGGTGAAATTCAATTCAAGCTCTCCCAAGCTGAAGTGGTCGATACATCCACTATTAAATCTGAAACCGTTGTTTTCGGTGCCTTTGTTCATTTGTTGGATTTAGAAAACAATGAAAAAGCCAATTACCAAATCGTGGGCCTAGACGAAGCGGATGTAAAAAAAGGTTTGATTTCAATTTTATCACCCATGGCCCGAGCTCTGATCGGGAAAAGAAAAGGTGATAACGTTGTTGTTCAAAGTCCTAAAGGGGACCGTGAATACGAGATCATCTCTTTTGAATTTAAGTAATGAAGTCGGTCCCTAAAAAAAGTAAAAAAGTCAGCCTCGTTACAGATCAGCTCGGTCGCCAAATTTTTATATTTGGTCTTGTGCTTTCAATTGCCATTGGATTCACCCTTCGTGGCCTCACCAGTCCCCGGCAGCTTCATCAAAAACTGACGGAGGCGACAAAGTCCATTGGCAGCGAAACATCTGTCAGCTGGTCACAGGTCAATCTATCACTTAAAAATGGGCCTTTGTTACCTCGCTTAGCGGTGGTGATTCAGAATGTTAAAGTTGTCTCTCAAAACAAATGTTGGGGAGAGCCCATTTTGTTTTCCAAAGAAGTGGAAGTTCCATTGTCCGTTGCAAAATGGATGTATTCAGGTCAACCACTTGATCAGATTGTTTTGAACGATAGTTTTTTAGAAATCAGATCTGCCATCGAATGTGAAAAATCCCAGGATGTAAAACAAGACCAAAAAGAGGAATCACAAAAACTTGTCAGGATAAAATCGAAACAAGAAAACGTCGTTCGTCCACCGCTGGTTTTGACAGATTTCGTTTTCAATCAAATTAAAATTCGACATGAAAAGTGGATTTATAAAGATTGGTCCTTAAAAAGTTTGAATCTAAAAATTCACGAAAATCAGCCGTGGTATGCCACGCTTAAAGCTGATTTTCCCATTCCTGATACTGAGTCCGTGGACTCCAATGTTCGAATTGATTTGAGTTATAAAGAATTCCCGACACCCATCTTTGATCTCTCGATCAACGGTCATTGGCGGGAAGGTAACTTCAAAATGACAGGGCTTTGGGATCAAAGTTCTCAAGGGTGGAGTTTTAAAACTCAATTTGATCACTTTTCATTTCAATTTTTAAAAACATTGGCTCTAAAAACTAAAACACCTTGGAATTGGCCTGATCGACCGATGTGGTTCTCATTTACCAGTGAAAGCTCCAATCAATTTTCAGATTGGAGAAAATCCCAGCATTTACTTCGTGGAATTAAAGTTGAAGGAGATTTGGGACAAATTCAGATTCCTGATCTTAGAATATCAAGCCTTCAGCCCTTTCAAGTGGCACCCTTTGTTTTCCAAATAGAAAAAGCAGATCTCACAACAGCCTTTATCAATAACTTTAAAAATCTGAGCTCGGTTAAGTCTTTGGGGTTTTTGACTGGGGAAGGAGAATGGTTAGCACAGGATGAATTTCGATTTCGTGGCAATTGGCTCTCTTCCATATGGAATCCCTTCGATACCTTTGGATATTTAAACGACTTTCAAATTTCGAATGCCAATGTCCAGGCAAGCCTTAAGAAAAGTCGGTGGAAAATAGTGACGACAGATCCGCTCATTGAAAGTATTCAATTTCAAGGAGAAGTCACGTTGGAAGGGGATCAGAAGCTTTCCAATGGAACTTTGAAAAGTTTTTTGACCTCGGAAGAACTGCCAAGTCAAATCGTTAAAGGTGCCGGTCCAATGAAGGCAAAAATGATCAGTTTAAGTTCCACTCACAAGTGGACAAAGAACTCACATCAAGCCCAGTATTTGCTGAATCTGGATCTTTATGAAACCGATCGGCTTCGAATCGACAAAATGAAATTAAACTTTAAAAGACAAGATCCAATATGGGAGCTTAAGCTACAAACGGGGTCATTTTTATTGAAAGAAAAGTTAGCCTCGGTGCCAGAGCATCCAAGTCTTCAGTACCCACTCTATTTAGGCTCTGCCAGTCTTGAGGTCGAGCAATCGAATAATGAATTGATCCGTTGGCAAGTTCAATCAAACCCACTTCAAGCAACGGGAAATCGCCTTCAGGATGAACGACTCAGTGGAAATATGAAATTGAACGGACAAAATTTAGTGATCACAGGCACTGAAAGAAATCCTGAGATTATCAATAAGTAGTTGTCAGACTTGTGTCTTCCATTTCAAGCTTCTCAACTTCACCAGTGACTTCATTTGATTCGATCGCCATGTTTTGGCTCTCAACAAATTCAGTTTCTGTGATCAGCGTTGGATCTTGAACCTGGATTTTTTTTGATTTCTTTTTAGAGGCTTTTTTTAAAGTGACTGTGGGCTCGGTGATTGAGTTTTTGGGCTTGATTTTTGTGTTTGATTCAGGTTTTGCAACCAAAGTTTTGATTTTTTGATCGTACTCATTCTTTAAATCATTCATTCGAGCTTGATATTCTTTTCGCAGCAAATTCAGTTGCTCGGCTTTTTTGGTGGAAACGCATGACTGGTAAGATTTCAGTGCAATTTCTTTGGCTTCCATCCGGCATTGATTTTCCATGGCTACTGGCAATGAACTCTCTTGAGAAGCAAAAACGATAGAAGTTGCAAATATCATCATTAATAGTTTCATGTGTGACCCCTCAAAGAAAGTGACCTTGGCAATTTTTAAATGCCAAGGTCATTGAGTAAATTTCGAAATTATGGAATTTCAGCTAGAACCTGTTGGCAAATTTCAAGAGTACCGCGCCAGTAAGAGGCACTGTTTTTCAAAATTCGCTCTGCACCGAAGTTAGTTACACGAACGATGTCGTCAACAGAGCTCAAGTTTTTTGCATTAACAAAAGACTCACACTGGCGAAACATGTCGGCTTTTCCGAATCCTGTGAATTTGAACTCTACGAGTTCAATGTTTCCAAAAACGATATTCTGATTCGATTGGCTCAAGGGCACACGATTGTTTTTAGCTACAGTGATCAACTGTTGGCAGATTTGATTCGCACCTCTCCAGTAAGAAGCAGAATTCTTAAGAGTCTGGATTTGACCTAAGTTGACGCTAATTTTGATGTCATCAACTGAGCTCAAGTTCTTAGAGTTAACAAACGATGTACATTGAGTGTGGAGACCTTGAAGATCGTAGACATCGAATGAAAAGGGAACAAGTTCGATATCACCCTTGATCGAAATCACGCCGTATTGAGGAGGATTCTTAGGTGGGTAGCTAGGTGGATTCGGACGACCTGGGTAGGGGTTACCACCGCGACGGATGATTTCACGAATTTCTTGAAGCTTGTCTTTCACTTGATCAAGTTGACGAATTGTTAAGTAGTCAGCTTCGCGAGTGATCAGCTCTTGGACTCGTTGAGCTTCGCGAATCAGATCGTCAGTCAAGTAACGAGGGTTTTGTTGAGCTGAAGACACTGTCGCAACAGTGATCGCAGCAAGCATAAGTGTTGTATTACGGATCCAGTTTTTCATCGGACTTTTCTCCATTTGGGTTAATAAAGTGGCCGACGGAGTATCACTCAATTTGCAGAAAAATGAATTTTATTTTTATTGGTAAGTAATCAAGTTAATTTGTGGCTAAAAGATAAACACCCTTAAAGGGTTAATAGATATTGGATCAGATCTGATCGATC
>CAZPBD010000044.1:0-12668 GCA_964584655.1 uncultured Pseudobdellovibrionaceae bacterium | reverse complement strand
GACCAGTTTTTGATATATTCTCCGTGGCACTTGGAACACATCTGATTAAACAGAGCCTCTCCACGAAGGGCTCGGGACCTTTCAATTTTTTCTGCTGTGAAAAATTCTTCGATTCTTGGAGCCTTCGAGCTGTAGACTGCGTTTGTTAATTCTTGAACGACTGCTTGGTTCTCGATCAACCAACGATCTAAAATTTTTAAATTAGTTCCCCGGCCTATTTCATTCCAGAGGATATTTGTCAAAATCGGATTCCCAGAAATCACAGATCCATCCAACAGCCATCGGTTTTTATATTTCACATTCCACCACACGGCAGGTTTGCTATCTGCCGGCGTGGTATCTAAAGCATCAGGTCTTGGATGCTTTTCATAGAAAGCATTCTTCTGTGCCCAAGGGTCCAAATTTCTTTTATTCAAAGATAGAGCCACCTGTGCCAGTGAAGTGTCCAAGCCCAATTGAAGTGGCATTTTAAGCCCCACAGAATTGAGGTTGTTCTTGGTCTCTAAGAAAATTTCGTTTTCTTCTTTTGTTGATTTCAGCATCACTCGAGAAAAATGCGGATTGTAAAGTTGCGAGGCTTTTTGACCTCGGATAAAAAAATGATTGGCTCTGGGAAATCGATTGGTCATTCCCAAGACAACTTTTCCGAATAATTGGCTCGAATGGCAGACGGCACAGCTAATGGTAAAAGTTGAAACTCCGTTTTTTTGAATTCGGCTATAGCCGATGAGATCTTTTTCAGGATCGATTTGATCCGGCACTGGCCAGTTTGGGTCTGATTTTTTAGAAGGATAGGGTTGGAGGCCCAACCAGCGAAAGAGGCCGCTGAAGAACCTTTCGCCAAACGTATTCTTTAAAGGTCTCTCTGGAAGTAAAACACCCGTTACAATCACAGGGTATTGTTGAGCATGCAAAAAACCCTTTTGAACTGACAATTCAAATTCACGGTTGCTCAACTGGTAGGGATTGGTGATTCCATCAACAGGTTGAGCAGCGCCTTCTTGCCAAAGGTCACTTGCCAAAGAGCTTTGAGTGCTAAAAGTAAATGCCATGAGAGCGAGATAAAACTTCATCTCGCTCAGGCTTTCAGATGTTTTGTAGCTTTGCAATAAAGACGGTTAGCGTCGAATACTTTTTGGATCTACTGCGCTCTGTAAGCCGTCACCCATAAAGTTGAAACTCACCACAGTTAACAAGATCATAGTTCCAGGCAAGATTGTGAGCCACACGTTCTTGTAGATCATCTCTTGGGCATTGGTCAGCATATTGCCCCAGCTTGCCATTGGAGGCATAATTCCTAAGCCTAAGAACGACAGGGCTGCCTCAAAGATGATGCTGCTACCGACACCTAAAGTCAGAGACACAATCATAGGTCCGATGACATTGGGAAACAGATGTCTAAAGATAATGGTGCTGTCATTACAGCCTACAGTCCGAGCCGCCAAAATAAATTCTCGCTCTTTGAGTGACAAAATACTTCCACGCACAAGCCTTGCCACTGTCATCCAAGAAAACAAACAAATGATAAGAACCATTTTAATAATACTCTCGTAACCCGAGCCCACATACTGGGCCAGCAGAGGTACTTTTTGCAAATCCACAGCCGCTATCACGATCATCACAGGAATGAGTGGGAGCGATAGCAAGGCATCCGTAACCCGCATCAGAAGTGAATCAATCCACCCACCGTAGAATCCAGCAAGGCTTCCGATCATCAGGCCAATGAGAGCTGCCACCAATGTTGATAAGATTCCAACACCAATGGAAACTCGGGCTCCGTAAATCAATCGAATAAAAACATCTCGTCCAACCTCGTCAGTTCCGAAAGGATGATACTTTTTAAAATCATCAAGCATCACTTTGAATGTGGGAGGCACCATTTCAAGTTGATTTAAAATTCCTGCCATTTCTTCTTTTGGCATCAGAGCCACTTCAAAAAGTGCATCTTCTTCCGGGACGGCAATCAAACCTTTTGAAACGAGCTCTGCCTGAAGTTGAGAGGCAAGTTCTGTGTTATTTGCAATCCAAGTTTCAACGGCTGTTTCTTTTTCTGACGAGCCGACTTCAGAGTGAGAGAAGGGAAGCAAGTAGCGACCGGACACATTTTGTCTATGGGGATGAAGACCAGTTGCCCATGAAATCAGATCAGCGCTGAGTGCGAGCAAAATGAAAAACAAAATAGTAATCACACCCGCCACAGCCATGCGATGCTCTGCAAATTGAGTGATGATCATTTTCCACAAAGGTTGTGGCTGCTCCATTTTTAGGATGTCTTGTTGAGCTTGGGTTTTTTGAACATTTCCGTCTGACATTTTTAAACTGCCTTTTTCATAAAAATTAATCCTCAAGATTCTTCAAGAACTAGTGGTAAGAAATCCTTGGATCGACAAACCCGTACAATATATCTGCAATCAAATTCATGATGAGAACCATGCTGACTGAGATAATAAAGGAAACCATGGCCACGTTAAAATCGTTGCCCATGATCGAGTCATACACAAGTTTTCCGACACCTTGGTAAGCAAATACAGTCTCTGTGAGCAGAGCTCCTGAAAACACATTGGAAAGACTTAATGCCACGACCGTGATGATCGGGATCAGTGCATTTCGGAAGGCATGTTTCCAAATCACAACGTGATAGCTCAGACCCTTCGCCTTTGCTGTTCTGACGTAATCTTGTCTAAGAACATCTAGCATGGATCCACGTGCGTACCTGACAAAACTTCCGATGGATTGTAAGGAAAGTGAAAGCACCGGTAAAATCAGATACTTCATACGATCAAAAATGCCCGCCAGTCCTGTGTTGTCAGCGCCGATGGTTTCAGTGCCACCAGCAGGTAACCATCCCAGTTGAACTGCAAAAATAATGATTAAGATAAGTGCGAGCAAAAACGAGGGCATTGAAATTCCGAAGAACGAGGCCATGTTCACCGTCGAGTCTAATTTACCTCCGGGATTCAGTGCCGTGTAAACACCCATTGGAAGGGCAATTAAAAGTGAAAATCCGAGAGCAAGCATCGAGAGAAAAAAAGTATTCCAAAGTCGGGGACCCAAAAGTTCGCTGACGGGGACACGATACGTTCGGCTGTGGCCCAAGTCCCCAGTTGAAATTTGAGAAACCCAGTTCAGGTATCTTTTGTACGCGGGTTGATCAAGACCGTAAAGGCTTCTGAGGCGAGCCACGTCTTCTGAGGTAATTTTGGGGTTCGAAGAAATCATCAGCTCTACGGGATCCCCAGGCATCAATGTCATGATGTAGAAGCAAACGTAGGACAAGATGATCACCACACCAATTGTCTGCAAAATTCGACGTAAAATGTATGTTGCCATTGTCACATTTCCTTAAAAATTAGAACGTCCAAAGCTCGATTTCATTTGTTTCAGCAAACTGATGTCCTGTGGGTCGGTAGTTTTTGAGTCCAGGAGGAACAACAGAAATATCAGAGCGGTAAAACAAAGGAATCACAGGCACTTCTTCTGTGTAGGCTTTCAAAATTTGAATGGCATGAGCTCTTCTTTTGGCAGCTGAGAATTCAGTGTCGATGGCCTCACAGGCTTGATCCACAGTTTTATTCGACCAACCAGGATAGTTCTGGCCACTCCAACCATTTTTTTCAGTGGGAATATTTTGTGTGGCTAAATTTGTCTTCGGATTATTTTCAGGCGCACTCACCCAAGCATACATGGCCATGGCTTGAAATTTTCTTTTCTTAGTTGTTTCAGAAAAGTAAACTCGAGCGGGCTCGTTTTTAAGTGTGACTTCGATTCCTACTTGCTTCCATTGCTCTTGCAAGTAGACCTGCACAAGCTCCCGTGTCTTGTTGCCTGCAGTGGTCATGAATGTCAGAGACAATCTTTTTTGATTTTTAGTTCGGATGCCATCTGGTCCAACAACCCAGCCGGCTTCGTCTAGGAGCTTTTGAGCTTCTCTGCGAGAGTAGCGATATATTTTAACTTGTTTTGGATCGTTGGTGTACCAAGGATCTTTAGGAGCTACGAGATGATCAGCCACTTGCTGCTTGCCTTCAAACAAAGCATTTACCATTTCTTCTCTGTTGATAGCATAAACAAGAGCTTGTCTGACTCTTTTATCCTTTAATAAAGGATTATCTAAATTCAAATCGATATGTTCGTAGGTGATTGAAGGCGTGAACGTCACCACGAAATCCAGTTTTTCTACTTTTACTTTTTTGTCAAAATTCAAAGCCTGGTCCATTGCAAGAACACCCATGGTGCCGATGATATCAATTTGACCAGATCGCAGGTTAGCTTCCAAAGTGCCAGTGTTCGGAATCAGCTTCACGATGATTTTTTCAATCTTTGCAGGAGATCCGTGCCAGTTGGGATTTGGGACCAATGTCACGTGGTCGCCCAATTTAACTTCAGAGATTTTATAAGGGCCATTGTAAAGACCAGGATTTGTGGGGTTTTTGACGTATAAAGAATTCTTTTCGTAGCCTTCTTTTTTGCCAGAGTGCTTATTGAAGATGCTCTCTTCCAAATGCTTCGGCAGCGGATAGAACTTCGCCATATCGTAATAATCCCAACGAGCTTTGTCGTAGGTAAATGTACAATTTTTCGGAGTCTTGGGGTTCCACTCAATTTTTTCTACTTTTGTGAAGGTCTCTTTTTCGCCAATGGACACATTGGGAGAGAGTGCCACCTGACGAGAGAAAGCAAAGTCAGCACAAGTCAAAGGAACGCCGTCACCCCATTTTGCATTATCTAAAATATTCCATTGAACGACGATTTTCTTTTTTCCGTCCACTTCAACTATTTGAGCGGTCTTTTTTTCTAAGGTCGGAATTTCTTTTGCAAGTTGAGGGACCCACTTCAGATTTGCATCTAAAGTTGTCAATGTTCGTCCGGCCATCGCGTAAATGTAGGAAGTGGCAGACATGGTCATAATCATAGGATTTAAATTTTCAAATTCCTGACTGATTCCGATTTTCAGTTCTTTATTGCTAGGAGCTGCAAGTGTGGCACATGAGAAAATCAAAAAAGTCGAAAAGAGAATTTTCATATTTATACGTTATCCTTTAAAAAACATGATTTTTGGTGACGTGATGAAGAGTTGGTTGAGTTGATGCTTTCAAGCTGGGGAGTGTCGACTGAACATTGTGGCATTTTATAAGCACAGCGCGGATGAAAAGCACAACCTGATGGAGGATTCAACGGACTCGGAACCTCTCCGGACAAGGATTTCTTCATGGATTTTTTGCCAAGACCCACTGTTGGAATTGCTTGCAAGAGAGCTTGCGTGTAGGGGTGCTTCGGATTTTGAAAGAGCTCATCGCGAGACCCGATTTCAACGATTTTTCCTAGGTACATCACGGCCACTCGGTCACAAAAGTACTCAATGACTGAAAGGTCATGGGAAATAAATAAATAAGTCAGACCTCGTTGCTCTTGGAGGTCTTTAAGTAAATTGAGAATTTGAGCTTGAATGGAAACATCCAGCGCGCTGACGGGTTCGTCGCAAATAATCAAATCAGGTTTCAAAGCTAAAGCCCGAGCGATGCTGATTCTTTGTCTTTGGCCACCGGAAAATTCGTGAGGGTATCTATTCGTGTGTGAGGGTTTAAGGCCCACGGTTTCTAAAAGCTCTTGAACTTGTGTTCTTCTTTCTTTCAGTGTCCCTAGGTTATGAACATCGAGAGGTTGTTGAAGAATTTGACCCACCGTCATTCGAGGATCAAGGGAGGCATACGGATCTTGAAAAATCATTTGAATATTGCGACGACTTTTTCTGAGGTCTTCGCTAGTCAATTTTAAAAAGTTTTGACCTTTGAAATTCACCTCACCTGAAGTGGGCTCGTAGAGTCTGATCAGTGTTCTACCAAGTGTGGATTTGCCACAACCTGATTCGCCAACAAGTCCTAAAGTTTCACCTTTGTAGATTTCCAGATCCACAAGATCGACAGCCTTCACTTGTCCGACGGTTTTTTTAAAAAATCCTTTTTTGACAGGAAAGTGTTTCGAGACTTTTTTAGCCGTGAGTAGTGCTTCCATTAGGGGTGTGCTCCCGTCTGTTTCAAGGGATGATAACAAGCCACAACGTGACCCGGACTGACTTGAGTCACGGGTGGTGGTTCGTTCCAACAAATTTCGGTGGCCGAAGGGCAGCGATTTGCAAAAGGGCAACCCTTTGGAAATTCATGGGGAGCTGGCACAGTTCCTTCAATGGTTTGAAGTCGACGTGTGCGCTGGCCTAGATGCGGTCGGGAATTCATTAACGCCGAGGTGTAGGGATGTTGTGGATTTGCGAAAAGTTCCTGAGTGGGAGCGCTTTCACAAACTTGTCCACCGTACATCACAAGTACACGGTCACTGATTTCGGAAATCACGCCCAAATCGTGGGTGATGAATTGAACAGCCATGTTAAACTTTTTTTGCAAAGTTTGAATGAGTTCGAGAATTTGTGCTTGGATGGTCACATCTAAGGCCGTGGTCGGTTCGTCGGCGATTAAGACTTGGGGGTGACAGCTGAGGGCCATCGCGATCATCGCTCGCTGTCTCATACCGCCAGAAAGTTGATGAGGATAATTGGTGTATCTCTCTTCGGGCGATGGAATTCCCACCAGGCTCAACATTTCAATGGATCTGGTTCTGGCTTGTTCAGCTGAGATATTTTCGTGTCTGAGGATTTGTTCATCGATCTGTTGGCCGATGGTCAAAACAGGATTCAATGCTGTCATGGGTTCTTGAAAGATCATGGCGATTTTTGAGCCACGAAGATCTTCCATTTTGGATTCTGAGATTTTAAGAATGTCTTCGTTGTTAAAGAAAACCTGACCGCCTGTGATCTTTCCGGGATTTTCAATTAGGCGCATCACAGCCAGTGAGGTCACTGACTTTCCACATCCGGATTCGCCTACGATCCCCAGGGTTTCGCCTGGATAAATTTCGTAAGATAAACCCTTAACTGCGCGAAAAGGGCCACTTTTTAGAAAAAAAGTGGTTTCGAGATTTTGCACTTTTAGAGTAGGAACTCGATTTTCCACAGCGTTTAAAGCCTTTCCATAAATTGGGATCCCGTTCAATAGCTAAAAGATCAGACAATTAACAGTTAAGATGCGTAGCGGCATTAGCGAATTTGATCCCAGGGATGACTTCCACCAAGGGCCTCAAGTGGAGCGGACTTCCAACCCAACAGCATTCCCATCAATTTTTCAGAGAGCTTTTTCTTTTTCTCGCTCTTGAGAAATAGAATTTTATGGGTCTTATATTTTTTTAACAAGAACTCTTGGCTTGTGGAAATTTCATCCACCAATCCCAAAGCCAATGCCTGAGATCCGTACCAGTACTCGCCCGTCGCCACTTTATCAAAATCAAGTTGGGGTCTGAATTGTTTGATGTGATTTTTAAAAAGCTCATGGGTGGCTTGAAGCATTTCTTTAAATTTAATTTCTTTTTCAGGCGTGATTTCGGCTAAAAGCGACACGGTGGTTTTGTGTTGTCCAGCTGTGTACTCCTTGTAGTCGATCTCATTTTTTTTCAACAGCCTGTGAAAGTTCGGAACCTGACTGAGGACTCCGATGGATCCCACGATGGCAAAGGGGCTTGCAATAATTTTGTGAGCTGTGCAGGCCATCATGTAGCCACCGCTGGCTCCGATTTGATCCAGTGATACCGTGAGGGGAATATTTTGATTACGAAATCGAACAAGTTCTGAAGCTGCCAATCCGTAACCGTGAACCACGCCCCCGGGGCTGTTCAGAATCATTAAAACTTCGTCGGACTTGTCTGCCACGTTCAAAATTGCAGTGACTTCATTTTTTAATCCTTCAGCTTGGCTGGCTTTCAAATCGCCGTCGAATTGGAGAACGAAAAGATTTGGTTTTTTCAAACCTTCTGTCTGTTTGCTTTCTTTCTTCATTTGTTTTTTGAGAGTTTTTAATTCTTTTTCATTCAAAGTAAAATTTTGTAGGGCTTCACTTTGAGATTGCCATTTTTCAGACCAGTCTTCGATTTTGAGATGGTCCGCGGGAGACTTGTTGAGGCTGGCCCAGGACAGAATGAGAACGATAATCCCAAAGCCAGTAACGATTACGCCGGTTTTGAGCACAAAGGACAAAAGATCGAGTAACAATTGTGATATTTCCATGACTGACCTTCTATACTAGTCCGAGACAGAGGTCGAGATCCTTTTCCCTTATGAGCTTTGTTTTGATAATCTACAACCGTGCGTCGACATTTTGTTGTTCTTCTTATTTTATTAAATTCAATTTTTTCCTGGGGAAACCCAACTCGCAATCAGTTGGCTTCAGAACATCCTGAAGTTGAGAGAGCTCGTGGATTTCAAGAGTATTTAGATCAAAAAAGAAAATTGATGAACGCACAGGATCAGGGTTTACAGATCTACCTTGAAGGACTGGAAATTCAAGCGCGAGAGTACGAAAAGGCCAGAAAAGAATACCAAGCTCAAAAGAAATCAGAAATTAAACCGGAGCTCAGTCGTGAGTATCAAGAGCATGTGGATGATCGACAAGTGGCGCGAGACGAAAGAGATCTTTTAGAATTGAACTATCGAAAAGAAAGACTGGAAGAAGCCCGAATCCTCAATCAAATTAGACTGGATAAAATGGCAGAGCTAGGTTTACCTGAAAATCGTCCACGGTACGAGTTTGAAAAAAGATCTTTATACGGTGGAAAGCCTCAATTTTCGAGATCTAAAGATCCGTTTCCCAATTTGCCCAGTGCGCCTAGTTTTGGATCTGGGGGATCGCCATTTCCTCCACCTCAGGAGCCATTTCCTCCGGCAGCTCCGTTTGATGATTTCCCACCACCGCCTGCGTTTCCCGATGATAACTTTGATCTCCCTCCGCCGCCTCCCATGGATGCTTTAGGTGGAGAGCCGGGAACCAGTAGTGACGATTTTTTTCCGCCGCCACCACCGCCAGCCTTTGATGATAATTTTCAATTTTGATTAATGCTTTTGAAAGTAATTGTCGAGAGGCTCGCCAGTAATGCTTTTGAACATCTTCGCAAAATAAAGAATCAATGCAAAAAGGATCATCATGCTGGGAAGTAAAATCACCAGAAATGACCACTTCGTCATTTGGGAAATTTGCTCGTTTAAAACTTGTGATTGGGTCTCGACGGAGAGCCCCAGATCGATGGGAACAAAAATCTTATAAGCCAATCCGAAATTGAGGAGCGCGCTGATCAGAAATGAAACAGATAGGTACTGGGTGCTTTTTTTTACAAGTTGATCGAAGGTTTGTTTTTTTATCGGTGTGTTCAAGGCTTGCATCATTCTGTCAATTTGAAAGGCTTGTGGATTCAAAATAAAAAGACTCAAGGCTGGTTTTTTTGTGAAGCTTGAAGCCCAAACAAAAATTCCAATTAAAAGTGGAAAGGCAGCTTCTTTGAATGCAAACCAAATTCCCGTTTTTCCAAGCAAAGCAAAGCCACCCGTGAAGCCCACATTCAAAAGTCCAAGAACTGAAATCCAGTTCACTTTATGAGACTGAATGAGGTCCACAATTCCATAGACTAAGGGAAAGGCCATTGCGATCAGCAAAGCGCCTGTGGGATTGACAAAATTTCCACCCCATTCGTCACCTTTGCTCAGGATAATCGAAGGTAAAGCAATGTTAAACAAAATATTGTATAAGGGATTTTCTTTTTTGGAAATTTTTGTGGTCGCTGCATCTGTCGTCATAGGTGATTCCGATGTGTGATGAATTGCTGGTGTAACTTCTGAATCACCTGAGGTGCTACTTCGTCTGCGACGAGAAAACAAAAATTATGTCGACTGGCCCCCTGGCAAATCATGCGAATGTTGACATCAGGTATGGCTCGAAAAGCTTTCTCTGCAAGACCAGGCGTGTGATTGATATTGTTGCCAATCAAGGAAATCAGGCTTAACTGGCTTTCGATATGAACTTCTGCAAATTGAGAAAGTTCTTGAACGGCAATTTCTGGCAAATTTTCAGCTGCATCCAATGTGATGGCCACGCTGATTTCACTGGTGGTGACGGCATCCACAGAAATTTTGTGCTGATTAAACACTTTGAAAATTTGAAACAGAAAGCCATGGGTTTGCCACATCTGCGGAGTAGTGAGTGTCACTAATTTTTGATTTTTTCTGACAGCCATAGCCCGAACAAGGGGAGCTTGATCAATCGTTTTTTTCACCCATGTTCCCTGGTTTTGAGGCTCAAAGCTTGATCCTACAAACACAGGAATATTTTGTCGAACTGCGGGCAGTAAGGTCGCAGGATGCAGAACCTTGGCTCCAAAGGTGGCCAGTTCTGAAGCTTCAGTGAACGAGATTTCACCTATGATTTGGGCGTCTTTGCAGATTCGTGGATCCGTGGTGGCAATGCCCGGAACATCTGTCCAAATTTCAAGAACTGAAGCGTCGATGGCTTCTGCGAAAAGAGCGGCAGAGAAATCACTCCCGCCGCGCCCGAGGGTTGTTGTTTGGCCCGTGGATGTGGAACCAATAAATCCTTGAGTGACCAATACAGTCGATGACAAACGCGGAATCAAATTTTGGCATTGGGCTTTAATCTCTGAAATCTGAGGACTGGCTTTGGAAAACTGAGAGTCAGTTTTAATATGGAGTCTTGCATCGATCAAATCCACGCTCATTTGAGACTGATGATTTGAGTAAACATTTTTAAGGGCTTGGCAAAAAAGGACTGAGGAAAGTCGTTCACCAAGGCTGACGAGGGCATCACTGTTTCTGTGGCTGAAATCTTTCAGCAGGTAGATCCCTTTCGATAGACTTTGCATCTCTTCAATCAGTTGATTGATTTGATCAAGAGTTGAAGGTGATCCTTTTAGTTTCTCAAAAATTTGTAAATGCCGGCTAGAGATGGCTTCTACGATGGAGGTCATCTTCTGAACATCTTGTTTCTCGCTGGCAAGACCCAATTCCAGCAAAAGATTTGTCGTTCCAGATGTGGCAGAGACCACAATGATGGCACTTTTTTGCAAATAGCTGAGTTCGGCACACATGAGCATGGTGTCCGCATTTCCCATGGAGGTGCCGCCAAATTTAGAAACAACTTTTCTCATGTTTGACAAGCAATCATAGCTCAGGCTCGAGTGTCAAAAAAAAACCATTGGCTAGAAGTTCGACGCCGACTTTAGGTTCAAGCGACCAAAAACTTTATTAGGCCAGGTTTTAGGATTGCAAGTCATCGGAGGCCCTATGAAATCACACCTTTTCCTATCTGTCTTACTCACGTTTCATGTTTCATTTGCCGAGCTTTCGGACGCTGAAGTTTCATGTGTAAACATGAAAGGTGAGACGATTCATGATCGATTCTTTCGAATTGAAAAAGACAGTGTGAAAGTATTTGAGACCCCTGGAGGGTTTGCCTTCTTTGGCCAAGTCTTATTTAAAAGGAATGGTCGTTTTTCGCAGGAACCCTGTGGGCTTGACTTGGGATCTGTGACGGAGACTGTCTTGGTGACCTGTGCTCCGGGCTCACAAATTCGTTTCTTGAATAAAGTTTTACCGACAATCCAGGTTGGTTGCCGGTAAAACCTTCAGTTTCTATTTAGTCATGCTTTTTGTTAAATTCAAAACCTGAGAAGAATCAAAATTATCAGAGACAAACTTCCAGTTCACGTGTGTCCAGAAGGTTTCGAGATACTTCTGGCGCGCGTTTCTGTAATCAACATAATAAGCATGTTCCCACACGTCAGCAGTGAGAAGGGGGCGAGGTCCGCCACCTGTAAAAGGAACAGCTGCATTCGAAGTGGAAACAAGAGAAAGTTTTCCCGCAGAATCAGCACATAGCCAGATCCAGCCGGAACCAAATGTTTTCATTCCGCCATCGATAAACTTTTCTTTTAATTGAGTCATACCGCCAAAATCGCGAGTGATGGCCTGATTCAGCTTATCGCTGGGTTGACCACCTTGACCGGCAGGTGTGATCCCGAACCAATAAAAAGTATGATTCCAGATTTGTGCGGCGTTATTGAAAATTCCACCAGAAGAACTGACAACGATCTCCTCGAGGGATTTGCCTTTCAGTGAAGCATCGGTTTCGATGAATTTGTTGAGGTTATCAATATAAGCTTTGTGGTGCTTGTCGAAATGAAATGACATTTGCTCTTCATTTAAAAAGGGGCTGAGGGCTGTTTTTGAATAGGGAAGTGTCGGTAGTTGAAACATAAAATCTCCTTAGAAACATGGGTTTAATCTCAAAACTAAATCTGCCTTTCGAGTGGTCTGTAGGCAAGTTTTAATCATAATTGAATGAGCGCAGAAAACTTATCAGCTTTGTGCGTTAGATGGGGCTTGTTTAATTCAAAAAGTGGCCGTTAAATAAGTCAAATGGCAATACAATCAAAAGTTAAAAGAAAACACATTCGATTCACTCCTGATCCAGATGATTACGCTTTGATTCTGACAGGAGCTCAAGGTCGACCGCTCAAAAACCCCAAAATTTGTTTACTCATCCAAGAGTCCTTTGGAGGCTGTTCTGTTGTCATGACACAGGACAAAGCGCCGATGGAAGGACATACGATTCAAATTCAAGTGGGAAGGCAGTCTCCCTTGCAAGCTGAAATTCGTTGGACGAAACCATTGAGTCACCGTGTTTTTTCTGTGGGACTTCAATATTTACTCGAAAAATAGTTTTTCTCTAACGAGATAAAAGGACTTGATGACATTTGTAAGTCTGCTTGTTTTTGCTCAATTT
>CAZPBD010000043.1:0-24480 GCA_964584655.1 uncultured Pseudobdellovibrionaceae bacterium | reverse complement strand
TCGAGCAAGGAAAAAAACTTCCCAAAGAAACAGCAGAAGCCATCGCAAGCTCCATCAAGGAATGGTCTGTTTCTAAAGGTGTCACTCACTTCTGCCATTGGTTTCAACCGATGACAGGTTTAACAGCCGAAAAGCATGATGCCTTTATTTCTATCCAGCACTCTTATCACTCAGAACTACGAGTGATCGAGAGATTCACAGGCTCACAATTGATTCAAGGCGAACCTGATGCGTCCAGCTTTCCCAGCGGTGGCATGAGATCCACATTCGAAGCTCGTGGTTATACGGCTTGGGACCCCTCATCGCCTTTGTTTATCATCGAAGAAGAATCTGGCAACACACTTTGCATTCCAACTGTGTTCTTCGGTTACCACGGCCAAGCTTTGGATAACAAAACCCCACTGCTTCGATCCATGGAAGCTCTGACTCGTGAAGGTTGTGAATTTTTAAAACTTTTAGGTGATGTGGATGCAAAGAAAATTGCAGCCACTTTAGGTGCTGAGCAAGAGTACTTTTTGATTGATAAAAACTTTGTCTCTTTAAGACCCGACTTACTGATGACGGGTCGTACACTTTTAGGTGCTTTGCCTGCCCGTGGACAACAGCTGGAAGATCATTATTTCGGATCTATCCCTGGCCGAGTTAAAAAATTCATGCAAGAGGCTGAATTTGAACTCTATAAATTGGGAATTCCTGTTAAAACTCGTCATAATGAAGTGGCCCCCAGCCAATTTGAGCTCGCTCCGATCTTTGAAGATGTAAATATCTCAGCTGATCACAACGTTTTGACCATGGAAGTTTTAAAACGAATTGCACTTAAACATAGCTTTGTTTGCCTTCTTCATGAAAAACCATTTGCTGGAATCAACGGAAGCGGCAAGCACAACAACTGGAGCATCGCAAACGACAAGGGCGAAAATCTGCTTGAGCCCGGAACAACGCCTCATCAGAATTTGCGATTTTTAGCGGTTTTAGCTGTCACTTTGAAAGCCGTCTTCGAACATGCTGATGTTTTACGCGCTTCCATCGCAAGCCCCGGTAACGACCACAGACTGGGTGCCAATGAGGCTCCTCCAGCTATTATTTCTGTTTTCTTAGGTGAACTTTTAGAAAACATTCTCAACGATATCGAGCACGGAAAAGCTTTAAAAGCCACAGATCAGCAGATCATTGATTTGGGTCTGACTCACATCCCGAATATTTCCAGGGATTACACAGACAGAAATCGCACCAGTCCTTTTGCTTTCACTGGTAATAAATTTGAATTTCGCGCCGTTGGTTCCAGTGCCCATGTTGCAGTTCCCATGTCGATTTTAAATGCGGCAGTGGCGGCCTCATTTAAAGCCTGCTCTGAGCAGCTTCGTGATCTGATGAAGAAAAATAAGACCCGCGACGAAGCTGTCATGGAACTGATCCGTGATATTTGTAAAAAAACAAAAAGCATTCGTTTCGAAGGCAATGGTTATTCTGATGCCTGGAAGGTGGAAGCTAAAAAAAGAGGTCTACCAATCTTGAGCACTTCAGCAGAAGCACTGAGTGTTTTAGGTGACAAGAAAGCCACTCAGTTTTTAGTCGATACGAAAGTCCTCAGCTCTGAGGAAATTTTAAGCCGTTATCACATCAATGTGGAACGATACGTGAAAACTTTGGATATCGAATTTGATTCATTGTTGGATTTGACTCAGACCTTTGTGATTCCATCTTTAGAAAAACAATTGATCCAGTTGGGAGCATCAAGTGATGCGACCTCAACGGCAGCACTTAAGAAGTTCCAAAAAACACGCAAAGAAAATTTAGAAAATATCTTTAGCGAGGTTCTCAAGACTTCAGAGGCTTTACAAAAGGCTCTTGAAAAATCCAGAAAAACAAAGGATGAAAGCGAGCGCATGTTTGAAATCGTTAAAGTGCTAAGTCCTGCAGCTGCAAAATTGCGTGCGGCCTGTGACGAAGCAGAAACCCAAATCTCTGATGAATTTTGGACTCTTCCAAAGTACAGAGAAATGCTTTTCGCAAACACATTAGCTTAATGTTCGAGATCCAAGTTCCCTATCATGAACTCAATTTCGAAACCACCCGCTCTCAAGGTGCGGGTGGCCAGCACGTCAATAAAACTGAAAGTGCTGTGATTTTGCGTTGGAACTTGATCAACACGGAAAGCTTTCCCGATGAAGTGAAATACAAATTGATCATGCGCCTACGTGGCTCACTGAATTCTGAAGGCGAATTGCTGATCAGATCTCAAGAATCCAGATCACAGAAGCAAAACAAAGACACCTGCGTTGAAAAGCTGCTCGTCATTTTAAAAAATGCACTTCGAGAACAGAAGAAAAGAATCAAGACTAACCCCACTCGCAGTTCTCAAAGAAAGCGAGTGGAGGCCAAAAAACATCGAGCTGAAATTAAATCTGGAAGACAAAAACCAAAGCTTTAGATTGCTTCCATAATGGCAGCCACACCCATACCACCCGCTGTACAAATGGAAATCAATCCACGTCCTTTACCGTTCGCGTGTAAAGTGTGTGCAAGGCTAGCCACAATTCTGGCACCTGTGGCACCGAAAGGATGACCTAAGGCAAGGCTTCCACCATTCACATTCATACGAGTTCGATCAATCACACCCAATTTTTCACTGCGGCCCAAAACATTTTTGCAATAATTGGCATCATCCCAAGCTTTCAAAGTGCAAAGAACCTGTCCCGCAAAGGCTTCGTGAATTTCGTAATAATCAAAATCTTGTAGTTTTAAATTATGACGGCTGAGCAGTTTTGAAACAGCTAAAGCAGGCGCCATCAACAAACCTTCACCCTTCACAAAGTCCAAAGCCGCCACTTCACAGTCGACAAACTTTGCAAGCATCGGCAATTTTTCAGCCTCAGCTTTTTTTCGGCTGGCCAAAAGCACCGCTGAAGATCCGTCCGTCAGTGCTGTGGAATTTCCGGCGGTCAGCGTGCCTTTTTCAGAAGTATCAAACACGGGCCTCAGCTTTGCTAACTTTTCTAGAGTTGTATCGCCGCGAACAATCAAATCCTTTGCGACACCGTTAAATTCAAACACAAGCTTTTGATGAAAATTATTTTTGTAGGCAGCAGCTGCCTTTTGATGACTTTCTAAAGACAATTGATCTTGATCTGCGCGAGCGATTTGCCACTCTTGCACCATCATCTCACAGTGTTGCCCCATGGACTTAGATGTTCTGGGCTCAACCACGGCTGGTAAGACTGGCTTAAGATCTGAGAAATTAAAATTCAAAGCACCTTTGAGTTTTTGTCCCAAAGTCTTGGCTTGGTTCAAGGCCATTAATTTTTGCGAAAAAGATCTGGGATACAAAATAGTTAAATCTGTATTCGTATCCACGCCACCTGCAATGCCCCACTCAATTTGTCCACTTTCAATTTTCAAAGCAATCTGATTGGTGGTTTCTAAACTCAGACCACAGGCCCTTTGAACATTGTAAGCTGGCGTTCGGTGATGAAGAGTCGTCCCTAGAACGCACTCTCTGGCTAAATTCCAGTCAGCCGAGGAGACCATCACACCACCCAAAGCCACATCGCCTAAAATTTTATCTTGAAGCCCCATCTTATCAACAAGCGCTTGAAGACTCGCCGTCATCAGTTGTTGAGTTGTAACACCTTGGTAGGCAGTCATGGATTTTACAAAAGGTGTTCTTTGACCACCACATACGACGACATCTTTCATTTAGCTTCCCGCTTTCTTTATTGCATAACTTTGTTTGATAAAAAATTGGCGATACTCTTCGACCCAGGCCTCGTTGAGGAGGTTTTCCTTTTTAGTTTCGGATAACACACCTTGAAGCAAATCAGATTTAGAGTACTGATTTTTTCGACTTTGATAAAAACCTTGGGTGATCTTTTCTCCGATATAAAAATGGATATAAAATGGGTCCAACTGAGGTGCCACAGTTTTAGTCACAAAACCTTCAGCATAGGTTGTGAGGTCTTTTTGCAAGGTTTCTTCCATTTGATAATCGAGCTGACTTAAGAACAATTGTTTTTCTGCTTTTTCTTCCTCATTCAGACTGAACGGATTGAACAAAATCTTTTTATAAAGCAAAGACGGCGTCAAATTTTGACAACAGGTCATGGCCCACTTCAATTCAATCAACCGAGATGGCAGATTCTGCGAAAAATGATCCGCTACAAATGAGCTGATGATCAACTCAATCGCTGACCTTTCAAATTGCAAAATAGAAGCTTTTGAAAGCTCAAACAGCAAAGCCCAGGGGTCTGGAGATTCCCGCAAATAATCATTTAATACTTCCAGATGGCTTGATAAATCATCGACACTGCCAGGAAAAGTCGTGGGCCTTGGATGAGTGGTTAATCCAATCAATAGGGTTTCTCGCCACTGAGAAAGAATTTGATAAAATTTTGAGCGAATTCTTTTTCTCAAGCCCACATTAAATCGATCAAAGTAGTACTCGATGTATTGATTGTAGGACATTGCACTTTGGTGATGAATAAACAAATTCTGAGCGGACTCAAACTTTTTGTATTTTGCTTCCGTCAAATTAAAATTTTCATTTATAACAGCCACATACTTTTGATTCAGAGGCATAAAGTGGTAGGCATTAAACAAAATCAAAGTGTCCGGAAATAGATCTTGGATATTGATTTCATAAAAACCACAGAGTCCTTTTTGAAAAATCAAAAACTCTGTCATAAAGGTGTTTTGAAAGATTTTTCTATCAACCAGATAAGGCACAAACAACTTTTGAGCCGCCTTTGATTTTTCACCTGTTGTTTCATCAATTAAAATCAGCTCCACTTCATTTTGAAAATGCTGATTCAATTTTTGAATCCGTCCTGCAGAGTCCACATGAGACAGATCAATATCTAAAAAGACAGTGTGGGGTTTTACTTTGTCATCTTTAAAAAAAGAATCTAAACCGTCATAGGTCACGGCTTTAAAAAGTAGAAATTCACAGGCCTGAAGATATCGCTTTTGAACTGAGGGATCCTCAGAAATAAGAACTAGGGAATCTCGTTCTAAATTAAGCAAATCCACCCCTCACGACCAGAAGCCTTGCGTTAAGTCCTCGACTTTATGACTCTTAAAGCTTGAATCACTTGGTAAAAAAACTCAAATTATAAGCTCACCATGACACACAGGAGCACTAAATGAAATTGATCCTAACTTTGACCTCACTCTTGATCTTCTCGACCCACGCTTTCAGTTTTGAAAACACTCTCAGTGATAAAAAAGTGGAAGGAATCACGATCTCTGACCAAGTGACTCTTAAAACCTTCAACGGTTTAACTCTCAAGTCGGTGGCTTCTGGACTTCGTACGAAAAAGGTGGCCTTTTTGAACTTCAACGTCTACGTGGCTGAACTTTTACTGCCTGCAACCACCACTTGGGATCAAAAGAGCATGACTTTTGAAAATTCACAGTCGGCGGCAGTCATGATGACTTTCCTCAGAGAAGTGCCAGCCAAAAATATCTCCGAAGCTTTCTCTGACGGACTGAAGAAAAATAAAGTGGATGTCAGCACCGAGTCCATCCAACAATTTCTTAAAAAAGTGACATCTTTGGGTGATATCAAAAAAGGCGAGGTCTTGATCATTGCAAGAAATCAAACAGACGCCGCTGATCAGTTGCTGATTCAGATCCCACCGCGATTTTCTGAAGTCGTGAGCACCAAAGAAAAATGGACCACTTCCATTCTCAAAATCTGGTCAGGTGAGCCTGCAGACGCTGGCATCACGGCCCTTCAGAAAACTCTGTTTAAATAATTCCCACATTATGTCACCTCGCTGGTCTCATTTGAGATCAGCAACGGGGCCTGATATCCCACGCTGGTTAAAAACTTGAGCCCCAATGCCCACTCCAGAACTTCGTCGACGTGGGATACAAGTTTGACCTCGAGTTCAGACCTGACCTCAACCGGCAACTGCAAAAGATCTTTTTCATTTCCCATCGGAATGAGAATCTTTTTGCGTCCCCGCCTGTGAGCAGCCATTAACTTTTCTTTAATCCCACCCACTGGAAGCACAGCTCCTGTTAAAGTGATCTCTCCGGTCATCGCCTTATCGTTTGATAATTCGATACCCGTCAGCAGTGAGGCCAGAGAAGTAATAATAGTCACACCGGCAGAGGGCCCGTCCTTGGGAATAGCTCCCGCTGGTGCATGAATGTGCAAATCTGTTTTTTGAAAATCAAAATTCACTTTCCAAAAAGCCATCCGTGATTTCAACAAACTCACGGCTAATTCTGCAGACTCTCTCATGACTTCACCCAGCTTACCCGTCAACATCAGGCGTCCGGAACCAGGCATGGCCGCTGATTCGATGAAAAGCAAATCTCCACCAAAGGGAGTCCAAGCAAGTCCTGCCACCACTCCAGGTCCTTTGTGGGTTTTGTCTTTTTCTTCATAGATTCGATCGAACCCTAAAACCTCATCAAAATCCTTTTCTTCAAAATGAAGAGGTTGAAATTCGACGCCCAGCTCTCGGCTTTCGACAACTTTTTGAGTCACAAATCGGCCGATCTGCATCAGACATCTCTTCAGTCCTCGCACTCCCGCCTCTCGAGTGTAGGAGCTAATAATTGCCGATAGAACCGGTCTTGAAATTTGGATACTGTTCTTCTCAAGGCCTAATTCCTTTAACATATTGGGAACTAAATATTTTTCTGCAATTTCAATTTTTTCCAAATTGGTGTAACTGCCCACTTCAATGATTTCCATCCGGTCCAAAAGTGGACCTGGAATTCCATCCAAACTGTTTGCTGTCGCAATAAACATCACCTGAGAAAGATCAAATGGAGTGTCCAAATAATGATCCATAAAGTTTTGATTTTGCTCGGGGTCTAAAACTTCCAAAAGTGTGGCCGCAGGGTCCCCTGAATAGCCTCGTCCCATTTTATCAATTTCATCTAAAATAAGAACGCAGTCTTTTTGACCAGCTCTTTTCAGGGATGATAAAATTCGCCCTGGCAAAGCTCCCACATAGGTTCTTCGGTGTCCCCTAATCTCGGCATCATCTCGCACTCCACCCAAACTGATTCTTTCATATTTTCGACCCAAAGCTTCCGCAATGCTTTTACCCAAAGACGTTTTTCCAACACCGGGAGGACCCAGGAATAAAAGAATTGTTCCTTTTTTGTTTTCTGTGAGCTTCATCACCGACAAAGACTGCAAAATCCTTTTTTTAATTTTTTCCAGTCCAAAGTGGTCCTGATCCAATTGCTCGCGGGCCCGCACAATGTCCACTCCTGTGGACTCGGACAGATCATTCCAAGGTAAAGACAACAAAAATTCCAAATGATTTTTAATCACATGAAACTCAGGAGAGCTTGCGTTTAATTGCTCGAGTCTTTCAGCCTGTGACAAAGCGAGCTTATGAGCTTCTGAAGGCAAATTTTTACTTTTGATCTTATCCTGATAATTGACCTCTTGAGAGCTCTCTGCAGTTTCACCCAGCTCTTCTTTAATCACACGCATTTGCTCACGCAAAATTTGCTGCCTTTGATTCTGTCCAAATTTATTATAAAGTTTATTTCGAATTTCGTTTTGAACATCCAAATTGGCCTTGAACTCGCTCATGACTTTTAAGACCTCGAGCGTGCGATTTTTAAGGCTATCAATTTCAAGCAAGCCTTGTTTGATCGCAGGTTTCAAATCCAATTGTGCTGCGATCAAATGACTGAGCTCTAAAACATGGGGAATGGATCTTAAGATCTCACGATTTGACTCTTGAGAATGAAACAGTTCTTCAGAGAATTCCAACAAACTTTTTCTGAGTGTTTTTTCTGTTTGAAGATCCAGGTCATTGACCTCGTCCACAGGTATCAGCGATGTTTGAAAGTAATCGATTTTTGCATCTTCGATCAATGAAACACGTACTCGTTTCATACCACGAACAACCACCTGCTGACTGCCATCACTGAGTTTTTTGATACTTTCGATTTTACTTAAAGTTCCCACAGAGAAAAAATCTTCGGTGAAACGACTTTCAATATCAGGATTTTTTTGTGTAACAGTCACAATCCATTCGTCTGATTTCAGAGCTTGATCAATCGCTTTTAAACTTTTATCCCGACCGACTTTTAATGACTGAGAAACAGTCGGAAATATAACCGTATTTTTGAGTGGCAAAACAGGAATGAGACCAGTGGGCCAAGCCATAATATGTCCTCTCGATTGCGCATCAAAACAGTTTTGATGCTAATAGTAACAATTTGAGGTACATTTAAATGACGTCAAGGTCTTAGGGGCTTAAAACTTTTCAAAGACGGATTCGACTAAAAAGGTCCTTAAATGGGATCTGAACACAGTTAAGTCCAGACGATCTTTAAGGGTTTTTGAATCACACCAAACAAAACTGGCATAAATTTTCCATAAAGAGGTAAAAAGGTACGCATAAAACTCGGCTTGTTTTTTAGCTTCTGGCTTGCTTTTTTTAAATAAAACTAAAATGGTCTCGAAATAATCCAGTTGGCTGCGTCTGCTCATTTCCTGGATGCTGGCATCATTTTCTAGGTAACCCCACAAAAGGATTCTGTAGTAGGACTCGTTATCTTCGATATAGTCCAGGTACTTTTCAAACACATGGGCCAAATGACCTTTGTTAAAAGTCTGCATTTGCCCGATGAGTGGTGCCAGGTATAAATAAAATTCTTGGTGAGATTGCGAAGCAATCCAAAGCCTTAGAGCTTGCTCTGTGTCCCAATTGTTTTTAAATAACTGAAGTGGAATTTCTGTGAGCTCTGAGGCTTTTGAAAAAGTCAGACTTTTAAATCCATTTTGACAAATAAATTGAAAAAGTAACTGCAAAGACTCGTAAGGTAAATCGAGATGGTCCTGATCCCAATTCGGATACTTGTTCCCGAGGATTTCTTTCATACTTTTCAACTGATGAATCAGATCAAGTCTGGCTCTGTTTTTTTGAGGATGAGAGTCGTACCTTAACAATTCAATTTGGGTGAAAAACTTTTTAAGATCCTGATCTTCTTGCATCAACTGCGGGAGTTCATCAAACAGGGGTTGGCTGTGATCTTTAATTGGCCACCAAAAAGATATCGCTTCTGTCAAAAAAATCTGGATGCGATCAAACTTAGGTTTGCTGTTGTCGCGATCAACCAAACCATATCTTTTTAAATTTTCTTGAGAGCATTCAAAAGCTTCTTCGGACCAACCTAATTTTTTTAAATGTGCATCTGTGAGGGCACTTCGACCGAGGGCATTTTGGAAATTAAAATACAAAGTCAGCAAGTCTTGTGGCTGCAAAGTTGAGTTCCTCGGATGAAGAGTAAGCGATATAGCAAAAAACTCGACAACTCAATCATTCAAAAATTTTAATACACAACGTACAAACCAACTGGTTTTGATTTACTTAAGCATTGCGTTTAATTGAACCTGACCGCCGGTTTCATAGAATCCTGTCCAGGTCACATTTCCCTGACCATGAATCACATAGGTCACAAGATCTTCATTTGAGTTCTGAATTTGACTGCCCCACATAGACGAAACCCAAGGAAGTTCCGAAGCTCTGCCCGTTAAATGTTTCAAAGGTTCCTCGAGTTTACCCTGAATCAGTTTCTGCCCTGGGCTGAGAGTGATTTTAGAAAAAGGCGCATTGTAAACGCCTGTGGCTTTTGCCGAGTCCGAAACATGAGAAGGCAAAAACCCTGAGTTTTGAATCTTAATTTGAACCTTAAACAATTCAGGTCCTACAGATTCCACTTTATGGAGTTGAGCTTTCAATCTGGGACTCATTTGGGCATGAAGAAGTGAAAATTCAGTGGTTTTTTGAAGTTCTTTTTCTAAAAACTGAGGAGGCGGATTTCGGTAGCTGAAAAGTCCCAGCCAGCCTCCGAGTTCCACATCACCCAATTGATGATGTTTAAACTTTTTCCAAGACGAATAAAACTCGCCAGCCTTTAAGTTTTGATCACACCAGCGAATCATTTTAAGTAAATTGTCTGTTCCGGGGTTTTGATAATATTCTAAAGGCTTAGCGAAGCTGACGCCCGCCTGCCCTGCTAAGCTCCAAATTTCAGTGGTCCACGAGAAAACCCCTCGGTGATCAAAGTGCCAATCATCCCAAGCACCTGTCGTGACTTTTTTAGGGTTGTAGCGAAAATCATGAAAAATGGAATAGGCTTTGTAGCCTGTGACTTTTTCTCCAATTTTACCTTGGAGCTTAAAAACTTCGAGATCAAATGAAGAAAGCTCAGAATCGTCTCGCAAAGAAGAAGGCCTGAGTAAAAAACCTCCAAAGGTATGATGGGTGTTAGCCCCGACAATGTTGGGTCGCTTCACGAAAGCTTCAGCCACGTGTCTGGCCTCTTTAAGGTAAAGTGGCAAAGGACCTGCCCCGTACTCTTGAGGATTAAAACCAGCGGGTGCCTGTCTGTTCAAATCAAATTTCTGAGCGTCTGTATGTTGGCGGGTGAATCCGTCAAAATTGATAAACTCGCCTTCAGGCAATAGATGATAGAACTGACCGGTGGTTTCATAGGGTTCACGAACGACCATGAGCCTTGGATCTTGATCAGAAATTTTAAATTGCCCGCTGGGATCAGGAATTCGCATCAAAAGCTGATGTCCGTCTTGATCCATATCCTTTTCGACAAAATTTTCTAAAGGCACTTTCATCGGATAGATTTCAGGACTGGATCTTAAAAGCTGGCCAGTGGTGAGAGCAAGCTCTGCACCGTCTGCAGAAATTCTTGGCAAAATGTAAAATGTGGTGTGATCCAAAAGATCTTTGATTCGATCTGTTTTAGAATCACTCAGCAAAGTATCAATCAAATGAACACAGGCCTGACAACCGGCAAGCTCTGTGGCGTGGGTATTTCCATCCACCCAAAAACCAGGCTTTGATAAATCATCCCCTGTTTTATAATTTGTAATCGTCATCAGCCACAATGGTCTTCCACCTTCGGTTTCCCCAATGGATGAAAGCTTGCAAAGATCTGGGTGATCTTTTGCAAAGTCTTGAAGGGTTTTTGTGAGCTGATCAAATTTGAGATACTGGTTGTGTGTGAGTTTCATAGGCCTATTTTTGTTGAAGTAGGGCTATAAGTCGAGAGAGAAGATAAAAATTAATCTGATCTTGTTATTTTTTGCCAGCATTGCTCTCCTACTCATAATGAATTCAAAATTAGTTATCTACATCTTCGTCTTTACAGTGCTGAATTTATCTTTCATTCCGCTGATTGCCCTTTATGGTACCCGCGTTTGCCCTGTGCTCAATGTCGCGGGATTTTGGTTCGGATGCTTTTATTCTGGGCTTTTTATCTTGATTTCAAACCTCATCAACCTCGGATTGATTTGGGGCAAAACTCGAATTCAACTCAAAATTTCAAATTCCCTCTCTTCGTTCTTGAGCTATTTGATCGCATCGGCAATTTCTCTTCTTTTTTTAAAGCTTCAACTCGACACGCAGCATCTTTCAGCACAATCAAGAGCTCCCGAAATCTTACTCTTCACAAGTCTACTGCTGGCTATGACTCAAATTTACGGCCTCAACTGGGTGGGGCTCAAAGGTCCAAGCTTAGAAATCAAAATGAAATCCCCTCAAAGTCTGTGGATCGAACATGTCGCTCGCACCCTGATCCCGATTCTCACGTGCCTTGGGCTGATCATTCATTTCCATATCAGTCAGTCTCAGTCTTTCAATGATGGGCGAGTCGCAACCGTGGTCAATCATGACACCATGATCGAACACACGACGATGCTGATTGTTTTTCTACTGATTTGGTTGATCATGACTTTTACTTTTCACTTCCTCAGTGAAAAAGAATCCATTCAAAAATTAAAGAAACATTTTGCAGAGCTCCAACAACTCAATACCCAATACCGCAATCCCACTGATAATACCTGGGGACTTTGGCGACTCATCTTGCAACAGCTCAACGAATTTTCAATTGTCTTGGGGGAAAGAACCCAATTGCTCAAAAGTTTTTCAAGGTTTGTGACGGCCGGAGTTGCAAAACAGGCACTAAAAACTGAGCTTCAACAAACTGCAGGGATGACCATCGAGACCACAATTTTGATGACTGATATTCGAAACTTTACCTCCTTGTCTGAAGATCTCAATCCTCATCAAACTGTGGATTTATTAAATTCCTATTTCACCGCGATGCTTGATGTTTTGGTAAAACATCAAATCACTCTTGATAAGTTTATCGGCGACGGAATCCTGGCCTACGTTGAAACAAAACAAATGCGCGAAAATAATCACGTCGAAGAAAACTGTCTTGCTGTTCAAGCCTCACTTGAAATGCTCAGTCGTCTTAAAAATGTAAATCAAGATTTAATCCAACAGGGACTACCAAAAGTTGAAATTGGGATCGGGTTATTTCGTGGACCCGTCATTATCGGCCTTATTGGTTCAAACACCCGGCTTCAACACACCATTATCGGTGATTCAGTTAACAAAGCTTCCCGACTTGAGGGATTGACCAAAGAGCTTCAGACGCCGATCGTGATGTCAGATCAAATTTGGCAAACATTGCCAGACCAATTGAAAATTCAATTCGATTCAAAAGGAAGGCACCACTTGAAGGGCATCTCCGAGCCCATTGAAATATTTGGACTTATTTAAAAAGTTTCAAATATTCTGCGTAACCTTCTTTTTCTAAATTTTCTTTAGGAATGAATCTCATGGAAGCAGAGTTCATACAATATCTGAGCCCTGTGGGATGGGGACCATCAGGAAAAACATGCCCCAAATGAGAATCTGCAATTTTAGATCGAACTTCCACCCGTTTTTGAAAAAACAGATGTCTGTCTTCTTTTTCTGTCACAGCCTCAGAATCGATGGGTTTTGTAAAACTGGGCCAGCCGGTGCCTGAATCAAATTTATCCATTGAAGTAAACAAGGGCTCACCAGAAACCACATCCACATAAAGGCCGACTCGCTTTTCATTATTAAATTCATTTTGAAAAGGAGGCTCGGTGCCTTCTTCTTGGGTCACTTTAAATTGCAAAGGTGATAATTTTTTTTTGATCTCTTCTAAGCTTGGTTTAACATATTTTTTCATAAACCTAGTCTAACACTTTTAATGCACTGATAAAAGAAAACAACACACCTTCGCTGCGCCCCTGACTAAAAGTACCTTTTTTGAAATCATCCAAAGCGGTGAAATAAACAAGTTGAACCGTGGGGTAATATCGATCCACTTTGTCTGGCAAATTTAACCACAGCCCCGCTGATAGATTGGTGGCCCCTGATTTGTTTGAAGTGCCGTAGAAGTATTCGTTGTGTTTTGAATCCCCACCACCATAGGTCACATACAGGTTAGGCTCTAGGGTGTTGTTTTTAAATTTAAAATCAAACAATTTCACTTTTGTGGCAATTTCCCACGAATGACCCTCGTGCTCAGACAGATCGATTGAGTAATTCAAATCAATTTCAGCCAAATAATTTGCCCCGTACCCAGGAACAAAAAATTCCAGAGTGTTCGTCCACTCAGTTGTGTCATCCCGATTGGGATAATTGTCTTTGATACTTTTGTGAGCAGGAATCAAGGGGCTGTCATTGATGCTCGATAATTTTGTACGAAAGCGAATTTGATCAGAATAAATAAAATCTCGGTAGGAAATGGAATCACCTAAGAATTCAAGCTTATCATCAAAGAAAAAAACAGTGATCACTGGATCCACTTGAAAATCACGGTAAAAGATCACACCTTTTTTCATCAGAAGTGATGAGTATCTGAATCCTGCGTGCGCACTGCTGATCCCCAGTTTTTTATGCCAATCAGCATATACGGTTTGTGCGATAAAAGTAAAAATCAAAAGAAGAGCGAGTTTCATATGAATCCTTTGCAATCATGTTCACTACAGAGTGATTTTAAATCTAATAAAATTACAAAATTATTTTTCGAACCAGTAATATTCCCACACTTGCTCCAAGCAAACCTAATACGGGACTCAGTAAAAAGTAGCTGATGCCAAGTAAGTACTGCCCCCGATCAATCAGGGTAAAAGTTTGCAAAGTAAAAGCTGAGAAAGTTGTAAACCCACCACAAAATCCAACAAGCAATGCCAGTTGAAAATCACCTGTCATCATTTGACGGCTACCCAACGTAAAAACAAGTCCTGCTAAAAATGACCCAACAAAATTAATCAGAAGAGTCGACACTGGGTACAATAAGTTCGTCTTTTCAAAAGCGAGATCCAATCCGTATCGACTTAAAATTCCTAGAACACCGAATGTTGAAATCAGAAGAATTGAAAACATGTTCAGATTTCAACAGACTCGGTGACTGGGGTCAAAACAAGTTCAAAACAATTTTTTACAGGGGTACGATTGTCACATAAGCAAAGGGTGCGGTGAATCCTTTTGCAGACTTCGAGAAAAAGCCGATTCTCTGCCTTGGAGTCGTGGATTCGTTGTTGATTGAAAAGTTTCCTCCAAAATCCCCGTTCTCAGTGCCCGCATCGATCGCGTAAAGGGCTTGTGGCTGAACTGTTCCCTTAGAAAATCCAGTTTCTCTATCAAACAAACGCACTTTCGAGAGCCCAACAATCCAATCTGGACTGGGCGCAATCATCGTTACAAATGATAAATACGGAGTCTCTGGTGTCACTGTAACTGTAAATGTTTGGCGCAACTGATCTTTTACAAATTGGTTCTGGGTCACTACTAAATTCCCAATCTTACCCGTTTGCATGGCCACTTGAATCTCCCGAACAATCAAACCAGTTCGACCCGTCTCAGCCAGCTCTTGAAGACCTTCTGTTGCCATACCACCGATACTCAAAAGTTGATATTTTTCATTGTGCGCTACGGATACAACAGGAGAAAAGTGAGCATTTCCGGGGACACTCACATGGTCCATCACATTCCAGTTGGACACGATTGTGACTTGATACTTTTTTTCAATTGCATATGACTGACTCACCAACATGAAACCGGCCAGGATGACTAAAATCTTGTTCATACTTACTCTCCTAAAAATTGAAGAGGAATTCTTCAATTTTTTGAAATTAGCAGAACGGACTTCACTATTCTAATTCTTTAATGATATAGGTATATCACAATTAATGATATCTCACGAAGGATCTTGAATGCCACTCAAAGACCATCTCAATAAACTCGAGTACTTCTGCGCTATTGCTGAATTAGGTTCCCTTCGCAAAGCCAGTGAGGCCGTTCACATTGGCCAGCCCCGACTGACCAAAGTGATTCAAGAACTGGAAGACTCACTTAATGTGGGATTGGTTGTTCGATCCTCGAGTGGAATCACACTCACAAAGGAAGGCAGAATCCTTCTTGAACAAAGTCGAAAAATTTTAGAATCCATTAACGAACTAGAGCTGACCTTAAAATCAGAAGATCAAAACCTATCTGGCGAAATTCGATTAGGTGCTTACGATAGTATCGCCCGGTACTTTATTTCTGGTTTCATCAAATTTATGTCGATGGCTGCACCGAAAATTAAAATCAATATTCTGACCGGGCGAAGCCAAGCACTTATGGAAAAAGTTTCTAACCACGATCTGGATGTTGCCATTCTTGTGTCTCCTGAAAGTGGGGACAAAAGAGTTCAATTTCAGAAGCTCTATTCAGATCAGTTTTCATTGTACTCTGCACCCATGATGAACGAATCATTTCGAAGTCACTTGATTTATTTACCTTTAGAAATAAACGACATCGAAAAATCGATGCGAAAATTTAGATTTCACCAGTCCATTGTCTGCGAAGGATTCGAAACCGTTCGAGCTCTTGCCGAGCAAGGAGTGGGGGTCGCCCTACTTCCCACAAGGGTCGCAAAGGAAAGCGTCTTGTCAAAAAAATTAATCCCCTTCAAACATCCCGCAATTCGACAAGCGACTTTTGATCCCCATGATATTGTGTTATGCAGCCACAAAGATCAAAACAAGGCTGCGATTGATTTTACAATTGATGAGTTAAAGAGATACTTCCAACTTTGGAAGCCATAGAAGCTTGTGTCTTGCGAACTTCACTATAGGCAATTAACCATTGATCCCAAGATTTTTTGCATCATCGAGCCTCTCATATGATCCAGGTGATATTTACGACGGATCCTCTTTTGCAATTCCGATGTTGACGCCACCCTTGGCCATAAAAAAGGAGATTTCATGAAATCAATTCTATTGATCGCAGTCGTAGCGCTTACCAGTTTTGCATCACCCATTTGGGCTTTGCAAAACACTTCGCCCCATAGCCCAACTGTCATGACAATGAATCCCACACAAGAGACTCGTGAAACCATGGCAAACGCCTATGAAAAAATGGCGGCATGCTTTAGATCCGATCAGGAATTTAAAGTTTGTCACGACATACTCAAAACTGAATGTGCTTCAATCTTAGGTGGGCACTGCGAACATATGGGTATGAAAAGAAAATAAAGAGAGAAATTGGTCGGCGTGACAGAATTTGAATCTGCGACCCCTTGCACCCCAAGCAAGTGCGCTACCAGGCTGCGCCACACGCCGACACTTCGAACTTGATAATAGTATCTAAAAAATCCAGAACTGGGAAATGTTATCTAAACAGCTGACGAAGTTTTTGAATGTCACTGGCCACGTTATCCAAACGCTCTGAAAAAGTGGCAGATAAATTTTGATATTTTTTAACTACGTGCGTGTAGTCTTTTTCTTTACGAACGTGATTTTTAAGCTCTTTCATCGCGTTTCTTGCGCCTTCGATCGAGAATCGATCTCGGTGAAGAAGCTTTCGAATCAAGTAAGCATTTTCCACATCTCGCTTTGTGTACAACCTTTGGTTGTTGTTCGCTTTTTTAGGACGAAGAACATCAAATTCAGTTTCCCAATATCTTAAAACGTAGGATTTAATTTGAAGAAGCTCAGCCACATCCCCGATTTTAAAACCCATTTTATCTGGAATATTTTTAAGTTCTTCTAACAAAAGGTCATCACAAAGAGCTGCCGGCAAACTGACATTCGGCAACTTTTCACGTTCTTCAACAAAGTCGAGATCTTTTAGCTGAAGTTCGCTGTCAATCAAGACCGCATCCCCTTGGCTTTCAGTCTCGAGCTCAGGAACTTGGATTTCAGAATCACTCATCATCGTCCTCGTCATCGGTCAGACCGGTGATGTCTTCGCCGTTCAGCATGGCTTTTAATACTTGAGAAGGTCTGAATGTCAGAACCCTGCGCGCAGAAATCATAATCTGTTCGCCCGTTTGTGGGTTTCTACCGACGCGCTGGCTTTTACCCCGAACAACAAAGTTACCAAAGCCAGAAATTTTCACTTTTTGGCCCGTGTGAAGTTGATCCTTCAATGTTCCAAAAACCATTTCCACAAGTTCAGAGGCTTCTTTTTTAGAGAAACCAATTTTTTGATAAACTTTTTCAACAATATCGGCTTTCGTCATTGTTGATTTGCTGACATTTTGTCCGCTCATGAAATCCTCTTGTGGGTTTATATTCGGCTTTTTAAGAATATGGCAAACCCTTGAAATCCTTCAAGCTTTTTATTTCAAAACTAACGAAGCGCAACAGGAAATTGTTTTGTTAGGTTCTCTAAAAGTTGAGCCTGCAACTGATTCACAGCCTCTTCCTGAAGGCTTTGAGCTGGATCCTGCCAGACCAATCGAATTGAAACTGATTTTTTGTCTGCATCTATGGGCTCACCGACAAAAATATCCAGAACCTTATGAGAAATCAAAGTCGGTCCTGCCTTGTGCTGCACGGTTTTAAGCAAATCCCCAACTGCCAATTCTTTTGGCATAACCAAAGCTAAATCTCGAGTCACAGCCTGATGCTTCACCGGCGTTGTAATTTTTTTGATCGAACTTTGCGCCTCGATCAAAGATCCCAATTCAATTTCCATCATGGCCACAGGCACTCGAATTTTCACATCGGCTAATTTTTGAGGGTGCATGGTTCCCACCCAACCAATGGGCTGATTTCTGAACTCGACCACTGCCCACTGCCCTTTGTGCAAAAACTCAGGTGCTTTTTGATCCTGAGCTCCTGCGACTCTAAGGGATGGAAGTTTCCACGCATTCGCTAACTCTTCGATAAATGATTTAATCCTAAAAACTGGATTGATCTGTTGACCCGCTTTGTTCCATAGGTCTTCAGAATGGCCCCAAGCAGCTAAGCTTAATCGTAGAGTTTCTTTCATATCAGGGCCTTCTTGATAAAAGGTCTGACCCATCTCAAAAAGCCCGCCGTGCTCGATCCCGTATCGGTAGTTATGCAAAATATTATTCCACAACCCCAACGCTAAGGAAGATCGCATGACATTCAACTCTTCATTCAAAGGATTCAAAATCGCAATGGACTCAGGCTTTACTTTAAAACCTAAATTCTTCAAATGGTCCCGCGAACCCAAAAATTCGCTCTCAAACTTTTTAGAACAAAAAGCGTAATTCATACTTTGAGAAAATCCACTGGCTGTCGCAACACCCGCTAAGCTTTTCAGACTTGTGAAAGTCACATCATGAGTCGTGGGATTTTTTACCAATGCGGGCAAAGTTTCAGGGATTTTATCGTAGCCATCGAGGCGTGCGTACTCTTCGACGAAATCCATAGGATGACTGATGTCATGTCTGAATGTGGGAGCCACCAAAGTCATCGACTGCGAGGCTTCATTTTCAATTTTGAAGTGAAGTCTTGTCGCAAAGTTTTTCATTTTATCAAAACTGACCGGGTAACCCAATCTTTTTGAAAGTAACTCGACGCTGACATCAATTTTATGAACTTTGAATTGTCTCACATCATGATCGATGTAATCAGAGCTGACCTTTCCACCGGTCAGTTCTGCAATCAAATCAGCGGCCCTTTGTAAAGCAAACGGTGTGAGCTCAGAATCAATTCCTCGAGAAAAGCGATAAGCCGAATCTGAATCTAAACCATGTTGCCTTGAAGTCTTCCGAACAGAATCTGGCAAGAAGTAGGCAGCTTCTAAGAACACATTCCGAGTGTCCACGGTGGTTCCAGAGTTCAGTCCCCCCATAACGCCCGCCACACAGAGGGCTCTTTCAGAATCACGGATGGTCAAATTGTCTGAAGTCAGCTTAATTTTCTTCTGATCCAAAGTTGTGAACTCTTCACCTGGATTTGCCACACTCACTTTAATTTTTTCACCTTTGATTTGATCGGCATCAAAAGCGTGCAAAGGTTGCCCGAGCTCCATCAGAATTAAATTTGTGACATCAACCACATTGTTGATGCTTTTAAGGCCCACAGACTCCAATCGTTTTTGAATCCATGCGGGACTATTTTGAACTTTAACATTTTCAATGTAGACGCCCATGTAGCGTGGACATAAATTTTGATTGAGAACTTCCACTTGCACAGGACCACTTTTTTGAGTTTTTTGTCCCACGAGTGACTTCAACCCTGGCTTCATCTCTTTTTCTAAAAGAGCGGCAATTTCACGGGCCAAACCTAAGTGGCTGAGACCGTCTGCACGATTGGGTGTAACTTTGAGCTCGAATACTAAATCATCCAGGCCCCAAAATTCAGCAAAGGATTTTCCCACGGGTGCTTGCGAATCTAAAATGGCGATGCCATCCGTGGAACCTTCCAGAGCTAATTCTTTAAACGAGCACAGCATGCCAGAGCTTTCAACACCGCGAAGAGCTGATTTTTTGATTGCAAGCCCCCCGGGCAAAACAGCTCCTGGTAATGCCAAAACAACACGGTCACCGGATTTATGATTTTGAGCTCCGCAAACAATTTGATGAACTTGATTTTGTCCAGTTGCCACCAAACACACTGAAAGTTTATCCGCGTTGGGATGTTTGTTTTTTTCTAAAATTTGTCCCACCACCACTTGGTGATACAAAGATCTTGAGTCGTGAATGCTTTCCACTTCAAAACCTGCTTGCGTTAGAATTTGCGCCAAATCATTGGGCTTCGAGAAAAACTCATCCACGGCCACAAATTCTTGAATCCATTTTAACGAGAGCTTCATCGTGTGTGTTACCTTTAAGTATTAAATTGCTTTAGAAACCGAAGATCATTTTCCGGAAAAAGTCGGATATCTTCGATGCCGTATTTGATAATGGCCATGCGCTCAATTCCAAAACCGAATGCAAAACCCTGCCATTTATTTGTATCCACTTTTGCATGCTCAAAAACCTTGGGATTGATAAGCCCTGCACCGCCAATTTCGATCCAACCTGAATCCTTGCACATGGAACAACCCTTGCCGCTGCAAACAGGGCATGAGCAATCAAACTCAGCCGAAGGCTCTGTGAAGGGAAAAAAGCTAGGGCGAAATCTGGTTTTTAAATCCCGACCGAAAAATTCTTTAATAAAATAAGCAATGGTCCCCTTCAGGTCTGCCATGGAGATATTTTCATCCACGCACATGCCTTCCACTTGATGAAAGTGAGGCAAATGGGAAATGTCACTATCACATCTAAAAACGGGACCTGTTCCCATAATTCTTAAAGGTGGCTTTTCATTTTCCAAACTGTGAACTTGAATGGGAGACGTGTGCGTTCGAAGCACATGGGTGGGATCCACAAAAAACGTATCTTGCATGTCACGGGCGGGATGATTTTGTGGCAAGTTTAAAGCTTCAAAATTATAATAATCTTTTTCGATCAAGGGACCCGTTCGAAGCGAATATCCCAAGCGCGATAAAACTTTGAAAATTTCCTCGGTCACAATCTGCACAGGGTGAAGTTGTCCCAACGAGGGGTTTGAACCAGGCAAAGTCAGATCTAGTTTTTCGGTCTCCATGCGACTTTGGATTTCTTTAGTTTGCAGCTGTGATTCCAAATGAACATAAAGTTTTTCTAAAAGGTCTTTGACCTCATTTACTTTTTTTCCAAAAAGAGGCTTTTCTTCTTTTGAAAGGCTGGCCATGGATTTCATGACTTCAGTGAAGGCCCCGGTCTTTCCAAGGTACTGAACCTTAGCTTGGTAGAGCTCCGTGAGGTTTTGGGCCTTTTCAAAGTCCTGCAAAGCACTTTTCTTAATTTGATCGAGCTGGTTTTGTGACATAAGTTCTAATATCTCTGAGCTTTCAATGATTTACAATAGTTGGAGATCTTGACGAGTTGTGCTATTAGTCACCCCCTCATGGCTCACAAAAATAAGACAAATTTTAGTGCTTACAAGGCACGTCAAAACCCAGACAAGCCTGCGGCACCCCTACGTGGATTTCACCGCAGACCCTCCACTGTTCACTCAGTCAATGACGCCAATGACAGACTTTTTGACCTTTTTAAAAATCACGGAGGCGAGTTCATCACACACGCAGAGCGTATGCAGCTTGCACAATTTTACGAGCTTTTGATGAATGAGCAAAATCGCCAGAATTTTACAAGGCTCATGACTTTAAAAGATGTCGGGCTCAAACATTTTCTCGATTCTGTCCTTGTCACCCGACTTACAAAATTGCAGTTTCCTTTGATGGACATGGGAACGGGTCCTGGATTTCCTGGCATTCCTCTGAAGATTCTGTTCCCTGAACAAAAAATACTCCTTGCTGAAGGCGTTCAAAAACGTGTGGAGTTCTTAAAGAAAGTCCGCGAGTCTTTAAATCTCAAAAATTTAGATGTGATCGGACGCAACATTGATCAAACTTTTGTTTATCCGTTGCAAGGGGTGATCACTCGTGCGGTGGAAGACGCCTCCAATTCCCTTAAAAACATTTCCAATTGCTTAGAAGTTGGCGGCAGACTTTATTTAATGAAGGGGCCCAATGCGGACCCAGAATTGAAATTGGCCGAAACCATGAAAGAGTACTACACTCTAAAGGAAGATCATCATTACGAAATTCCTAAAACACCCCACAAACGAAGACTTCTTGTGTTTGAAAAAATAAAAAACTTTCCCCTTCCAGACTTTGATGACGAGGACTAAATGATTCAAAGTATTCAATCCTCTTCGAACAGTAAATTTCAACTTTGGAAAAGCCTTTTAAAATCAAAGGGCATCAATGAACATGGCCTTTTTATTCTGAGTGGTGAAAAGGTCATTCAAGAATTTCTCAAAAATCCAAATTTAAAAATTGTTTCTGAAATCATCACAAATAAAATGATGTCTTTGCAGAATGCAGTGACAACTTTTGAATTGCCACTGGAGCTTTTTAAAGAGCTGGATGTCGTTGGTACCCATTATCCCCTGCTGATTGTTGAAATGCCTGAAATCCCATTCGTTGAGCAATACACAATACCCAAGGGCTTAGAAATTGTGATCCCCGTCGGTGATCCCTCAAACCTAGGAGCACTGATTCGAAGTGCTGTGGCCTTTGGTGCTACAAAGATCTACCTGACCGAAGAAAGTGCCCATCCCTTTCATCCTAAAGCTGTGAAAGCCTCTAGCGGGAGCGTGATGAAAGCTCCTTTGTTTTTTACAGGTCCTCTGTTTGAGGCCGATATCACCAGCACTTGGGCTTTGGATTCCACAGGCCAAAGCTTACTGACAACAAAACTTCCGAGGGACATCAGAATTCTTGTGGGTGAAGAGGGCCCTGGACTTGGAAATTTGCGAAATGTTCAAAGGGTCAGTGTCCCCATTCAAAATGTAGAATCACTGAATGCCACTGTGGCCGCCAGCCTCCTGATGTGGGAATACCGCAGACAATCGTAGGTTTTTTGGCCTCCGAATTGTAAATACAATCCGCGTGATGAAACTCATTTCACCTGATCTTATTCTATTGTGTTTTAAGTCCGTCTTTCGCTTGAAGTGTCAGCCTTTATTGTCATTTTTAATCGTTCTCATTTTGAGTCATTCTCCTGTTCTCGCCCAAAACCCTGAATGCAAAGTGACCGTTCAGAGCGAAAGAGTTGAAAATAACTTATTCAACGTAGGACGAGGATTTTCAGAGTACGCAAAAAAAATCACTCGCACAGGAAAAAGTTTATTTCAAATTTTTGCAAGCCTACCTAAAAATGCATTTTGGTTTGATATGGGGGCAGGTCTTTCCCATGCTCTGACCCATGGTTTACTCAAGTTTGATCAGATTAAAAAGGGCATTGCTGTCGTTTATAAAAACCCGAGTGAATTTCTAGACCCAAGAACCCTTCACCCTCAACTCAAAGATCGCTATGAAAACCTCGAGGGGGAATTGGTCCAAGATCTGTACTTGAAAGGAAAGTTGGCCCCCTATTTAGGCAAAGTTCATGTCATCACCGACGTCTATGGTCCTTTGACATACACTCGACAAATCAATGAGGTTTTGCAAATTTACTTAGATCTTCTAGCACCAGGTGGAAAAATCTATTTTATCATTCGTGAAGGAAGCAATCCCATTTATTCGAGCACTCACCGAAGCCCCAGTTGGTTGAGCTTTTTAAAAAGTATTGAGGGTGTTGAGGTTTTAAGACTGAGCCCAGAAAATAATCCAGAGAAGGAATCCAGCTTCGTGATTCAAAAAATCAAACCCAAAGCTCTGGTCAAAAAACCAATGACTGAAAAACTATATGAAGATGGCTTAAGCTTAAGGCGTGTTTTTTGGTGGAACTGATCGTTTTAAATTGCACAATTAAGCTGCCAAACTCCTTCGGAATCAGGACCGGAAACTGAAAAGCTTTGATTGAAATCCACTGTTTCAGATCCAGTGGCAATCACTTCTTTGGATCGCTCGTTAAGCAGGCGAAAGTAGACCTGTCCGCTTTTCGTAAGCTTGACCAACAGTGCTTGCTGACGGTTACTCTCTTTGTAAGTCATCTCATCTTCAAAAACTGGATTTCGCATGCTGATTTTGAAAAGACTTTGCCTTTCATTCATCCTCTGAAACTCACATCTGAAATAATTTTCTTGAATCTGGTTCGGCTTTCGCACTGTTGTTTTATTTTTTTTGATAGGCTTAGCATTGGCGTGCAAGCAAAAGATTAAAATGATAAGACTTATTTTTCTCATTGTTGATTTCCTTTTTTAACACTGGATTTTTTTTGATCTTGGGGAACCAAGGGATCTGGACGGCAGATGGAGCTGGTTTTTCCAGATGTATAATCTATGTACTTAATGACAGCTTCACGTCTTTCATTGTCATTTTTCATTTTTTCCTTTTCATTACTTCCAATACCCCAGCCACCTGGTGGCATTCGACCGCTACTCAACTGCTCTTTTGCATGGGCAGCCAAGCTCTTGCCGTTGGACAGCTGCTGATTCAAAGATGTCTTGGAATTCGGACCAAACATTTCAGCCACATGGGTATGGACACTTGAATGACAAACTAAACATGTGGTCTACCCAAGTTCTGACTTTATCTTTTCTGCTACGATCTCTGGCTCTGTTGTTTGAACACAAAGTTGATCCAGAAACTGATTTCCAGAGGACGATGTCGAAAAATCAACGGCGCCATCAAGGGCCGTTTTACTCATTTGTTGCAAGTTTCTACATTTTTCAGTGTTTGAAGCACCAGGCGTTTCCCCATATATTTCGCTGATAAAACTTTGCTCTTCAAAAATATCAGCAAATTGATCACTAAAAGAAAATGTCGTGTCGGCAACTGATCTTCCACTGACCATCGACCAAGAGCTCACATTGACTCCCATGGGCTCTAAAATATATCTCAAGCTTGAAATCACTCCTGGGTCACTTTC
>CAZPBD010000042.1:14593-24548 GCA_964584655.1 uncultured Pseudobdellovibrionaceae bacterium | reverse complement strand
TACGAATCCTTAGGTGTGAAAGTGAAGTATCTACATTCTGAAATTCACACTCTCGAGCGGATTGAAATCTTGAGAGATTTAAGGCTGGGTGTTTTTGATGTTTTAGTTGGAATTAATTTACTCAGAGAAGGTCTGGATATTCCGGAAGTCAGTCTTGTTGGGATCACGGATGCTGATAAAGAAGGATTTCTGAGGTCCGAGAGGTCTTTGATTCAGACCATCGGCAGGGCCGCTCGAAATTCCAATGGGCGCGTGATTCTCTACGCAGACACAATCACAGATTCCATTCGAAAAGCCATGGATGAAACCGAGCGAAGAAGAAAAATCCAAACAGCTCATAATGTTGAGCACGGCATTACTCCCACCACCATTATAAAAAGAATTCGTGAAGGAATGGGGGATCGCTATGATGGATCCTTGGGCACTGGTAAATTGATGAATGAGACTTCAGAGTTTCAGAAGATTCAGAATTTAAAAGACAAGCCCAATCAAATTCAAAAGGAAATTGAAAAGCTACAAAAGAAGATGAAGAAACTGTCCCAAGAGTTGGAATTTGAAGAGGCAGCGAAAGTCCGAGATGAGATGAAACGCTTGCAAATTGCTCAGCTTCAAATGCTGGAGGGTGAAAAGTCCTCGAGCTCTGAGGGTACCCAGTCGTGAATCCAAAAATCGAAGAGCTTCGAGAGCTTGTCAGAAACTTTCCCACGCAAAGTGGAGTTTATCTGATGAAAAGTGAGTCAGATAAAATTTTGTATGTCGGAAAAGCGAAAAGCCTTAAAAACCGAGTCCGCACTTATTTTTACGATTCTTTAGATCACAGAAAAACAATCGCGCTTGTTCGAAACGTCAATCACGTCGAATACATTTTAACAAAGACCGAAGTAGAGGCGTTTTTACTTGAAGCCTCTTTGATTAAAAAACACAAACCCAAATATAACATCAGGTTGAAAGACGATAAGTCCTATCCGTATATTCAGTTTTCTTTGGCAGATGATTACCCCAGGCTTTATTTATCCAGAAAAGTGAAAAAAGATGGCTCAGTTTATTTTGGTCCGTACACCATGGGTGGAGCCGTTTTTACCACCATTCGGTTTTTAAATCGAACCTTCAAAATTAGAGATTGCACAAATCATTTCTTTAAGACTCGTAAGCGCCCTTGCATGACCCATCAAATCGGCAGGTGCACGGCTCCGTGCGTGGACTACATTTCTAAAGAGGATTACCGATCAGAAGTGGAAGGGGCCTTGCTGTTTTTAAAGGGCCAGAACAAGAAAGTGGTCAAACAGCTGACAGAAAAAATGATGACAGTTGCTGATCAAGAGAAATTTGAAGTGGCAGCAAGGCTTCGTGACAGTATCAAAGCCATCAAAAGTATTTTAGAAAAACAAGCTGTGATCAACGATATGACGGATGAAGATCAAGACGTGGTCAGCTATTTTGGTGATGAGCGCGGCACCGTGATTCAAACTTTACACATCCGAAAAGGCCGAGTGCTTGGGTCCCGTCCTCATTTTTTACAAGAGCTCAACACATTGGAAACCGTCGAAGATCCCAGGGATTGGATGGTTTCATTTCTCAATCAATACTATGATGAAAATATAATCCCAGACGAAATTGTTCTGCCCTTTGATTTGGGATCTGACCTCACTCACCTGATGTCAGCGGTTTTAAAAGAACGATCAGGGCGTGTGACAGTTGTCAGGTGCGCGACCAACAGTAAAGCCCATGCCCTTGTGGACATGGCCCATGAGAATGCGAAAACTCAATTTGAAAAGTGGGTTTCTAAATCCGAAGAAAAAAAGCGCGGCCTACAGGAAATTCAAGACAAGCTCAGTCTGCCTGGTCTTCCCAAGCGTATCGAGTGTTTTGATATCTCAAACTTTCAAGGCACTGCCAATGTGGCCTCGCAGGTGGTTTTTGAAGATGGAGTGCCAGCTTCAGAGCATTACCGCAGGTACAAAATGAAAACAGTGATCGGTCAAAATGACTTCGCCAGCATGTATGAAGTTTTACAGAGACGATTTAAACACACGGAATATGATGATCCTCAGTTGATCGTGATCGACGGTGGTAAAGGGCAGCTGGCTCAAGCCGTGAAAATATTAAGTGAAATTGGCCGATCTGATATTCCGGTGGTGGGATTGGCAAAGGCCCGAACCGAAAGTGATTTTCAAAATGCCGATGTGAAATCCAGTGAGGAAAGATTTTTTCTTCCAGGCAGGGCAAATCCTGTGATTTTTAAACCCAATTCAGATGCCCATCATATCTTAACTGGAATCAGAGATGAAGCTCATCGATTTGCGATTCAGTTTCATCGAAAGTTACGCGAAGGGCAAAGCCTTGAGAGCCAGTTGGATGAGATTACAGGCCTGGGTGAAAAGCGCAAAAAAATTCTACTTGAGACTTTTGGTAGTGTTGATGGGATCAGCCAAGCAAGCGCTGAGGAAATCGCAGTTCTTAAGTCATTTAACCGTGTTTTGGCCGATCGAATTTTACTTCACTTGAACTCCACTGATGATGTAATTGAAATTCCAGACTTTCAAGAGGATCCCACATGAATAAAAAATCTTATACTGTTAGCCATATTCTAGTTCAGCACGAATACGAAGCTCAGGATTTGCTTAAAAAGTTAGAGGAAGGAAAAAGCTTTGAAGAGCTCGCTCGCAGCTTTTCAAAATGTCCTTCGTCCGCTCGAGGCGGAGAGTTGGGCCCAATTCCGGTGGGCGCAGCGGATGAAAACTTCGAAGCGGCAGCTTTAGCACTGGCACCAAGCCAGACGACAACGGCCCCTGTTCGGAGCCGTTTCGGTTATCATTTGATTACCAAGAAGTGAAGATTAAGGCTGGCTGAAGAAAGCTAAGACTTCTTCGATTGAAACCACTGTCAGATCCACACCTTCAACAACTATGATGCTTCCATCGGCCTGAGGAATCAAAATTGTGTCTCCGTCTAAGATATAGTCCACACCTTCAACGGGAGCATTAGGATCAGCAGGCTCTGTGGGTTCTGTCGGCTCAGTTGGTTCAGTTGGTTCCACGGGTTGAGTGGTTTCAGGATCTTCTTCAATTGGATCTTCCACTGGATCGGGATCATTCATGTCAATTTTAGAAGCACTTCCTAATTTGAGCACTGGTTTTAACAAACAGCCACCGTTGCCTTTGATCACCACGTTTTTATCGGGATCAAAATCAGCGACAACATTATAAGAAAAACCTGTTTGCATTTGCAGAGCCTGCGGCAGCTTCAGCTTTAGGCCGCTCGTGTGCGCACTGGGAGTTTGAAGCTGGCAAATAGTATCATCTTGGTAGACGACAAAATTTTCACCTTCTTCGAGCTTCAATCGAATTTCTCGCACGTACACGCCAACAGGGACATTGAGGCTTGCGAGATTCAGCATCAGACCGCTTTGAAAATCGAGGAGATTTATCAGGCCTAAATTTTCAGCCAATAGAACTTTGGCGGCTTTATCATCTTTAGCAAGGATGACTTCCAAAGATTTCACTTTCACGTTGATAGCTTTGAAACGGGAGTCCGCGCTTTGCTTGAGCTTTAAACTTATAGGTGAAACTTTCGATGAGATATCGCCTGTATTTAAAGACGTGGTGGCAGATTCACTGGATCCGCCTGATCCGCCGCCCAAACATCCTGTCATCAGGGTGGCAATAACTACGACTGCTACGTTCAATTTGAAGTTCATAAGATCCTCCTGGAAACTTAAATCCATATTAAACCTTAAAAAAGGATTCACAAAATTAATGAACCCCAGTTTGAATAGGCTTGAGAATGAATTTTATTTTGTCGTTGTTTTAGTCATTGATTTTGAATTTTCTGAAAAACTAATGATCAAATTGTTCAAGCTTCAATCGGAAAATATGAGGTCCAATCAGTGAGGTTTGGTGGATTTAGCGACTCAAGTTGAGACAAATGCTTTAGAAATACGAGAAATCAACCGATCATTAGGCCAGGAGGTAGATATGCAGTTAGTAATTAAATTTACCTTATTGGTGATCTCAAGCCTGTCTTTGTCTGCCTGCTCAATTGATTCCTCGTTATTCGGGGTGCAATTGCCTGAGCTCAACTTGTTCCAAAAAACTCAAGGCGCTGAGATCGTCGCCGGATCTAATCAATATCAAAATACTTTGAACAATTATAAAGTCAGTGCCTCTGCTGGTAACGTCTACGACAAAGTGTCAGGGCAAACCGGCAATGGTTATAAGGTCTACATCACAGTGCAAGGTCAGATGCTCTCTGAGGAGCTTGCACCGTAATCTGCTAATTCAACTGAATCACTGAAGTCGACACTGCACCCGGGAAAATCTGGGTGGTTGAATTCGTCTTCACGTTCGTTTCCCACTTAAAGATCTGACCTTTTAAAAACTCACCTGATACGGGCATCAGCAAAGTATCGAGCTTTGAATCCGTCACGATTCTCTCGAATGTATTGAAAGCTTTGTGTCCACGAATCATCATTGTCAAACCGTTTTCCTGCTCGGAAGAACAGTCGGCAATGGGTGAGCCCGAAATACATTCTTGTCTGACTTGATAGAAACTCTCTTGCAGGTCACGAGCCTTCACTTGCTTCGAGCAGAAATAAAGTCCCTGGGGCAGTTGAATGTTAGACTTGGCTAAGTTGGCGATGATCTCGTCTGTGGTTTTAACGAACAAACATCTTTGTGTATTTGCTTTGAGTCTGAAAGTGCTTGTTTCGATGTTCAGCTTAAAGCCGGTTGAAAGCTCAACGCCAGTTGATCCACCGAGTGTTTTTGCTTTTGATTCAGTGTAGAACCAAGTGTGACCAACAGAGGCTTTGAATCCACCAGAAACACTGGGTCCCGTGATGGAGCTTGCGATTCCAGGTGTGGGGGGAGCTTGGGTTGCGGGTGCTTGAGTCGCAGGGGCTCCTTTAACTGATTCCAAACTGAATCCTAAGTTGAAACCAATATCAACACCTGCACTCGCGCTGAGGCTTGTGCCACTTTGCTGTGAACTTGAAGCTGATTTCGAGAAACTTTGGCTGATAGAGAGAGCACTTGCTAAAACCGGACCTAAAAGGTCGGCCTTGTCTGTGACAAGACTATCAACAAATTCAAGGGCCGAGAGCTCAAGAAGAATTTCATAATTTCTTTCACAACCTTGAAGCATGCGATTCGTGAGTCGCTCATTTGTGCTCTTGGTTTCGGGGTGGTGATAGATTTTGTAGCACAGTGATTTGTAAAACTGTTGTTTTTGAGCTGGGTTCAATTGACCGTTCAAGAAGGCCTCGGCCTGCGACAAAAACGGATACTCTTGAGTTGCAGATAGGAAATATCCTCGACGTGGGATATTCTCAGTGGTCATCTTGAAAATTCCCTTTTCTTTCAATTTGATAGATTCAAAAATCTCAAGTGCCTTAATGGGCTGATTGGCTCTAAGAAAGTTTTGTCTTTCTCGGTGAATCAAATCTGCTTCAATTTTCATTGGTAAAAAATTTGAAATTCCAGAGATGGCGAACATATTAGGAGCAATGCCAGCGCCATCAGCTTTCACAGCATTCTGCAAGTCATTCGAGAGTGGCTCAATCGTAATGGCGATCATGGCTCGTTTTTGATGAAGCGATGTTTGATCAAGAGCCACATTGATTTCTGTCTGCAAACCGAAGTCGGCTGTCATTTCAGCCACGGTTTGATGAGTTTGATGAACAAAGGGAAGCATCAACTGAGACATCAAAATTCGTTTTTCATTGAGGCTTAATTCTTTTTTGAGCTCGGAAGCACGAGAGGTCAAAATTCGAGTGATGTTTTTCTCAAAGGCTTCTTTTCGAGTGATCGTGATGTCATTTAAACTTTTAATGTCTTCGAGGATTTTTAATGCTTCAATTTTTTTCCAAAACTCATTCACATCAAAATCGGGCTCTGCCATAAAAGCCAGAGTCATGCGAAATTTTCCAGTTTTGGGACTTAGTAGTTCCACTTGGTTGTTGAAACGTTTCACTAAAAATTGAGGCTTCGCAGACAGTTTATAGATATTGTGAGTGGATAAATTAAGAAGGGAATCCACACTGTAAGGTTTCGCGATATCCAAGCGCCTTTTTTCTAAGCCGAAACCATCAATGGTGACCTGGAAAGCCGCTTGATTTCTGACCTCAGGTAACACATTTGTAATCACCAAATCATCGGCAGCTCGCTCTCGAGGAGGCGTCGGAGGCGTGTTTCTGTCGATTCGCTGGATGTTGATTTTATCGTTTTCAACAACCACGAGATCATCTTGTCTCGAGTTCCTACGGTCCCTAAGATCTGAAACTTTGCTTGAAATTGGATTTAAAACAAGATCAATCACGTAAGTGCCTTTGATCTGATTTTTTGAAATAAACTTAGTTTTTAAAACATAATTTTTTTCGCTGTTAATTTGTGTGTAGCCAATTTCACGTTCCCAATCAATACAACCATCTTCATTAGTAATTCTGTCGACCGAATCAGTTGATTCTGATTGAACTGTGAAAACCAATCCAGGAGGTAATGGTTTGTCGTCTAAATCTGAAATACAAGCATAGAATAAAAATCGTTGTTTATTCGTCAAAGTAAACTCATCTGTTCCAGAAGCAATGGCTTCAGCAGTCGGAGTTGCCACTTTGAATTCTGCCATGTTTTGACTCCAGTAAGGAGTACGCTCGGAGGTACAAGCGGTCACAAGCAGCAGCATTGCAGGAATTAAAAGTTTACATAACGTCATAACTCACCTCTAGGCCAATCGAATAATTGTTGCGATCAGATTGCACAAGCGTATCCACAATTTCATTGGAATTTGTGTAACGAATGTAGCTCTCTAAATTATAGGTCTTAATTTTTCCGCGCAGTTCAGCCGAATACCCCTCGCGATTGAGGTAAGCATAGGTTCCGTAAGAATAAAACGCAGGAATCACATCCGATTCAAATCTGAATTGCGTGTAGCTCGGTCTAATTTGGTAGCGACTAAAATTAAATTCATAGCTGGTGTTTGCAAGCCAACCCAAATTGAGTTTTTCAGGAGCTTCATCATTTTGAGCGAGGCTTCCCTTTAAAGTCCACTTATCATCTTGTCTGAATTTGATCGAAGTGGCCAGTGCCACTTCTTGGCCTTTAAATTCGTAGCGAAACAATCGGTAGCTGCTACCATCAACTCCGACCATGGTGTTTCCTAAGTATCTTGAATCATCGGCCGCCGCTCGAGTCATGTTGTAGAAGTCAAATTTTGCGTAAGAGAGTTTCACATCAAAACTGTCTCGTACAAATCCCAAGTTCAAGTTGTTCAAAAGTAAGTAGGAATCATTCTTATCATCTAAAATTCGACTTGAAGTTCCAAGCTGAGTGGGAACCGCTTGATAAGATGTGAGATCCATCTCAAAGCCATTTTTAAATTTTGTCATGAACACTTCGCGGAAACCGGCTAAAGCATCTCCACCGAAAATCGAAATCAAAGGATTAAACTCTGTTCCCACAATACCACCAGATAGGTTGATGCCATCGATGGGTGTGATGGTCACAGAGCCTTCTGAAATACCAGAGCCCGTGTAAGGGCTGCTCTCGCTGCCATAAACAGTGGCGGCTAAACCCGTGGCAAACTGGTAATCGGCAACCAAATCAAACTTTGCCCAATTTGTCGCGTGCCATGTGAATTCAACGCCAACAGCGGATGCGCTGGTTGAGGCTTTAATATTGTCATCAACAATGCGACTGCCTTTTGTCAAAAGTGAAAGTTTGAGATCGAACTGTTTGTCAGGAGCGTCTGAATCTTTTTTTGCAACCGGTATTTTTGCTTTGGATTGACCGCTCGGATCCGAAAACTTCATCGGATTTTTTGTTAAGTAAGACTGGGCCTGCGAGAAACTCGCAAGCCCAGTTAATATCCCCATGACGGCAATGATCTTAAATCTTCTCATAGCGCAACCGTTCTCCAATTCAGAGCTTTTTATACAAGATGCATCAAAAGCTTCAAAGAAATCTGTTAAAAATGAACAGATAATCACATCTTAGGAGGGTTTTTCGATGACTTCTTTCTCGACTGTCAAAAGCATCGACACTGATCTCACACGCTGATAAAAGATCCTCATGATTCAGTATCTCACAAATGTTCTTGGAATCCGGTACTGGCCGAAGTTTCAAGCTTCAATCCCGCCCTCTCTACCGCTTGAATCCTCAGAGCTTTCGGCCCCAGCGCCCCAGGCTCAGCTTTTGTTTTTGTTTTTGGATTCTGAAGATTCCAATTGGACTCTCGAGCATGAAACTGTGTTTGCGAATTTGACGAAAGCCATGGGGCTGACGAAAGATCAAATCTGGAAATCACCAGTGGTGTCGATTTCTTTAGTGGATTATTTGAATCGTCTCAGACATTGGAACTGCCAAGCCCCCACGGTGATTCTATCAGCGAACCCGGATCTTTCGACAGACCTACAAGAACTGGGTCCTCAAACTTGGGTCGAAATTTATTCCATTAGTCACATGATGAAAAATCCAAATTTAAAAAAGATATCCTGGAAAAAATTGCAGCTTCTGATGAGCAAAGGATTGATCAAATGAGATTTTTACTACCTCTTCTTTTTTTATTTCAAATCGCTCAAGCACAAACGCCTGCTTGTACCATTTCCATTGAAGTTCAAGATTCCATCGGGGCTGCCACCTATGACTTGATCCAAAGAGCCAGTGAAAAAGCTTCAGCTGAAAAGTGTGTTTCACTTTTATTAAAAATCAACACACCTGGTGGAAGCCTTCAAAGCACCAGGCTTATTACTGAACACATTTTAGCTTCACCCATTCCTTTTCTTTGTGTGATCTCTCCGGTCGGAGGTCACGCGGGCAGTGCAGGTGCCATTATTTTACAAGCTTGCCATGTGGCCGGTGGATTGACTGCCACAAACCTTGGGGCTGCGACTCCGGTTTCAGGCACTGGCGAAGCCATTCCTCAAGATCTACGAAACAAACTCATTAACGACACTGTCAGTTGGTTAGAAGCCATGACAGATCTTCGTGGTCGCAATAAAGATTTCAGTAAAAAGATTATCACGGAAGGTAAAGCTGTCACCACTGATGAAGCCGTGAAGATGAAGGCCTTGGATATTTCAGCTCCGTCTGTGGAAGATTTTTTAAAACAATCAGCAGGCCGAAAGTTTAAGAATCAAGAAAAGGTTGAGCTCGTAGTTGAAGTGGGAACCTTGGTCGAATTCGAATCGGATATCAGATTCAAAATTCTGCAATGGATCTCTGAACCCGAGTGGGCCTATTTACTTTTCATGGGAGCCCTTCTTCTTTTGTACGCCGAATTTTCAAATCCCGGATTATTTCTGCCCGGTGTGGCGGGAGCCATTCTCTTAATCTTGTCCATGATTGCTTTTCACAAGCTTGAGGCCACCTTTGGTGGGCAAGCTTTGATGGTGCTGGGGCTTCTGTTTTGGATTGCTGAACTTTTTATTGCCAGCAAAGGAATTCTTGGAATTGCAGGAACTTTGTCCTTTGTCATCGGAAGCTTCTTACTGTTTGACGTTGAAACCGTTGGCTACGATGTTCCGACAGCGATGATTTTGACAACAGCTTTAACTTTCGGTGGACTCTCGACAGCTCTGACCTACTTAGCAGCAAAAAGTTTAAGCCGAAAACCCCACGATCATGACCAGCAGATGAAGACTCAAAAAGTAAAATTGATGTCGATCGCTGCTGGCGGATTGACTGGTCAAGCTGAGCTGTTGGGTGAAATTTGGAATTTTGAATCAGATGTGGTTTTGAAATTATCAGATGAAGTTGAATTCGTTGAAAGAAATAAGTTAACAATTAAATTAAAAAAGAAGAACTAAACTAAAGGAGATTTAAAGTGGGACTTTCGTTTTTTGCAATCGTCATTATTCTGGTTGTACTTTCAAGTGCAGTTAAAATTTTACCGGAATGGGAACGGGGAGTCGTCCTTCGGTTCGGAAGACTGATGGCCATTCGTGGACCTGGTCTGATTATAA
>CAZPBD010000042.1:4372-14583 GCA_964584655.1 uncultured Pseudobdellovibrionaceae bacterium | reverse complement strand
GATTCCTTTCATCGAGAAAATTATCATAGTTGACACTCGAACAATCACCCTGGATATCAAACCTCAAGACGTGATTTCTAAGGATAATATTTCATTACAAGTGGACGCGGTGGTATACTTCCGAGTCGTGAATCCAGAAGATGCGATCACAAAAGTAGAAGATTACTATTTTGCGACCAGCCAGCTTGCACAAACCACATTAAGATCCATCGTGGGTCAATTTCAGATGGATGAGATCCTTGAGCAGCGAGATAAAATTAACGTTAAACTTCAAGAAATTTTAGATAAAGCCACCGATCCTTGGGGAGTCAAAGTCAGCTCTGTTGAGCTAAAACAGATCGATCTACCCAGCGAAATGAAGCGAGCCATGGCCCGAGAAGCCGAGGCTGAGCGAGAGAGAAGAGCTAAAATCATCAGTGCAGAAGGTGAAGTTCAGCGGGCTCAAAAGCTGTCAGACGCCTCTAATATTTTAGCCAGTTCTCCGTCGGGAATGCAGCTCGCTTATTTGCAGGCTCTGAATGAAATTGCAGGGGATAAGTCCCACACAATCGTCTTCCCAATTCCATTGGATTTGATTCGTCCCTTCCTCAAAGACATTCCGAAGTCTTAATGCTCTCAAGCATCGGGGCCCAAACCATAGGGCCCCTGTCTCACTCTGAGACTGGTTAAAATGAAAACCTCAGACAGGTGTTATCCATAAATGTCACTTTCTGCGGCCGACAGTTTGGCACTGTCCTAAATCGATTATCTCTGTTTGAGAATGACTAATGGATCCGCTGATTTGCACGGATTCCCTGACTTGGTATGATCGCTGCAATACCTACTTATAACTGGGAGGCAGTTATGAGAACAACAGGATTAGTACAAGTATTAGTGGTGGGACTGGCGATGACGATGTTGATCGGTTGCGGAAGCAGCAAATCAAACTCAAACTCAATCGCACCGGTTCCCCAAGGTCCTGCGACTCCGACGAACCCAACTCCCGAAACGCCAACAGGTCAAACAACTTGGCCTTTTACAGTCTCTGGTGAGGTTGTCACTTTAGCTCCGGTTTCTTACGAAGAGTTGAACTCTTATGTGGCGATCAGACCCTTGAATAACCCTTCAAACGTTAAGATTAATATCAACATGAAGAAGATCTCTGGAACTTCTTTCTACGCTGGTAAGATTCAAATTGGTTACAACGACAACGGTCAGTTTTACTACGGGTCTTTCTCGATCGGTGAAGGCCGAAATCAAACTTGCTCAAACTGTCGTGATAATAACCTTTACGAAGCAGCACCTAATTTTTGGACTCGAATCAATGGCGTGAGCACTTTCATGGCCTATGTTCAGGACCAATACGGTAGCCTGATTATCGTGATGGAGCCAGAAACGGCTGGAGCTGACGGTGAAGCGGGTGGTTTATTAAAAGGCCGCGTTTACTACAGAAACTTTGCAAATGGTTTGTACCCTCAATCCACTTACAGAAAATGCTGGTACATCTATTCTGGTCCTTACGCTTGTTACTCAAACAACATGTCACAAAAACTCAGCAGCACAGATTTCTCTGATGGCACTTACAGACTTCTTGGATCTTTCAGCGGTGCTCGACGTGATCAGGCTTTGGGACTTTAAGAATAGAATATAAAGGAGATGCTTATGAAAAACACAATTTATAAACTCGCAGTGATCTTAACAGCCATGTTCGCACTCACAGCATGTCCAAGCAAAAGCTCAAAGAGCCCAGTTAACAACGGACAAGTCTGTGTGAACTGCGGAATTCAATCAGCTGGTAAAGTTCAATTCAGCCAAAATATGATGGCATCCATTGAGCAAGGAACTTTAAGTCTTTCTTTAAGTGCAGATGCTCAGCAACTCAACTTCTGGGCAAGCCAAGGTCAAAACCCGATCTTTGCTTACGCAGGAGAGGCCATCGCCAACGGAGTTTTGAGTCTAACAAGTGATCTCTTTATGGGTCTTTGCAGGTTACCCGTGGGTCAGTATCAAGTGACGACTCAGTACCAACCGGGCGTTTACAATTTAGGTGTTTTTCAGTTTCCAACGGTGACTTTAGTAGGCCCTGTGACAATGACTGCTTCAATTGTTGAGGGTGTGATTTTGACGGATGGCATGGGTCAAATTCGTGGAATGAGTGCGCTGCTTGTGGCTCAATCGGGAATGCACACTTATAACAATTGGAATGGTGGAGCTCCTACTTTAGGTGGTCAAGCCCCTTGCCAAGATTCTATCGGTGTTCGCTTCTAAACATTGTAAGTGCAATTGACAAACACTCTGCTTAACAGCTTAATTAGAGCATGGCTCAACAATCCCCTCGGCTTCTTTGGATCGAGTTTTTTGATAATCTTCAACACGTCAGAGGCCGCTCCCTGAACACGGTGATGGCCTACCGCCGAGATCTCGAACTGTGGATCGAATATAGAAAAACACAAAATTCAGTGGAAGGTTTTTACGAGTTTATGAAGGCTCAAAAACTTTCAGTTAGATCCCAAGCCCGGGTGATTTCGTCAGTTAGAACTTACTTTAAGTTTTTACTGGAAAATGGCCACAAAGCAGCTGAATTGCGCGAGCTTAAGCCTCCTAAGATTAAAACGAAATTACCGAAGACTTTGCAGCCCGAAGAATTCGAACGGCTGTTCAAAGCCTGTGTGGTTGAAAGCCCTCACCGAACTGCCAGAAACCAACTCAGCCTTTTGTTTTTGTATGGGTTGGGTTGCCGAGTTTCTGAAATGATTGATCTGGATATTTCAGATATCAATGCCACCGAACGATGGGTGAAAGTCCTTGGTAAGGGTTCAAAAGAAAGATTAATCCCATTGTCTGATGTTTTGTTCACTGCCGTTCAAAATTATCTGATCAAACACCGCGAGTTTTTACTTAAAGAAAAATCAGGCACCATGATCGTCAACGACAAAGGTCACCGGGCCAGTCGGGTGGATATTTGGCGCTGGCTTTCGGCTTGGTCCAAAAAGGCGGGGTTTGAGACCACCATTCATCCCCACCAATTTCGACATGGTTGTGCCACTGCTCTATTAGAATCTGGAGCCGATCTTCGGTCCATTCAGCTTTTGTTGGGGCACTCAAGTCTTCAGACCACGCAGATTTATACACAGGTTTCGCAAAGTCGACTGGGTCAAACTTTAGAAGATCATCATCCCTTAGCTCGGATCACAAATTCCGAGATCTGATTTTTAAACGAAATCAATCTTGATCCAGGTGTCCTCGCAGATGCCTATAAGTTTGCAAGTCTCGCAAACTTATGAAAATCAAATCACTGACTGAAATCTCGAATCAATATGAAATCATCGAAGTGGAAATCTCATTTCTGCCGGGGCTTCCGCAAATTCATTTTTTAGGCCGAGCGGATAATCACTTAAAAGAAAGTGCACTTCGTATTCGCAGTGCCTTCAGAGCCTGCGGATTTCAATTTCCACAAACGCAAAAAATTGTGGTGAACTTAACTCCCAGTCACTTAAAAAAAGTTTCGACAGGCATTGAGCTTGCGGTGGCTCTGGGAATTTTGCAAATGACCGATCAGGTGTCAGGCACCGATTTTCAAAACTATGTGATCTTTGGTGAATTAAGTTTAGAGGGCGAAGTGCATTTTCCTGCACTTTCCAGGTTTATTCCAGATCAAGCTCAATTTAAAATTTTGAGCGGTCGAGGTCTTGAGCAATACCAAACTGGATTTCAAATTGAGAAATTAAGTGATGCCACTTTCGCCCAAGAGGTTCCTCGAATTGCAAATCGAAAACTCAAAGCGCCTCTCAGTCCTGTCAGTCACCTGACCGCCAGGCAAGCTCAAGCTTTGAAAATTTTGTGTGTGGGTGAACATCATGCTTTGATTGCGGGAAGCCAAGGCAGCGGCAAGACGATGCTGGTTGAAGCCCTACAGTCGCTCATGAATCCACCTAGTTTTGAAACTTTGAATTTTCATGAATCTCACTTTTCGCAAAAATTAAATTGGCGGCCGGTGGCGCGTCCTCATCATACTGTCTCCCCCCTATCGATGGTGGGTGGGGGCGTGCCACCGAAACCCGGTGAAATCACCAGAGCCCACGGAGGACTGTTATTTCTGGATGAGATGATGGAGTTTAAATCCCCCACTTTGGAAGTGCTCAGAGAAGCTCTCTCCAGCCAGAAAGTCACTGTCAGTCGAGGGCTGCAGTCCAAATCTTTTTTGGCAGACTTTCAAATGATCGGAACCACAAATTTATGCCCGTGCGGAAAATGGACACCGGGAAAAATGCGCAATTGTTCATTTAACGAAAAAAGATGTCGGTCTGTTTTGCAAAAGTTGTCGGGTCCTTTAATGGATCGACTTCAAGGATTTTTGTATTTTGATGAAAAAGCCGAGCGCCCGAAAATTTCTGTGGATCAAGTGAAGGCGGAAATTCAAAAAGTCCGGGAATTTCAAAAGACTCAAAATCGAAAAGTGGTGAACAGGCTTTTTGATGACTCTCAATTAAACCCTCAAGAGCTTCAGATTTGGAATCAATTTAATTCGAGCTTTGAGCTCAGCTCGGTCAGACGAAGACAAGCGACCCTTGGCTGGGCCAGAACGTTAGCTGATCTGGATTTTTCACCAGAAATCAAAAGCGAGCACTTACAGCGGGCCTATGAGGACTGTGTTTTGAGTCTTTCGGGATTGCTTAAGCAGTAAGATGCGACGCATAACTTGACCTGAGTAAGGCTTATCGATTAGTTTCTGAACTTCAAGTTTGGTGGGTTGGCCGAGGAGTTAGGCAGCGCTCTGCAAAAGCGCGTACGGGGGTGCGAAGCCCTCACCCACCTCCAACACCCAATACATGAATCCCGGTATACCAGTTAACCCGTATACCTGAAGACCGCTCCCCACCAGTCACAGAATTTTCGAAAAAATCTTAGACAACCACACGAAAACAAACAACAAAGGTGCTGGCTGGCTCTTTTACATTTATGAAACTGATGCTTTTAATTCTATTTTATTCTCAACTTTTTGCGCAAACCTACGAGACAACGGTAGAAGATGTCATTTTTAATAGCTCTAGCCGAATTGTTTTGTCTCAGGAGATGATCCAGAAATCTCAAAGCAAAGATATCCCAAGTCTACTTGCAAATTCTGCAAATGTTTCTATCACCAGTACTTCGTTTCAACCGACTTCCATTTCTATTCGAGGGGGAGATTCAGGCCATGTCCTCATATTGGTGGATGGTATTCCTTTCTATGATCCCTCAACCATTCAGCGAACCGGGAATCTTTCAACTCTGAATATAAAATCTGTTAAAAGGATCGAAATTTTGAAAGGGAGTCAGTCGGTTTTATATGGTGGTCAAGCTTTGGGAGGAGTGATCAAAATTGAAACTTTGCCTGAAGTGGACTCTCGAATTGGACTCAGTGAAGTAGGAACGCAAGATCATTTAGCTTTAGGTACTGAATATTCTGCAGATGGATGGATGGCTCGCGGATATCATAAACAGCGAAATTCTGAATCTCCTGCGAAAGGATCTTCAGAAACGTACTCATCGAATAAACAAAATATTGATTTAGCTTATAAATGGCAAGGTTCCACCGACGGCTATATCAAGGGAACTTATTTAAGGGATTCTGGCTTTTCACCTTCATCTGATATGAACTATCAAATTTTGGATGTGGATAATTTTAAACTGTCGAGCGAACAGGGGTTTCTTTCCAGCCAAATTTATTTCTCAAAAGAAAAATGGCAGCCCAAACTATCACTCGGTTTACAAAACGGCCTGCGCCACTTCGATTTTCCAGCAAGCAGCATAAATTCATTTCCCATTGATGAAGATTACAAATCGAATTTTCAGTTCTTCAGACTGGATCTTCGAACTTTTCAGAGCGACACCAAAACGGTGGACCTGGGTTTCAATTATTCTGCTGAGAATTTTATTTTTCAAAGTTTTAACATCAAAGAAGCTGATGCTGTTTTAGAGCAACGGGGAATCTTTGCTAAAATGACCAATGTGATCAATTCCGATACTGAACTTTCCTATGGTGCTCGCTTAGAGAATTGGTCCAATCAAGATCCAGTCTCAGTTTTTCAAGTTGGACTGACTCATAAAAAAACAAGAGGTGAAGTTTCCACAGGGTACAAAGCCCCGACTCTTTATCAGTTGTATTCAAATTATGGAAATCCAGATTTAAATGAAGAAGAGGGAACTCAATTGAGTTTGATCCAGGATTTTTCACTGACAGATTCGCAAAATATTTCAGTCACGTTGTTTCATTCAAGATTTAGAAATTTGATATCAACAACAGGAACATTTCCAGCCATTCGATATGTGAATATAAAAGAAACTGAAACCAAAGGGGCAGAGCTGAACTTCAATCATCAGATTGGCCTTGGCCAATCTGTGATTGTTAATTTATCCTATCAAGAGCCTCGAGATTTAGATGCGCATACCTGGCTGTCGCGAAGACCCTTAATAAACGGAAGCTTCAGATACTCATATGGAAATGATGTCCACCAGGGAACGGCTGAATTGGTTTATGTTGGCACTCGGAAGGATCTGGGACCTTCAGGCACTGAAACCCTTTCTAGCTATGGCGTTGCAAATCTTGCTTATAATTACAATACTAGAAAAAACCAGACTTACTACGCGCGAATAGATAATCTTCAATCTTCAAGATTTGAAGAAACCTATGGGTATTTCGCAGAAGGCATTTCTGTGATTGCAGGTTGGACCGGTTCCTATTGATGTATATCCTGATTTTTTTTGTTTAGCATGACGTGGTTTCAAAAGTTTTGTAGAATTAATTCATGGAAAAAAAATTTGCAGTTCGTAAAGCTTTGCATTCCGATATCAGTCGAATCGCATTCATAAATGCAGAGTCTTGGAAAACAACCTATCTAGGAATTATTCCTCCAAGCTTTCTTGATTCGCTCAGCGCTGAACAACAACTTCCCAGAGCCCAGCGATTGGTGGAAAGTAAAGATCTGATTTGTTTAGTCGCTTTTGAAAGAAAAACTGAAAAGGTTGTGGGTTTTATTTGCCTTGGAAATAATCGAGAAAAAAATGTTGACGCTGACTCTGAGCTTCAGGCCATTTATCTGCTCGAAGAATTTCAAGGGTGTGGAGCGGGAAAAATCCTCTTTGATGAGGGCGTCAAATTACTTGTATCAATGTCTAAGAAAAGAATGATGGTTTCTGTCTTTGAAGCAAATAAATCTGCTCGGGCATTCTACGAACGTCAGGGTGGTGGGCTTATTGGCAGCGATCACGTGGATCTGGATGGTGTTAGGTACCCGACTTCGACATATTTATGGATATTTTAGGACCTAATCTCGAGGGCTCTTTGGCGCTAAAAATTAGCTTTCAAAATCTCAAGCCCAGAGCTCGCCCCAAAAAACAAAAATGCAAAATAGGCTAAACAAAGTGTGGTTTGAATATAAGAAAGCACGATAAACAGACCGTCCTCTTCAAGATGTCCAAGGGCTTGGAAAAAAATGACATAGGCAGGAAGTGCATTTGAAAAGGGAATGGGGAGTGGCAAAGCAAGCAAAATAGCATTCAAAATCAGAAGTGCTGAGTTTGTCATTCGAAAAGGACCTTTAAGAAAACCTTTCCAGCGGGGATGAAGAATGAAAGCAATCTTTTGAAAAATACTTTCAGAAACCTCAGCAATTTTGAGCACTGTCGAGCCTGGCAATTTTTTATGGATCCATCGCTTGGGAATAATGGGAGGCTTTTCGATAAAAGACAGGTAGGCGACAAACGCAATCAGCAAGCCGAAAAGTGTGGATAATCCAAACAATGGCAGGGGCTGCAAAAATGGAAGAACAAGAAACAAAATAATGACGTAGTGGCCATCATTCCCAAAGATATTAAAAATTGTTTGAAGTGTGATTTCACCCTTTTCGCACTGGAGTTCAATTTCATCCAGATGGGCCTGCAGAGGTCCTTTTCGATTTGATTGATTCATTAAAGTGAAATCGGTTTTTTCAAGTAAGTCTCAAAAGTCTTTTTACTTTCGAAATAGATAACAGTGCCGTCTTCCCGCGCGGCGATCACAGCTTTGGCCTTATCAATAGATTTTCCACTGACGGGATCAATGGCAACCCGAGAGGCTGCATCTTCTGCCAGCGTCTTTTTACAGTTTTCGCAGCAGCCATAATAGGTTTTGCCTTCATGAAGCACTGGGATTTGAGTTCGAGGAAAAACCATGTTTGTCACCATGCAGACTTTATCATTGGGGGCAATGGTCAGATGCTTATGAGCAAGTAGAAAATTGGGAACTATTGAAATGATCAGAATTGTTAAAATTGAAATTGCCTTTTTGGTCATGAATGATTTCATCTCCACCTCTGACCAACTGAATATCCATTTCTCTTTAAAGATTCAACAACTTCAGTGAGGTTAGCATCAGAATTTGATGCGGGTAAAAGATTTTTGAGGTTGAGAAGACCCTGTTCGCGTGTATATTCACTTCAAGCAAATGACTCAAAATCAAAATTTAAAATCCTTGTCTTTAAGTTCTCGCATGCTTCTCGGAAGACTTTTGACAAGGTCCGGAGATCAAGCTTGGGACTTTGCGGTTCCACTTGTTCTGCTTCAACTTTTGCCAGGTGAGTTAAGAATCGCGGCTCTTTATTATCTCTTAATTCGGATCGCGACTGTTTTCTTTCTGCCTCATCTGACTCAGAGAATTGATTATGTCGACAGGCTTAAAGCTTCACAGATCGGGGTTTTTTTGCAGTTGATAGGTGTGGCATTTGGCTTCGCAAGCATTCTGGCCATTGCATTGACGAGTGGTCACAACTTCCAATCTCTTCAATTCGTATCGATTTTTTCTCTTTTGGTGATCAGTGGTGTGATGAGCCAGCTGGGTTCAACATTTATGGATATTTCAATCGCCAATGATTTAGTTCCCTCGAGCTTTGAGGGTGAGGGACTTTCAATATTCAACAGTCGACTTCGGCAGGTGGATCTGTTCACCGAGGTTGCATCTCCAGTGGCAGCTGGCGCACTTTTGCTTTTAACTTCTCAACAATGGCCAGTGCTTGGATTTTCTCTGATTGCCCTTTGGAATGTGCTTTCATTTTTTCCTGAGTATGGAATTCTAAAATCAATTTTCAATGAGCGACCTGATCTTAGAAGTAAACCAATCAGGATGGATTCAGCTTCGCAAAAAGGGATCTTTTCTCAAATTAAAAAAGGTTGGAGCTCATTTTTTAGAGAGCCCGTCGCTCTGGTTGTCGTTGCCTACGCATTGCTTTGGCTTTCAGTGCTCAGTCCCCATGGCGTCCTTTTAACAGCTTATCTAAAAGACGGGTGGAATCTGCCAGAGCTAACGATTGGAATCTTCCGAGGCCTTGGAGCCATTTTTGGTTTACTCGCTACTGTGCTATTTCCAATCGTTGTTAAAAAAATGTCAGTCAATCAAGCAAGTCTTCTTTTTCTGGCGTTTCAAGCAGTCACTCTTATCTTTGCATATGTCTTATTTTTGAGTGCTGATGGCTTTGGCCAAATTGGTTTTCTTGTCCTCATTTTACTTTCACGCATTGGACTTTATGGATTCAGCCTTGGTGAAATGCAAATTAGACAGACTGGAATTTTGCCCGGTGTACGTGGTGAGGTGAATGGCTTTGCGTCTGCATTAACGGCACTTGCAACAATTGGACTATTCACTGCGGGAGTTGCTCTGCCTTCCACGGATCAGTTTAAGTATCTCGTGCTCTCGTCAGTGAGCTTCGTCATTGTGGCTCTGATTATTTATGGTATTTGGATTCATAGACAAAAAGGATTGTCACACTGTCATAAAACATAGATTATCATTGCTATCGAATTCATCCAAAAGCACCATTTTAAATAGGATTTGGCTGAGGAGATTTGATGAAAAAACAAAGTCATGACAGAAGGTTGTTTTTAAAAGCCATGGGTGGCTTGGGTGCACTGTCACTCACTGACGGCTCGCTTCATCAGCTGCTCAATTACTCATACCAGAATAAAGTGGATCGAATCAGTTGGAAGGCCAATCGAGGAACAAGCTTCGAGGGGCCATGGACGCCCAGTTTGATTGAAGGTCAAATTCCAGCTCAATTGAACGGAAAACTTTTTAGAATCGGGCCTGGATCGAAGAAAACCCAAAATACAGAGCTTGGTCATTATTTTGATGGTGATGCTTTATTAACTTCAATTACTTTTGCAGACGGTCAGGCTTCTGGAAATTCTAAATTTCTTCAAACCGATGAGCGAAAAGCAGAAAT
>CAZPBD010000042.1:0-4272 GCA_964584655.1 uncultured Pseudobdellovibrionaceae bacterium | reverse complement strand
ATTTATGCCTACGGAATCACAAGAAGTATCAGCCCCAAGCTGAAAGTCATTCGAATCGAAAATCAAACGGGCCAGGTATCAGAACTTTTTTCTGTTGGCATTGGCGGATTTTTTCCCATTCACGACATGCTGATGACTGAAAACTATCTTGTGTTTATAGTTTCGCCGTTGAAAGTGAATCTGACCGGAGCAGCCCTAGGTACAAAACCCATTGCTCAGCTTTTAGAATATAAAAAAGCAGATCCCATCAGAATTCTGATTTTTAAAAAAGATGGATCTGATGCTCCGATTGAAATCAAGTCGCAGCCCTCGGGGCTCGTTTTTCATAATTGCAATGCATTTGAAGATCCAGTGACGAACCGTCTGATTTTGGATTCCATTGTGGCCGATGATGACTCAGCCTTTGAACTATTTAAATCTTGGTCGAAGGAGAAAATGCCAAAAGGGCCAAAATCTTGGATCACTCGATTTGAAATTGATTTGATCTCAAATAAATTAGTTAAGCGTGAAAAGATAAGTGACGGAAGGCCCTCGGACTTTCCGTGCATGGATCCACGAATGTTGGGTCAAAGCACGCGGTATTATTACAACTTAGAAGGACATCGTGAAGCTGATCCCTTGGCGTTTGATCATTTGGTAGCTTGGGATTTAGAATCAAAGATAGCGACTCGAGTGCAGTGTGAGGCCCATCAACTTTTTGGTGAGCCGGTCTTTGTTCCTCATCCAAACTCATCAGCAGGTGAGGATGAGAAAGCTTGGATTCTGCATCTTGGCTATGACGGTTTAAAGGATCAAACTTTTCTGGACATCCGAAATTCAATCAATCTTGATTTACAAGCCCGAGTTTGGTTTGGCCAATATTTTCCGATTGGGTTTCATGGAAGTTTTTTTAGTTCATGAAGACAATCGTCATTTTAGGAACAAATCGCGACGACAGTAACACAGCGAAAGCTGTGCAAGAGCTTTGCCCGTTTAAAGACTATGACTTGTTTGATCTTAGGCAATTGAGTATTGCTCCCTATAGCTATCAAAAAGAATACCCAGAAACAGACGACTACCTGCGAATTGCACAAGCCATGAGTCAGGCTGACAACATCGTCTTTGCGACTCCAGTTTATTGGTATTCAATGAGTGCAAGTCTTAAAAACTTTTTTGACCGCTTCAGTGACTTGATTTCGACTCAAAAAAGTATCGGCAGATCTTTGAAGGGGAAAAAGACCTATTTGATTTCAACGGGATGGGAGCTCTCGCTTCCCGTTGGATTTGAAGAGCCTTTCAAGTTAACTTCTGAATATTTTGAAATGAATTATCAAGGCGCGATTTACAAATCAGTACGATGAGCGTATGAAAAAGTCTGAACTCAAATCAGAGGAATTAAAATGTCATCACTCATTCAAGAACGTTTGCAAAAAGCTTTTTACCTGTATGATGAACTGGCCGAACACCTTGATGAAAGCGCACTGAAACTGAAACTGTCAAATTTGCCCTCAAATACTATTGGTCAACAGCTTTGGTGTGTGGTCGGGGCCCGTGAAAGTTACATCAATGGTATCGTAAAGGGTTCATGGGCTGGATTTTCTTGTTCATTAAAAGTGACTGATAAAAAGAAGGAAGTCAGCGAAGCCTTGAAAAATTCAGCACAATTTGCTTTGAAGACATTGAGCCATTTGCAAGAAATGACGATGGCTCAGCAGACTATGGCCATTGAGCTTCTTGAACATGAAATTCAACACCAGGGTCAACTCATTCGGTATTTGTACGGCATGAAGCTTGGGGTGCCAGAGGGTCTGAAGCAGAGGTATCACCTTGATTGAACTATTTTTATTTTGAGTGAATGATGGAAATTAAATTTATCAAAATTGAAAAATCAGAATCTCTTGAGCTGGCCACTTGGCTTTCAAGTGACTCATGGCCCTTTTTTCTTGGCAATACGCCTACAAAAGAAGAAGTTCTCAAGCGAATTGAAGACGGTGCTTTCTTCGCAGACGGGGAGCTCAATTTTTGGATCTTCGATCAAAAAGGTCAACGGATCGGGCTGATTGAACTTTATCAATTAGATGATCTAGCCCCCATGTTTTCCATTCGACTGAATTCAAACAAGCGCGGCCAAGGATTGGGTCAATGGATTCTAAAATGGCTCACAGATTTTATCTTTCAGAATTATCCCGACAAACGAAGAATCGAAGGACAAACTCGCGAGGACAATGTTGTCATGAGAAAGCTATTTAATAAGTGTGGATATGTGAAAGAGGCCTATTACCGAATGGCATCGCCCACTGAAAATGGGGGACGGGTGGCCTCGATTGCATACGGAATCTTGCGAGAGGATTGGCTCACTCAAAAAGTAACGCCAGTGAATTGGAAATCAGACCCCTATTTTGATAGGGATCTGGGGATTTAATTTGTGTTCATCGTTTTGACACCTTAGAAGTTCCTACATCTTTCAGATTAAATTAAGCAATTCCATTTAAATTGATCTAAAGTGCCGCTGGCGTGATTTATTAATCAATTTAAAAAGGAAAAACACTTTATGAAAATTCTATTTGCTGCCCTTGTGATCATGTTCTCTCAGCAGTCTTTTGCTTGTGCTGATTACAATTCTGAAGACAAAATTTGTCCAGGTGACACTGTTTATAAAGGATCAGATTACACTTTAGGTGCAGTTGTTATGGGTGTGAATCCCTACAGAAAAACTGCGACAGTGAGATCTAATTACTCTGGTAATAATGCCTCTGAAAACGTAATTGATCTTCACATCACCCGTGGTTGTTTGGATCGAGTTTGTGTTGGCGAGTTGGTTTTTAAAGGTTCTGAATATACTCAAGGTGCGACCGTGGTTGCGATCAATCCCCATAAAGGTTTACTGACAGTGAAATCTGTTTACTCTGGAAATTTGGCTGTCGAGTCGGTTCGACGCATTCATATGTCTCGTGGATGTGTACATGGAATTTGTGTGGGTGATAAAGTGTACAAAGGCTCTGAATACACAGAAGGTGCACTTGTTGTTGGAATCAACCATCAGGAAAAGACGGTTACTGTAAAATCTGTTTACTCTGGAAACTTGCAGACAGAAAACCCAAAGTATCTTGATATCACGACACTTTGTGCTGATTACAGCGATTACGATCGCAGTCGATCCATGGACTATTAATTTTGATCAGTCCTGCTCAAAGTTTTTACGAAAATTTAAAGCAGCGGAGGTCCATTCGAGATTTCAAATCAGACCCGGTTGATTCTGAAACTATTAAGTGGGCCATTCAAGCTGCGGGCACAGCTCCAAGTGGAGCGAATAAACAGCCTTGGTTTTTTGCAGTCATTCAAGATCCGGATCTGAAGTCTCAGATTCGGAAGGCAGCAGAAGAAGTTGAAAACGAATTTTACACAAAAAAAATAACCCCTGGTTTTTTGCAAGATCTGAAAGAATTGAAGACAGATCAGTCGAAACCTTATTTAACTCAAGCGCCGGTCTTGATTGTCATTTTTCAAAGATTAACAGTCGAGCCAACCGAAACAACGACAAATAAAGCTTACTATCCACTTGAATCGACGTGTATAGCGACGGGTTTGCTCATTACAGCCCTTCATTTAGCGGGACTTGGAACTTTGACTCACACGCCAAAGCCCATGAACTTTTTAAATCAACTTTTGGGGTTGGACTCGACTTTTAAGCCTGTCATTTTATTGGTGGTCGGTTACCCTTCAGAGTCATACCAACCACCAGATATCACAAAAAAATCACTGCAACAGATCAGTCACTTTTACTAGGTCTGTGATTATAAAGAGTAGAGCTTGTCCGAGTGATCAGTATCGTAATCCCTCAGCTGTCGATAGATTTTTTCTTTTTCCTCACCGTAGCCCACGACACCTTGAACTGCAGATAATGCTTCAAACATCACATCCAGTCGCTTTTTATCGATGTTGATAATCTGCATTTTGAGTTCAGTGATTTGCTTAGATTTATAATCCTTTGTTGCGAGTGTTTGAAACATTTGTGATTTGATAGCCGCAAGTTCTGCAGATAATTTTCGGGCTTGCCCCATCGTTCGAGCATAGATGGCTTTCAGCTGCTCTTTTTGCGTGGCATTGAGGTCAGGTGAATTGAAAAATGCGTCCATGTTAATGTGTCGAGGTTCGGTTCCCTTTTGAACTCCGCAAGAGACAGATTTTTCAGTTTCAGTTTTTTTGATATGGCTACACCCTGTGGTTGCCAAAACAAGAATCGCAATCATTTGATACATTTTCATTGAGCCTCCTTTTTGGAATAGTGTTTGA
>CAZPBD010000041.1:0-24639 GCA_964584655.1 uncultured Pseudobdellovibrionaceae bacterium | reverse complement strand
GTTCCTGCAGTCGAAACACCGGCACACTCGTTGTACTCTTGAACCGCTGCAGCCCACTGAGGAGCAAAACTTGCGACAGCAGCCATAGCCGCTGGAGTTCCCGTGTATCCATTCGCATGCGAAGGAAGAACGGCATTTTCATTAATCTTTCTGAAACGGCTGATAAAGTTCGTTCCAGAAACTGCGATGTCTGGGTAACCAAAGGCACCGATACCAGGTCCCTCACCCGAGTGACAAGCTGTACAAGTGGAAGTTAAGAATGGATAGTACGTTGTGCTGTAAAGCCCAGCGTACTTACCGATAATTTCCGACTCGCAACCAGTTCCGAGTTGCAAGGAGCCCGCACTTGCGAAGCTGACGTTATCAAACTTCACCAATGGGTCCTCAAACATTTGACCACAATTTTGGAATGCTGTGATTAGAACAGGACCGCCTATTAAAAGTGCGGCCCAGGCCCATCGTGAAGATTTTGATCTATCCAACTTTCACCACCTCGTTGATTCGTGCAGTATCTGTCAATCCACGCGTAACAACTTGCGAGTAAAGATCCATTCGATTGTTCATTTTCAAGTAGTTCGCGAAAGCTGCTTGTGTTGCAAGCTCTGGGCTGTTTCCAACCACAGTTCTGTCATCAGCTGATTGTGCAGTTGTGTAATGACCGATTTGGAAATCAGTTGTCACAACTCGACCTGTGGGTTGGTACATGATGATGTAAGCCATACCAGCTGATCCACGATCCGAGTTGAACTGTGACTGACGATCAGCTGAATCTTCAGAGCTGACGGCGCCGTCGCTTGTGACTAACAAGAATAAAGGACGCTGTAAAATTTCAGCAGTTTGAAGAATGTTACCAATGATTCGACCCGCGTCGAGATCTCGAGCGTTTGTTACAGCTCGTGCATTTCCGTGGTAATCATATCCACCTTTGTTTAAAGAAGCACTGCCAGAGAGACCATTTAAGGTGTTGAAAACCATTGTCGCGAAAACTAGGTTTTCACTGTTGTTAGCAGTTTGTGCGTTAAGGTTTCCCCACAAAGCAGCAACCGCTGCATTTGTTCGAGGATCAACGGCACCAGCACCTTCACGAATCAATTCGTTATTTTTAATACCAGCACAGTCGATCAAAGTTTTAATTCCCTCGCCTGTGTTGATAGAAGCTAATTTTCTAGATTGCTCACCATTCAGGTCACTGACTAAGCGTGTGAGTCTTTCTCTTTGAGCTTGGTTTAAACCTGCTGCAAGAGCTGCCGTGTAACCTAATGAATTGGCCACATCACGGAAACCATTCACAATCAAAGGTGAAGGAGGAGAGTAAAGCACAGGCATCTGACTGATACCAGTTGTTGTGTCCTCTGTTCCTAAGTGAGGAAGACGAGAGCCCACAAGACCTGCTCTGTGTGCCATACCATTCATCGAAAATGGATTTTCTCGGCTGTCGTCACGAGATCGTACGCACATGCCGACAAATGCCGTCTTGTTAATTGCTAAAGCACTGGCTCTTTCACGAATACCAGTCAATACGTTACTGATTCCGTTACCAGCAAAAGGAACGTTACCAAATTCACGAACGATTGGTACTGCGCCATTTCCCATACCCATGATTGAGTAACTTGGTAATGTGTTTCGAGCAGCATCCATGGGAACGTAGTTCGCCATCAGACCTGCACCACCAGATAAGTTAAATTGAATAAACGGAATCATGCCTGTCGCAGCAACTGGACAGTTGGCTCCCACTTGAGCACTTGAGCGCTCAGGTGAAAAAAGTTGCAACCAGTTTGGCATGAAAGCTGAAGCTGCAAAAGGTATCATTCCGTAGTTAAGAAACTCTCGACGTGTCACTGGCTTTTTGTGTCCAGTGAGTGCCCAATTTGGTATATTCTTATTATTTTTCGACATAAAATCCCCTCTAAATTAAAACCCCAAAAACAAATAACTTAAAAAAATAAACTAGTACGAAAACACTTCAAACGAGCTCAAAAGTGCACTGCATGTGCTCAAGACCAAGGCTCGTGTTTGAGCTGCTTGTCCGATATTGGCTGCTGGAATTGCAGCGGTAAAATCTGTGCGGAAGCTGTTAAACATTGTGAGTTCAGCTGAGCTAGGAGCGCGTCCTAAAAAGCTGTTCGACATTTTTGTCACTACGTCTGTGTAACCAGCGGCACTTAAATTGGCGATCGCTTGAGCAAAGTTAACAGATCCGAAAAACTTTCTTTGTGAAACGTCAGCAATTGCTTGTTCACGGGCGACAAGGCCGTTGCAGACTTCACCAGATAACGAAGTGATCGCAAGCAACATCGGACCATTCACAGTTTTCAAATCAGGAATCACTGATAATGAACCACTGCGAATTGCGTACTCGTCACGAATCGCATTGGAAAAGTTTTGCTGATCAGTCACATTCAACATAGAAAAGAAAACTTGCTCAGCTGTTAATAAAGCATAAGGTAAATCAGTTTTTGTTTCTAAAGTGGGTGTTCCAACATCATCAACTGGAACGATTCCACTTGAAGATAGAACAAGTGATCCACCACCATCGTCAGCTGTTTGAAAAGAAGGAGGAGCACAGTTGAAGCCGTAAAAGCTCAATGTTCCAAACAATCCAATCACGATAGCTGCATTTTTAAGATTTCTTTTAGTTTCAAATTTTAAATTTCTCATCATTTCCCCCAGTTAAACATCCAGTTACAGTTCAAGAATACTTATGCCCCATTACTTACAACGTGGATGTAGGGCTGCGATCTGATATAAATTTCTTAAGTTATAGTTCAAACTTTCGAACTGTGTTCCTAAAGCTGCATAGACTCCGATTTCAGAATCAGATAAGTCTTTTCGACATACTGATTTGAAAACTCTTTTTGCCATACAAGTTGAAAATCTTTGTGAATTTGCAACAAGTCTTCCGAAATCACCAACACCTGTTCCAGAGTTTGCAGGAGTCACTTTATCAAGACCTCTCCAGCCAAACTGAGTGGCATTCACACCACGAGCCGCATGATTCACCCAAGAATCATTCGTTGTGACATATCCGCCGGGATAAACAGTGGCGTTTCTGTTTAATTTGTTTAATACACGGTTACCGTCAGAAGCACCTTGGCGAACAGTGGTTTGCAAAGCCACGTTGTTATCAAAATCCCAACGAGCCCAAGCCCCACGGAAACCATCCATAACTGTGTGACAAGACTTACAAGAAGTTTGGAACTTCATGTGGTCGCCACCAGGAAAACGATCGATATCACGACCGATACGAACGTCAGATGAAAGAGCATCTGCCCATTGTTCTAATGGTAAGCACATAAATTGACGGAATGTATATTCCACAGGACGACGATTTGTTCCAGCGACTGCGTGAGCTTCAATGAAAGTTCTTGAAGTCAAAACACCAGCAGGATCCGGGTTCGCAACAATTGTGAAAACGTTATTAGCTTCATTTTGTACTAAGCGCTGACCGTTCACTCGCATAAGGACTGAACCCACATCAAGTCGGTTGTTTTTAGAATCAAGAGCTTCGTAATGCTCATTTGATCTTAAAACACGTGCTCCCATTTCATTTGCGTTTGCAATTACGTTGGGAATACCAGCTGGCAATCTTGCAGGATCACCTACGTAGAAGAAGTTACCATACAGAAGTTCTCGTGCGTCTGTGTTGTCACGAACAACTCCCATGATAGTCGCTGCGAAATCATTTAAAGGAATACGAATTGTTTCGTCACGAGTTGACATCTCCAGTGCGAAATTCTTAACAGTTACGTTTAAGAATTGAGACTGTTGAGTCGCTAGTGCAGCGACGTCAGCTCTTTGTCCAGCAGCAACCATATTGGCAGCTTGAACAATCAGCGGATGATCCGCTGCCCATTTCACACCCGTGATTCGCTCGTAGATCCATTTCGCGTCGTCTTTTTGCGCCTGCGTTTGCGCCATCACATTCGACGAAAGTCCAATTAACAGAGCTGCGCTCAACATATTAAAGTTCATTCATTCCCCCCTTAGAGAATGGACACCACATTATCAAGAAACGTGAGCGGTGGAGTGTGCTGTTCCTCGACTAGATTATCATCCAGTTCAAAAAATAAAAGTAAATGCAGGGCTTTAGATCAATATGAGATTGACCCTGTCTGGATGTATGACATCCTTTTTCAGAATGAGACACATACCCTACGACAACTTGTTGAAGTTTTTTTCACCACTGATTTTTCTGTTGATGAGTTCGACAACTTTCGCATACCCCGATTTTATCGCGTACGGTTATCGAAGTTGCATCACCTGCCACTACAGTGGAAGTGGTGGTGGCGGAATCAATGATTACGGGCGCGCTGTATGGGCCTCAGAGATCACATCTAAGTCTATTTTTCATAGACGAAAAACAGATGAGCAAATGGCAGAGAGCTCGGGTTTCCTAGGCAAAACACAATTGCCATGGTGGATTCGCCCAGGGATCAAATATCGTGGTCTTTATTTAGTTCGAGATCCTGGCAGTAAGAATTCCATTGATCGATGGATCAATATGCAGGGTGAAGTGAATGCGGCTGTCTTCTTAGATCAAGATCAAAAGTACACGCTTTATGGCAGTTATGGATACCGTCCTTTACCCGAGCGATTTCAAAACGGAGCACTCAAAAAGCCAGAGGAGTGGATCACTCGAGAGCATTACATTCGAGTTCGCTACCGAGATGACTTGTATTTGTATGCGGGTTTGATGGACAAAACCTTTGGTATTAAGAACGTGGATCACACGGGGTTCAATCGAAGATTTACTCAACTGACGATGGATGACCAGTCCCATGGAATCCTTGCTCACTTAATCAAAGATACTTACGAATTCACTGGGCAACTGTTTGTAGGAAATCTTCAGCAAGATGAAGAGCTACGTCCGCAGGGAGCTTCTTTCCATTTTGATCGAGCATTGGGTGAAAAATCAGCCTACGGGATTTCCTATTTGACTCAGAAAAATGATTTCACCGAGCGACAAATGGTTTCAACTCAATACCGAGCAGGTCTTCGTGAAAAGGGAAATGGGTTTTTGGCAGAGGTAGGTCTTGTCGACGAGAAGCCAAAAGGAAGCAGCTCAGTGATGGGTGTGTACAGCTTTCTTGAAAGCATGAGCCGTCTGGCAAAAGGGCATCATCTGCTGATTAAATTTGAAACATGGAAACCAGATGTGAAAACAGCAGACAATGAAACCTTTCGATACGGTTTGGGATTTTTGTCATTCCCGTGGGCAAAAACAGAATTTAGATTTGATTTGTACAACCAGCGAACAATTGTTCCAGCCCAGGCCAATCAAGACACATGGATTGTCACAGGTCAGCTGCATTTATCACTTTAAACTAAGGGGCAAGATTTAAATGAAGAATTGGATCATTTTAATTTTAACAGCTTCATTCTTGTTTTGTTCAATTGGACAATCGCAGGTGAAAAAAACACGAGCAAAAAGGCCTGCAAAAAATTCCGTTTCTAAATTTATTTACGCCAACGGCATGTACACTTCTTTTGCTGATGAAGTCCAGGCTCAAGTCGCAGGTCAGAAAACAAAAGCAAGAAGTGTGTTTTCAGCTTTTGCAGTGGGCTTTGATTACACCATGTACTCTAATCGATATTTGTATGGCTGGACTTTGAATGTTTTGACTGGGAATGTGGACATTGCAAAAACTTTGAATGTCTCCTACCCACGCCAATCATTTTTAGGAGTTCAAACAGGACCGGAATTAGGCTATCGAGTGAACGCAGATATGGACTTGTCTTACGGCCTAGGACTTTTGTACAGAGACATTAAATCTGTGGGCGAAAGTTTTGTGATCGCCAATCAGATTAATGTGAAGTTTAGAATTACACCTAAACTGACCTTTTTCCAAAATTTTGGAAACTACGGAAAACCAAAGTCCTATTCCTACAGTGTAGGCCTGAGATGGTTGCTTTAGATTATTGATCAATGTTTAAATAGAATTGAACCACGGAGGATTTATGTTGTTGAAGTTGTCGTTACCCTTAGTTGCTTTGAGTCTTGTTTTATCGCCTGCTCACCAAGTGTTTGCACAAGTGGATATTTCTCAAGTTGAAGCCGAAGAAGCCAAGGCTGATGCCGAGCGTGCCAAAGCAGAAGCCATGGAAGCTCGTAAGCGTGCTGAAGAAGAGCGACGTAAATTAGATAAAATCCGTGCGGATGCGCAAAATGCCATTGCGAAATCAAAGCAAACAGAGGCCGAAGCTAAAAAAGAACAAGCCGAAGCTGAAAAGTCAGTGGCTGAAATGAAAAAGGAAATGGCTGATCAAGAAAAGCAAATTGCTCTTTCAGAAACTCAGAAAAAAGATGCTGAAGAGCGAATTAAAATTGCTGGGATTAAAAAACAAGCTGCTGAAAAATCCCGTGATGAAGCTGTTGCAAGAAGAAAAGCAGCAGAGGCTGCATTAAAAGAAACTCAAAATCAGCAAAAGTCTGCTGAAACAGATACAGAAAACGCACAAAAAGAAGCCGTTCGTTTAGGTAAAGAGGCGGATCAAGCTGTTCTCGAATCAAAACAAGGCGAGCAAAAATTAGCTCAAGCCAAGCTTGTATCACAAAAAGAACAAGCTTCATTGAAGGCAACAAAAGCGCAGTATGATCAAACCATCATGCAAACTAAATCTGAAATGGCCAATCAGCAAAAAGAACAATCTTTATTGCGTGCAGAAGAAGAAAAGTTAAAGGGTTCACTGACACAAACCCAAGCTGAAATTAAAAAAATGCAAGAAGAGATGTCTGCATTAAAGGATCAAACGGAGAAGCAAAGAAAGTCCCATAAAGAAATGAAGTCTTCTCAGGACAAAGCCTTAGCCCAACTTGCAAAAACTCGTGATCAGTACATCAAAGAAAAATCAGAGCGTGAAAAAGAACTGGCTCAGCTCAGAGCAGAGATCGCAAAATTCCAGCGTGAAGAGCAAGATGCCGCTGTTCAAAGTCAAAAGATGTCAGATGAAAACATCAGATTATCTTCTGAGATCGAGAAAACAAAAAAAGAACGTGAGAAACTTGAGAAGCAATTGAAAGAAAAAAAGACCACGTTTGACGAGATCAAATACAAAAATGACACTTTGAAGACAGTTTTAGACACAGAAAAGACAATTCTTGAAACTGTAAAAATCAGGTTAGGTACTTAATCTCGTCAAGACCCTGTAAATTAGAAATTGTGAAGATCATGAAAACCAACCTCACTCACTTGAGGTTGGTTTTTTTTATGCACCTTTAAGTGGCTAGAATGAGGTGCAAAGTGTTTGTGAAATTTTTAGCTGTGGCTGTCTTAATGTTTGTCACTTCAAAAGCTTGGTCACAAGTGAAGAAGACAGGTCAACAAGCAGCTCAGTCTCGACAAGAGTTTTGTTCAAAATCTGAAAACCCAGATTATTTTCGCAGTCTTTTTTACTCTTCGGAGAATCTCTTACCTATCAAGAATGAAGGCGGGATTATGAATATGGGTGTCTGTTGGTGGCACTCGATGATGACTCGCAATATTCAGTATTTGTCAGTGTATCGACCGGAACTTGCAAAGCCGTCAGAGTCAGAGGTTTGGACTCTCTTGAATCAACTGGTGACTAACAGAGGTGTTGTGGAGATTCCTGGCTATCGAAACTTTTCAGAGCTCACTCGAGATCATTCGGCCAAGGTTCAAAAGGTTTTAGAAAATTGGCAAATCGTAGATGGGACTTTGGGGCTTGGATTCTTGAGAGGTTTGAGTGGCAATGACCGAGTGAGCGCCGCCGAACTGAATCAATCCATGGATGAAACCTTTGAAATGGTAAAAGGTAAAAAAAGAGTGGCCTATCAAATGCTTCAAGCTAAGGGTTTGCTCGCCCATGCATGGCTTGTTGTTGATATGATCAAAACTGGTAACGGTTATATTTTGGATGTGGTGGATAGCAATCGATTTGGAATCAGCCAAGTGATCTACCAAGAGGGCATGGAGCAATTATCTGAATATCAATCCGTGCCTTACACCAGCCGAAATTTCATTGATTATTCGGGATATAAAATAGCACGTGATCGCTACTGCCAGCTGGGAATCACTGCCGCAGATGTGGAAAACCAAGTAAATTAAGCTTTAAATTTTTCTTTGTTGTTTCGTAAGTAGAGCAAATGAGAATCAAGCATGGATTCAACGTCGTTGCGAATCTGTTCCTCGCTCATCATGGGATCTTCATTATCGATCAGGCAATGACAAGTAAACAAAACTCCCCAATGATGAATGACACTAAAAATGGATTTTACTCCCCACATAATGCCCTCGTGAGAAAGTGGGTAGGGGATTTCTTTGATCAATGATTCGGCGAAAAATTCTCCACCTGGGGGGCCCATGGGGTCTAACAATATTTTCTTCACCTCTTGGCTGAGGTCTTGAGGGGGTTGTAAATCAGTTAACATCATTTTCATAATTGAGCGAACGGCCGTTTTTTCGTTGAGAAAATAATCATAGGTTTTCATCGCTAAATCTTTTGTGTTTTTTGAATCCACCGAAAATTTTTGAATGGCTACGTTCACTTCCATAAAAGTAGCCGCCATCACTTCCCAGTAAAGATTTTCCTTGGATTTAAAATGATAATTCACGCCCGCGATATTTGATCCGCTGAGTTTCGCAATTTCTCGAATGGATGTGCCTTCAAAGCCATCTTTGCCGAAAAGCTCGAAAGCCACTTCCATGATTCGAGTTTTAGTGTCTGGCGACTGACTTTTAAGTATCGGCACTTATGTAACTCTCCTACCTTTAAAGGTTTTATTGATCCATGATAACATATCATCGATCAATCCGTAAGCGGGTGGTACCCAAACCAGCGTCAGAAGGGTTCCTGTGGTCAAGCCCCAAGCCAATGCCAGTGCCATGGGGATAATAAAGTAGTCTGCTCCACCAATTCCATAGGCTGTCGGCACAAGGCCACTGATGGTTGTAAGTGACGCCACCAAAACTGATTTTAGCCTTAAAACAGAGGATTTAATCAAGATTTCTCTTAAACTTAACGTGGTTTCCTCTCGCATTTGATTAATGAAGCTAATCAGAATAATTCCTGAATTCACAATGATTCCACCGAGTCCTATAACGCCGATCAAAGCCATGAAGCTGAGAGGCTTGCTATGAATCGTGAAGGCAAAGGCCACACCTACAAGGCCCAAGGGAACAGTCGTTAAAATCAGAATTGGATTGATAAAGGATCTAAAGATCAACACAAGCAGTGCAAAGATTCCGATCAAGGAAAGAATCAAAGCACCGAAAAGAGAAGCCACAGATTCATTGGTTTTTTCAGCTTCTCCTCCGAAGACCATATTGACGTCTTTGTACTGGTCTTGGATCTTTGAAAATTCTTCTGCGATTCGTTGGTTGGCTTGAATGGACGTGATGATCGAATCATCCAAGTTGGCAGTGACAGTTTTAGCCCGTCTAAAATCAAATCGCTTCACTTGTGGGCGCCCGGATGTTTGCTCAAACTTAGCCAGCTGAGAGAGAGGAATTAAATTGCCCTGATTATCTGGAATTTCCACATTTGATAAACTTTGAGTGCTCGTTTTATCCCGGTCATCAAAGCGCAAGAAATAATCCACTTCTCGGTTGTTCAGGTTGACGTCTCCCACTTTCATTCCGGCAATGGCTGTTCGAACCGTATTTCCGATGGTCGTGAGGTTAAGTCCAAGTCTTGCCACACGGTCATAATCAAATTGAATGTTGATTTCATCATCGCCAAACACATCATCCACTTTGGCATCAAATATTCCCTTTTCTTTCGCTATGAATTCTTTGATGTGAGTGGCCACTTTCGCCAACTGTTCAGCATTGTTAGATCTAAAAGTCACAGTGACGGGATCACCCACGGGAGGACCATTGATCAGTGCTTCAAAGCTAAGTCGAGTGAGCTTTTTATTTTCTATCTTTCTTAAAGCATCCAGGATTTCTTTTGTGGAAACTTCATCTTGAGTTTTTTTATTTACAAAAATTCGAATCATCGAAACATTGCTTCCACTCTCTGCTTTAGGATCTGAATTATCCACGGCAGATTCACCAGCCACAGCCGTGACGTGTGGAGCTCTGTCTTTCATGACTTCTTTAATTTGTTTAATCACTTCCGTGTTGATCGTATCAGTCACTTCAACTCGAGTCCCTTTGGGACTCTCTAACCTTGCGATGTAAATTTCAGTTTGTTCGGCTGGGAACAAGTTGACCTTTGCTCCGAAAATCAAAAGCAAAAGTGTAAGGACCATGATGCCCAAATAAGCTAAGAGCGATTTAAATTTATGATCCACAGCCCATGTAACTGTCTTCTCGAAGGGGGGGATGATGTATTTTGTGAACCAATCCTCTTTCTGCTGCTCTGCTAGGCTTGGCCGATTGTAGGGTAAAAGTTTGAGCCGCATAGGAAGTAAAAAGAAGGATTCAGCAAGGGATAACATCAGGGCCAAGCTGACCACGATGGGAATGGCTTTGATAAATTGTCCCATCACTCCACTCGTGACTAGCATGGGTAAAAAGGCTGCAATGGTTGTGAGCGCTGTGGCTGTGATTGGAGCCCACAAATCCCGAATGGTTTTTAATAAAGCTTCTTCGTTATCAACGCCTTCATCGCGAAGCCGAGTGTAATTTTCAGCGACCACTACGGCATTATCAACAAGCATACCGATCGCAATCACAAGTGCGATGATAGTGATGGTATTTAAAGTATAACCCATCACCATCACGACACCTAAAGTTGCAAATAGTGCGAGCGGCAATGAAAAGGCGGTCATAACGCCCACTCGGCCAGGCAAAAAGATCATTAGAAAAAACAAAACCAGAACAAGGCCTTGCCAGCCGTTTGAAATCAAAACACCCAGGCGATCACCAACACGGACACCTTCGTTGTTAAAAATTTCAAATTTTAATTGGCCTTTGTACTTTTCATTGAAGATTTCGATGGTCTTTGAAACTTCATCAGCCAATTGAAGAAGATCTGCTCCTCCTTTTTTGGTCACAATCAAGGTAGTTGCGGGCTCTCCGTTGTACCTGCCTAAAGTTAGCGGTTCTTCAGAGCCATCGAGGACTTGGGCGATGTTGGATATCAGTATCTTTTGACCAGAAAAATTCGATCTGACGACAAGGGCTTCAATTTGCTCTTTGTTAATGGCTTTGCCTTCAATCCGAATCAATTTTTGTTCGCTCAGTCCTTTAATTTCACCTGCAGGAATCGTGATATTTCGAAATCTGAGAGCTGACTCCACCTCTGCAATAGAGACATGCTCGGCGGCCAATTTTTTTCGGTCCAATAAGATTTGAAACTGTCTTTCACGAAATCCGACTAAAGTGACACTGGAAACTTTTTTGTTATCTTTCAATTCTTCTTTCAGTTGATCTGCCACTTGATCACGAAAGCGTCCTTCAGTTTCACCGATCACAGCCACTTCAATCACAGGAAATTCATCTGACTTGACCTCTGTGAACAGGGGCTTTGTTTCTAAGTCTGCGGGTAAGCCGCTGGCGCGATCCACAGCCCTTTGAAGATCTGCGATGACTTTGTCAGTGGAGTACTTATCGATATCAACTTCGGTCACAATTGTGCTGAGTCCTGCCTGGCTTGTGCTTGTGACCTGTTTCAGTCCCGTGACCTTTTGAATTTCATCTTCGATGGGCTTTGTAATTTTCGTTTCAATGTCGTCGGCAGTGGCACCGTCATATCGAGTGGTGATGACAACGGCTCCGATATTCACCGAAGGAAAGCTTTCAGAGTTGATGGCAGTCACACCAAAAACTCCAAAGATAATAATAAAAAGTGAAACGACCACTGTAAATTTATGATTTTCTAAAAAGAACTTAGCTAAATAATTCATTTTAAATCCTGACCCAATTGGTTCCATGAACATTTGAAATCATTAAAAACACTAAAATAATCTAGGGTGGCATGGGCCACTTGCTTTTGTGTGTTGATCACTTGCAGCTGTGTTTGAAAAAAAGAGTCCTGCTCATAAATCAAGTTCGTGAGTGGAACGCGACCTTGACGGTATTTTTTTTGAATTTCTGTGAAGCTGACATTCATGTTGTCTGCATTCTCAACTTGGTTCTTGAGACCACGACTTAAAAGATCCAATGATTTCAACATGCTTTCGTGGGTGCTTTGCACTTCGTTTTCTAAAAATTGAATTTGTGCCTGCAGAGAATTCTTCTTTAAAGCTAAAAGTGTTTTTTCGCTTTTGCCTTGCGTATTTTCAAGTGGAATTGAAAGCACCACACCGACGGCGTAACCAGATCTGTCTCGATCGTCTTGATCTTGTCTGGCATTGCGATAGCTCGAGCTCACTCCGCTGGTTTGATACTGAGCTTGCAGTGACAAGTCAGGCCCTGCATGATTTTCTGCTTTTTTCACTTCATTTTCTGTTTCCGTTTTAAGCAGAACCAAAATGCGACCTAAAAGAGTTGAATCTGAACTGGCTTTGCTCTGCGATTGAATCTTTTCAATACATTGCTGAATCAGAGGTAAAACTTGCTTGTGAGCTTGAACAGGAATTTTCCAATTGTTAGAAGAAAAATCCTGAAAATTTCTTTCAAACACTTGAAGTAACATTTCTTTTTCATATTCAAACAAGAGAAGTGAACTTTTTCGGCTTTCAAAGAGGGCCGAGGTCCTAGCCACTTCGCCTTTGTCTGCAGCTCCCACTTTTTGTCTGGCTTTCGCATCGCCCAGTTGTTTTTCTGCGGATTTGACAAGCTCGTTTGAAAGCTCAATGGATTGCTCAAGAGCCACCAGATTCCAATAAATTTTCCGAAATTCGATTTCTTGTTTTTTAAGATTCAACTGTTGTTGAAGTTGGGCTCTTTCTTTTTGTGCCTCTAAACTTTTCAGATCGGCTCGATCTAACTGACCCAAAAGATTCTTCCAAAGATCAAACTCGGCACCGATTCGAGTTCCGGTTTGTGTGATGTTTTTAAAGCTCTGATCTTGAGTTGTAAATTGAGTTCCGAAAACTTCGGCGTTCAACTTAGCGCCGTAAGAAATTTTCTTCTCGACACCGACACGCCAGTTTTCGGACGGGGAAAGTACAGGATTAAAAACAATCAAGGGCTTTTCGCTGGAGCGACTGTAGTTGTACTGAGTGTAAGCACGGGCCTCGTACTTTTCTAAATTCAAAGATTGCGACAGCTCCGATTGGGCGAGGCTTGCAGATTCTTGCTTTTGAATCACTGATTCGGTTCTCAGTTTTTCAATGACTTTTGATTCAGTCAGATTTTGAGGGGTTGCGTGAGATGAAACTGCACACAAAAGGGTGAGGTACGCCATTTTCATGAAAGACTCCAAGGCCGATGGTTCGTTTTCATCAATTTATCAGAAGGCGAGCTAAACTCAAGATAGTTCAAACGTTTGTTTTAATAAGGGATAGATAAGTATTTTCAATTACTTAGAGATTTTAAAAACTAGCTTAAGAACCAGATGAGGAAAAGACCGAAGACCACTCGGTAAACTCCGAAGCCAAAAAAGCCTTGGGAACTGACGATTTTAATAAAGCCTCGAATGGCGATCACTCCAACCAGAAAGCTTGTGATCCATCCTACAAACAGAAGAAGGGAATTTTCAGCATTTAAAAAGGGGATGACATCTTTCATTTTTAAGACGCTTGCGCCTAATAACGTGGGGACTGCTAGGAAGAATGAAAATTGAGTGGCCTCTTCCTTTTTAAGCCCTAAAAAAAGTCCGCCCACAATGCTCGCACCACTTCTTGAGGTTCCTGGGATCATAGCTAAGCATTGAAACAGCCCCAGCTTCAGGCATGTGGGAATATCCAGCTGATCGATGGTTTTCGAATTTTCAGAAAACCATTTTTTTTTCTCCATCCAGATCAGAAAGATTCCTCCCAGAAGCATTGTGATGGCCACAATCATTAGGCTTTCTAGCATTTGATCGAAATACTTTTTAAACAATAGCCCCACAACAGCAGCAGGCAAAAAAGCCCAGAAAATTTTCATGTAAAATTGAATTTGAAAGTTTTTAAAGAACCGCTCTCGGTACACAAGCAGCACAGAAAGAATGGCTCCGCTTTGGATCACGATCTCGAAGGATTTAAGAAATTCATTGGATGTAAGATTTAAAAAGTAAGAACCAATGATCAGGTGTCCTGTGGATGAAACCGGGAGGTATTCTGTTAAGCCCTCGATAATTCCCAGGATAATTGCGTCTAAGATGTTCATAGATTTCATCTTTCATAAAACAATTGGCATTGTGGAGTATTATTCCGCCGTTAACGCGTATACCCGCAATAGAGGATTATTTAAGGCAATTTAAGATTTTTGTTCCCGGTGCTGAATTTGTTGTCATACGATTTTGGAAATACCACGGAGGGATTTAAAATGACAAAGTTCATGTTCGGGCTTTTGTTGGCCATCGGATTTGGCGCCAATGCAGCTGAGTACCTAGTAAAATACAGAAACCAATCAGGAGTTCAAGCGGTGCAAAATTTTGCACAAAGTAAATCTCTTGGTCTTCAAATCATGGACAACCATGATGCTGGAAGTTTGATTCTTGTGAAAATCAACGAATCAATGACAGCCACAACACTTGCTGAACTTTTAGCAGAGCCCGGCGTAGAGTATGTTGTTCCCAATTTTAAACTGACAAGTTTTGCTGATGCACCTGTTGATATCCAGGCTCTCAAAGAGCAATGGGCTGTGCCTAAAATTCAAATTGAAAAAGCGTGGCAACGGGCTGGCAATAAAGGAAACAGAAATGTTTTGGTGGCTGTGATCGATACGGGGGTTGATTACAGACATAAAGCATTGGCACCAAACATGGTATCAGGATTTGATTTCGCAAAAGACGACAGCGATCCCGATGACCAAACCTCTGGACAAAATCCAGGGCATGGAACTCATTGTGCTGGCATGGTGGGCGCGACGGGTTTGATCGATGGTGGAATCACCGGTATGTCTCCGGATGTCAGCATGATGCCTCTTCGTTTTTTAGATGAAAAAGGATCGGGCGATCTGAATAACGGAATTAAAGCGATTGATTATGCCATCGAAAAAGGTGTGCAAGTGATCTCTGCCTCTTGGGGAGCACAGGTTCCTGAGGCCACAGCAGCTCCTTTACTTGAGGCCGTCAAGCGGGCTTCTGATAAAGGGATTATTTTTGTTGTCGCCGCAGGTAACAGTAACAAAAATAACGACACGACTGGTTTTTTCCCAGCCAATGCACCTTACCCCAACGTGATCAACGTGGCGGCCTCTAACAAAAATGATGGCAAGCCCAGCTGGTCAAATTTTGGAAAAAACAAAGTTCACATTTCATCACCTGGTGAAAACATCATGTCGACTTTGCCAAAAGATAAGTACGGAAATCTTTCTGGAACTTCCATGGCAACTCCGATTGTGGCAGGTGTTGTGGCTTTGTTGAAAGCTCAAGATCCAACACTCACGGGCGTGCAAATCAAAGCTTTGTTGCAAACAACAGGTGTGAAGAACTCTGTGACAACGGCCTGTAACTGCCGAATTGATGCCTTTCAAGCTGTGGATCACCTGCTTTCTAAAAAGCCTTTGATGTATCCTGTGACGGGCGCTCTCGCAGAGGGTGAAAAAATGCAGCTCAACGTGATGAACATGGGAAATGATGTGACTTACACAAGTTCAAACCCCGCTGTTTTAAGTGTTGATGCCAGTGGTTTAGTGACTGCAGTTGCAAAAGGTGCAGCAAAAGTGACGGCTCAAAATAGTTCAGGCGTATCCGTATCAAGTTTTGATATGAGTATCGCTGGCGGCAAACCAAGTGGTGGTGGCGAATGTACACTTGGCAGTGATTTTCTTTGTCGAGCAGCCTGCAAGTTGAATCCAAGGCTTGCTTGGTGTGAGCAGAAGTAAGCAATACTTCTCGTAAATATCGAAACTGATCCATGGGGCCAGAGTGACTTAAACACTCTGGCCTTTTTATTGCTCTTTAACCTCTGTAACCAACTCTTGAAAAACAATGAAGTTTTTTAAGAGACAATTTTTCGAGGGGGAAAAATGCAAAAAACAATCATCAGTGCACTTCTATTTCTATCATGTCTTGGACATGCTCAACTTTTACCGGGTGTTAAATTAGGTGAACCTTCTTATGGAGGCACAGGATGTCCCGCAGGTTCTGCCAGTGTGTCCTTATCACCGGATCAAGATGAAATTTCGATTTTATTTGATTCTTTCGTTGCTGAAGCCGGTGGTGACACACGAAGAACGGTGGATCGAAAAGCCTGTGAGCTTTCTGTTCCGCTGGAAATTCCGCAAGGCTATTCTGCGACAGTGATTCAAACCGATTTCCGTGGATTCAATCTCGTTTCTCGAGGGGGAATGAATCGATTGAACACAGAGTACTTCTGGGCAGGCGCTCGTGGTCCGAGTTACTCAAACATGTACCGTGGTCCACAGAATGACGATTATTTCGCAACTAATGGAGTTGTGGCTTCAGGTGTGGTTTGGACGCCCTGTGGAATGAGCACAAATCTTCGGATTCGAGCTACAATCATGACACAAACAAACAGAAGTTTAGATCAGTCGATGATGACAGTGGATTCAGCAGACATTTCAAGCGGACTGATTTACCACATCCAGTGGAGACGCTGCTCGAGATAATAGGACTCGAAGTTTTATAAAACTTCGAGTTTATTAAAACTTTGAGTTTACAGAAAATCCAAGGGGGAACCCTTGGATTTTTTTATGATTTGATCCTCTTGAAAGACCAGCTCACCTTTCAAAACCACACTGTGAACCCAACCTTGAATTTGCATTCCATGATAGGGCGAATAGGCACATTTACTTTGAATCCAACTGTTTTGTATGGATTTAGTTTTCTTTAAATCCACAATTGAAAAGTCAGCGTCGTTTCCGACTTTGATTTGGCCTTTGTTTTTAATTTTAAAGATTTTGGCAGGATTCTGACTCATCAGTTCCACAAGTCGGGTCAATGTGATTTTGTTTTGATTCACAAAATTCAACATCAAAGGCAGAAAAGTTTGAACGCCTGGAATGCCAGAAGGACTTTGGGGGTAGGGTTTGGATTTTTCGATCAGCGTATGAGGTGCATGATCGGATCCCATCATGCTGACAGTGCCGTCGTTCACCGCTCGCCACAAAGCCTGCTGATGACGAAGACCTCGAATCGGGGGGTTCATCTGTGCAAGACTTCCTAAAACTTCGTAACACTCGGGAGCTGACAATAAGAGGTGTTGAGGAAGAACCTCGAAAGTCGCGATGTCCTTTTGGTCTTTCAGAAAGTCCACCTCTTCAGCAGTTGTAATATGCAAAATATGAAGTCTGCGATTGAGCGATCTTGCATGCTTCACAATTCTTTGCGTGGCACACAAGGCACTTTCTTCGTTTCTCCAGATGGGGTGTGAGCGGGGATGGGGATCCAGTTGTATGAGATGTTCACGAGCCTTCAGAGTCGGTTCATCTTCGCAGTGAACCACAAGTCTGCGGCGGGTGTTTTTAAGAATTTCAATTAAAGTTTCATCTTTATCGACTAAATAACCGCCTGTTGAAGTGCCCATGAAAATTTTGATACCCGGCGAATGGGGATGATTTTCTTGTTTGGATAATTCTTGAAACTGATCCCCTAAAGAGCCACCGTAAAATGCAAAATGGGTGTGGCTGCGGTTTTCTGCCAAATCAAACTTTTCCTGCAAGGCAGCTAACGAAGTTGTCGGAGGTTTTGTGTTGGGCATTTCAAAAAATCCAGTCAGCCCCCCAAAAAGTGCGGATCTGGATCCACTTTCGATATCTTCTTTATACGTAAGTCCGGGCTCTCGGAAGTGAACTTGGGTATCAATCAGGCCTGGCAAAACATGAAGACCTTTAAGATTGAGAGCAGGGCAGTCACCTGCCGCAATTGAGTCCGAGATTTCTGTGATCTGCCCCCCCAGAATTCCAATATCAAGTGGCTTCACTTCCAGAAGCCTCGAGGTCGGATTTGGAACTACGCAGTGCCCATTTTTCAAAACAAGATCAAATTTTTTGCTCATTAAAAAAACTTACCAGAAAGAATGGATAAAATCGAGACCTTCGTCGGATACCTATTATAGACCAGACAATCCTAGCACTTGACCCTTTCGACTCTTCGAATCGAGAATAGAGATGTGAGTGTTGAACGCTTTCTTTTATTTTGGTCCCACAATAATCAAACAATTATTCAAGTTTTGATTGTTCTGACATTGCTATTTATAGTGGCTTTGGTTTTTTTAACTCTCTTTGGCTCAAAAGATGAGTTCTCTGAAAAAAGTGGTGCAGCTTCAATTTCTCCTGATTTAGAAAAGTCCTTGCAAAGAATGTTAGAAAATCAGACTCAAGCAAAATCGGCCGTATTTGATTTTTCTAAAGGGGAAGCCAACGCCCCGGTTGTTTCTTCAGCTGGCGGCGCAGATCACAATTCAGCCGCTCATCAAGAGGCCGTTGCTCAACTTGAAAAAGTGAAAGCAGAAATGGCGGCCCGAGAAAAGTCCATTCAAGATTTAAAAACCCAATTGGAAGTGGCTCAAAGCGCAGCCCAATCAGCAGCTCCTTCAGCAAATAGCAGCGGTTTAGAAGCTCGAATCAAAGAGCTCGAAGCTCGGCTCTCAGAATATGACATTATCAGCGAAGACATTGCGGATCTTTCAAAATTTAAAGAAGAAAATGAAAAATTAAAAAAGCAACTCAGCCAAGCGGCCAGTGCGCCTGTCGCAGCAGCTCCAGTGGCACCAGCGCCGAAACCAGTTCAAATGGCTCCGCTTCCAGATTTGCCTCCTGAGCCTGCAGGAATTCCCGAGCTTAAAATGGAGCCCGCACCTGCGCCGGTAGCAGCAGCACCTGCTGTAGAAGTTGTGCCCGAACCTGCGGCCGCGGATCCAACAGTGAGCTCTGCTATCGATGACGATCTCATGAAAGAATTTGCTGCAGCCGTTGAAAATCAAAAAGCTGCGACCGCTTCTTCGAAACCACCCGAGGCACCGCCCGCCAGTGCCGAGAGCGAAGATTTGATGGGTCAGTTTGAGAACTTCGTTCAGAAAAAAGAAGGTTCGTAGTTTGAAGCTCTCGTTGCTGATTTTATTAATTTCAAGTTTTGCCTATTCAAGCGTTGATTCGAATCGCTATCAAACTTTAAAACGAAAAGCTTTTTCTGACAGTTTTGATATGTCTGAGCGGTGGAAAGCTGTGATTGAGATGTCACAAATTCAGCATAAAGACCGACTGCCAGATTTGAAAAAAGCCCTGAAGTCTCAGACCTGGTTTATTCGAAATGCAGCCATTTTAGCTTTAGATAAAATGGATGCCAATTTAGCAGAAGCTGAAGCCATCAAACTTTTATCAGACCCAGCATTGGTGGTCAGGTCTGCAGCCGTTGAAGTGCTTGCAAAAAGAATCAAGTCCTCTGCAGTTGCGAGAAAATCTTTGTGGGCAGAGCTTAATGATAAACAAAATATTATTCAAAAAGAATCTCTCTGGATCAGGCCTCAGATTATCCAGCACTTAGCTAAATTTCCTGTGCCCGCAGATCAATCTTTGTTTAAGGCCATGTTAACGGATTCAAGCGCACAGGTTCAAGATATTGCCAGAAACGCATTGGCGCAGATCCTGATTAAATAAATTACATTTTTGCTTAGAACTTTGACATCTCTTTTGGTCAACTTTTCACATTTCAAAAAAAGTATCTGTTGCTCACTCACCCTTGAGGTATGACCGAGACTATCTATCGGGGGATTTCTATGTTTCAAAAGACTCTTTATGTCGCGCTCTTTTCTTTTTTGCTTTTAGGTCTGACCGCCTGCGGTGACTCGGGTTCTAAACGAGGTCGTTACAATGTTCCTGTTTATGACACTGATCTCAACATCACAGATCTTTCCCGTGATTGGACAGTTCAATGCCGAAATTCAAATCAGTGTCCTAACACTGTTGCTCAAGTGCTGATGGCCACGGGCCGCTCTGCAGGTGTTTGTACTGCAACACTTATTGCAAACGACACAGCCATCACCAATTCCCATTGCTTTGATTTTGATACAGGAAACTCACCTGATTTCGTTTGCAGAACGGGAACAGTTTTGATTTTTGCATCAAACAGTCCCTCAGGCCGTGATGTGGTCGAGTGTGAAAGGGTGATTAAAAAATCCAGAATCGGCGCAGATGGCACAGGGAATTTTAGAAATCCTGATTATATGATTCTCAAATTGAAAAGATCACTGAACCGGGGTCATGAAGTGATCGATCCCCAAGGCATGGAAGATGGCCTTCGACTGACAGTCAAAAAAGTAAATCCTGTTCGAAGAAATTTTGGTGAGCTGATTGTTGAGTCCTGTGAAACTCTTCATGGCACGATGCTGATGCCAGGTGCAAATCACCCGAATTCTCCTGTTCATACAATGGGTCGATGTGAGGTGATCAGTGGAAATTCAGGGTCTTCATTGTTTGATCGTAATGGAAAAATCAGAGGTCTGATTTTCGCAGGCCTCACTGAAGACAGCTACACGAAACTTGAGAGAACACTTCCTAAATCGATCATTGATCAACTCAAGGCAGTGCGTCCCTCATTGTCCACCAACGCCGCTTGCATTGAACACTCTGAACGTCGCTTTGTTCCCAACGAATGTTTGAAGGGATTAACTGAGGCCGAGCAAGAGGTGGATGTCAAAGCCACAGAAGGCTACGCCAGATTGCAAGAACAAGTCACAAGGATTCCAACGAATCCCCAATTTGGCTACGCAATTAAAGAAGGCAAATTAAGTTCTAACTACACTGTGGATTTTACTTACAGACCTTCTTGCCTGAAAGTCGACGGTGCGAGTTTACCTGCAGTTTCTCGAATTCCTGTTGAAGTTCATAATTGGAAAGCTTCCATCGGAGTGAATGCTCGATTGCGTCCAACAATTAATCCTGGGCAAGCTCAGCCTCGAAGTTGTTTGTTTAATCTATTTTCAAACGGTAGAAACTCAGTTCAAATTTCAACCAATGACGAACAGTGTTTGCTCTCAACTGAGCGCTATTCTTACCGAGAAACATTGAGCATGTGCCTGAATTTACCAGGCAACTTAGCCACTAATTAAAAAGACTCTCCGGCCTCACTGTCTTCTTGTGAGGCCTTTCTGAGACCTTTGATCACCAAAAGTTCTCTCTCGATTCTGTAGAACAAAACTTTTTCTTCCAAACCATCAGAACTTAAAGTTTCAGCGTCAGAGAAAAAATCTCTTAGCTTTTCCATTTTTTTATCGATGGTCACTCGAACGGACTCTCGGCCCTGAGTGCGACCCTTTGCAAAGTAAATATAAATTTTGTAGCGAAGTCCCGATGATGGAATTTTTTGTTCTGGGGGAATGAAGCCATCTTGCGCTTTTATAAAATCAGTTTCGATCACACCCGTGTCTTGATTTTCATTTGAGATCGGATACTTCAGTGCTGTGTGAGCTGCGCGCCAGACATCATCGTAAGCCGCTAAGAATATCTTTTTGCGGCTTTGTTTTTTTAAGAAATCTTGAGGTGTAGGCGTGCGAGACTGCAAAAAGGTACACCCCGTACCACTGAGTAATAAAATGAAAACAAAAAACTTAGAAATCAACGGAAGACCTTGTCACGTGAGTCGCGTTTTCTAACATCTCAGGGCCCAAGGGAAATTCTGTCGGATTCACACTTCCCACAATGGACACTTCCATTCGGGTCAAAGGCGCCACTTTGTTCCACTCCCAATTGGGAAGTTTAATTTCTGTGACCCAATTGGGTGCGTAAACTTCCCAAACTTGTACAGGCTCTTTTGAGACCACACCGCCACTGGTTTTTGTTTTCACATCTGAAATGACAGCGTAAGTGGTCATAGGATTTAATGAGCTACTTGTTACCGCAGGAACGGCATAGTGCATTTTATTTTTAACAGTTGGGTTACCAATCAAGGGTAAAAAATCACTTTTCACATCATTATCGAAAGTGGAAATGATCACGCTCATTCGGTCCACACCGGCTTGAGTGAAATCAAACTCATATTGATTTTTCAAAACTTGTGCGAGGTAAACTGGGAACTCTTGCCACGTAGACAAATTCACACTTTGTTGAGAAGTGACTCGCTTAAAATCCGTAGGAATCAGATAGCCATTATTATCGGTTGCAGCCAGTGCAATCATCACTTGATTGTCTTTCAATACAGGAGCTTTAAAAGCTTTCTTTACCTGAAAAGTCAGATCGTTCACTTCCACATCTAAATTGGTCACACCTGGAAGGATATCCACATCTCTCAAGCTTCCGCCGTTGATCGAAAAGAAATTAATCATCTCAATGATGTCTTTCTTCTCTAAAAATCCATCCACAACGCTGTTAAATGGAAATCTTCCTCGAGCAATAAAAACTCGATGCACACCTGTTTTTGGAAATTGCAGGCGGTACTGAGGTTTTTCTAAATTCACATCAAAGAAAAACTTTTTCTCGGTCTGTTTTGGCAAAGAAACATTACTGGGAATACTGATCTCCTGACCCACCGCTTTGATGGTATCATTCAAAGGCGAGATCACTTTTTGAATTTGAAAATTCAAAAGATCCTGTCTGGTCATGGCACTCATCACAAAACTAAAATCGATAATGTTATCTTTGTTGCGAACAGGATGACCGCTGGTTTTGCCACGAAGCTCTGACACTGCCAGAAACTTTTTCGTCAGTTTGAATTTTCTTGCGACTGGTTTTGTTTCAAAATAAGTGGCTCGTAAGTATCCAGGGGCATCGATGGTGATCATTTCTGGTGCTGTCCACTGCTCGGGGATTGTGATTTCACCGGCACTGTTAGTCACACCATAATTGCCTTGAAATGGAGAGCCTTGGGCTGATCCGATTAAATATTGGGCACCTTCAATGGCCACACCATCTGCATTTTCGATTTTGATAATTTGAGTTTCAAGATCTTGATCTGAGGGGTCCCGAACTTCGGTGGCTTTTCGCTCGGGTTTTTCGTCCTCACTACAGCCAGTGAGGGCAAGGCACAGGGCGCTAATAAAAAACGCAGATCTGGCCAAATTCTTTAGACTTTTCATGGATTTCCCTTCCGTGGTGGCCCAACTTACAAAATCTTAAATTCATTGCAATCTGGACATGCAAGAGAGTCAATCTGAAAGAAGGGGATTCCCCAGTTGACAAGGGGGCTGAGCGTTAATTAAAACCTTAGTTCGTCAAATCGCTTAAAGGTTTCTTTAAGTCCATCGTGGTGGGGTAGCTCAGCTGGTTAGAGCAATGGAATCATAATCCATAGGTCGGCGGTTCAAGTCCGCCTCTCACTACCAATTTTTTAATTTCTTGGTTTCCGTTAGGCCATCAGGGGTAAATCTCAGACCCTGTCCCCATTAGAAATTGTTGCGAGCGTAAAACGCCCTCAAGCATAATTCGATAGGATTTTTCTGGGGCTATTTGTTCGCTGAATTTTTTCAATGGAAAAAGCACAACAGACATACTGCCGTCATCGCCGCGAGGAATCGCAGCGGGTGGGAGTCCTGCTCTCATTAAAATATAATTGGCGACCAATCTTGCAAGGCGACCATTTCCATCGGGAATGGGGTGGATGGAAACAATCATCATTCTTGCTTGTGCCGCAAGCTCCACGGGATTCATTTTCTTTTCATTTTTTTCGAGCCACTTAAAAAAGTCATTCAGAGCATCTGATTTCACTGAGCCTGGGAGAAATGAAAGCATCGGGTCCAAAATCAGTTTACCGTCACCCTTAGGGATAAACATATAATTAATATCGAGATCATTTAAAAATTTAGCTGAAGCGGCTGGATGATTAGCTTCGCCACCTTGAAGGATGAGGGCTAAAGAGTAGAGCTCTTTTCGAGTTAGATTCTTATTTTGCTCAATCAGATCTATTAGGTATTCAGTGGCTCTTTGCCAGTTTTTGGCCTCTTTCTTCTTCTTGACGTTCAGGTTGTCGATTTGGGGTTGAAGCAATTCTAAAAGTTGAAGTTTGCGATCATCAAATGGCTTCTTGGGATCAACAAAGGGGCCCGACTTTTTCGAGAGGTCACGAAGAACTGAATATTTTTGATCCAAACTCTGGCGTACTTCTGGAGAAATTCTACGATCGATCAAGATTTTGTATCTTTCAAAAACTGTGAAAGTAAACGAGGAATTGTTATAAAACCTGAGGGCATGATCGATGGTACGCGATCCGCCTTTCAACATTTCACTAAAATAGGCGACTGCTTTTTTGAAGCTATCGATGCGAAGATCGTGATGAAAGTCTTCAGTTTGTTTGTACCGTTCGCGAAGTTCCGCGTTGTGTCGCTCAGCTGGCGATTGAACCGCTAAGGCACATTTAAGAGGCTTTGCCGAATAGGCAGAAAAGCTAAAAAGTAAAAGGCCTAACATCAAAGCAATTTGTAACTGTCTAAACATGAATAAGTGGCCCTTCTTTGGCAATTTCTGACCTTCTAAAAGCACTCTCTTCAACTTCAGAGCGCTCTAGAAATTCAGCATGAAAAAAAGGTGCCATTGCTCGATCGGAAAAAGGATTTGTATCACTTTGGAACAGTTGTGTTTGCCGTAGTAATCAGAGATGAATAATCAAACAGCCTTCATTGTTTTTGCCGTTGGATAATTTTTCAAAGGACCATTGATAGCCAGCCAGTTTCAAATATTTAATTGTGACAGCTTGAACTTTTCCGGTCCCTTTACCAGTCATGATTTTTGCCTGTTTAAGACTGGACTT
>CAZPBD010000040.1:0-24759 GCA_964584655.1 uncultured Pseudobdellovibrionaceae bacterium | reverse complement strand
GTCAAATTGGTCTTCAACTGTTCCGACAGTTTTTGCACAGGATGAATACGCACTATAGCGAAAATCTAACTGACATCAAAATTATGACTGATGACACATTGAAATTTGCAACGGCTCGCTTTTATGTCAATGGAACCTATTTGCAAACTGACCCGGGCCTTCCCAATGCTCGCGGACAGAAATATAAAATTCCAGCTCTTGGCTATTTTGAAATCGAAGAGGGCCTGATCAAAAAAGTTTCTGTTTTCTACAATTTAAAAAAGTGGATCGAAGCTGTCAGCCCATGAGCTTGCGAGTTCAAACTTGGCAAGGTGAAGAGATCAGTGAAGTCTTTGAAGAGCTAGCTCATCTAAGAATTCAAGTCTTCAAAGAGTATCCCTACTTGTACCTAGGGTCTTTCGAGTACGAAAAAAAATATCTGACTCGTTACTCCGATTCTGAACTTTCTTTTCTTATCGGGATTTGGGACGGAAAAGAATTGATTGGTGCCTCCACTGCCATGCCTTTGATGGATGAGGAAGATTTTATTCAAAAACCATTCTTAGCAAACAAGTGGGAGTTAAAGAAAATTTTCTACTTCGGAGAGAGTTTGTTGCTAGCCAAGTATCGCGGCCAAGGATTTGGAAATCTTTTTTTTGATTCCAGAGAGTCATTTGCATTCAAAAATAATTTTAGCGTGACGACTTTTTGCTCGGTCATCAGACCTGAAACCCATGCCTTGAAACCTGCTCACTATCGACCCCATGATCTGTTTTGGAATAAAAGAGGCTATCAAAAACATCCCGAGCTTTTGACTCAATTTGAATGGCAGGATATTGATCAGGATCATGAAAGCAAAAAACAAATGCAGTTTTGGGTGAAACAATGAAATTTAATCTGGCCTGTGCACAATATCCCATTCAAATGCATGCCTCTTTTCAAGATTGGCAAAAATTTGTGTCAGATTTTGTTTCCAACGCCAAAGACTCTCAAGTGTTGGTTTTTCCAGAATATGGCTCTTTGGATCTGACATCCTTTCTTTCGGAACAGGAAAGGTCGCTATTCAGTCAAATCCATGCTCTCAGGAAGTATTATTGGCCCTTCATTGAAACCTTCGAGAATTTAGCCAAGAAACATCAGAAGTACATTTTAGCGCCGAGTTTTCCCTTTGTTGAAAAAGGCAAAGCTCACAACCGTGCTTTTTTTATGGGACCTCAAGGAGTTCTGGGATTTCAGGATAAATACAAAATGACTCGTTTTGAAAACGAAGAGTGGAGTGTTTCTTCAAGTCCCCATTCTTTGATTTGCTTTGAAACAGAATTCGGCCAGATGGGCGTAAATATTTGTTATGATGTGGAATTTCCACAATTTGCAAAAACTCTTTCTCACCAAGGGGCAAAGCTCATTTTAGCTCCCAGTTGCACAGAAACTTTATATGGAATGAACCGAGTGCACGTCGGAGCCCGTGCCAGAGCTTTGGAAAACCAGTTGATTGTGGCGGTGGCTCAGACAGTGGGAACTGCCCCTTGGTCACCGGCCGTTGATATCAACACGGGCCAAGCTTTGGTCTGTGGCCCTTGTGATTTGGGATTTCCCGAGGATGGCGTGATCATCAAGGGATCTCTGAATCAGCCAGGTTGGGTACAAACCGAAATTGATTTAAGTCTTGTTGATCAAGTTCGCGAAAACGGCGCCGTTTTCAATTTTAAGGATTCGTTTTAAGCTGCTTGTGCTGATTTCTTTTTCAGGTGCTCTAAAACATGTCCACTAATATCTGCTAAATCCACTGACTTATCGATGGCATTCAGCTGAACTGCGGCGGCAGGCATTCCATAGACAACACAGGTGGATTCACTTTGTGCAATATTATAGGACCCTGCTTTTTTCATCTCGAGCAATCCTAAAGCTCCATCTTTTCCCATACCTGTTAGAACAACGCCGACAGATCTGCGACCAAAATATTTTGCAACACTCTTCATGAGGTAGTCTGCCGCAGGTCTCACGCCGTGAAGCAAGGGTTCTTGGTGCAATCGCACAACGTGATTCAAGCCACTTTTTACAATTTCCATATGGTAGTCACCGGGTGCTAAAAGCACGCGATTGGGCTGCAGTTTATCACCGTCCTGCGCTTCTTTAATTTCGAAAGGAAACATTTTAGATAAATGTTCAGAGAATGTTTTCGTAAAGCCTTTCGGCATATGCTGAGCAACCACGGTGGCTGGTATCCAGCCATTAAATCCTGCGAAGAAAACTTTCAAAGCTTCCGTTCCACCAGTGGATGAGGCCACGGCTAAACATTTCGTCTGATCATAATCAAGAGGCTGGATGACTTGTGCCGATTGAGCCAAGCCCGCATTGGATTTCACTTTCACTCGTGATCGTGCTGCCATTTTGACTTTTGATAAAATCAGCTCTTTAAATTCATCAAAGGATTTTGTTAAATCCTGAGGTTTTTCTAAGATATCCACGGCCCCAAGTTCAAGAGCTTGTAAAGCCACTTGCGATCCCGATTTGGCATGACCACTAAAGATCAAAACAGGAATGGGTTTATGATTCATCATCTTTTCTAAAAAAGTAAGTCCATCCATCTTGGGCATTTCAATATCGAGGATCATCACATCGGGAACTTGTTTCATCAGCATGTCACGGGCTTCAAAGGGATCGGAAGCTTCACCCATCAATTGAAATTCAGGTGAGCTATTGATCATCTTGGATAAAATTTTACGCATCATCACCGAATCATCTACGATCAGAACTTGAATGGGCTTCATCTTACCCCTTCACTTTCTGAAAAATAGAGCTTCCCATACTTTTCAAATAAGGGTGACTGATAACTCCCGATTCAGAATGTCCGATCATCAAATAACCTTTTATTTCAAGGTTCGAGACCAGAAGATCAACCACACGGTCAGTGGTCGCTTTGTCAAAATAGATCAAAACATTTCGGCAGAAAATAAAGTCAAATTTTTTCTGAAATCGATATTGGTAATTCATCAGATTGAACTCTGAAAAGTGCACACTTTTTGCCACTTCTGTATCAAGCTCAAAAAAACCATTTTCTAAATTTTTGAAGTACTTTTGCTTCAGTGGACCTTGCAGTCCCTCAAGCTCAGCTTTCGAATAGTGAGCTGTTACAGCTCTTCTTAAAACCTCGATATCAATATCAGTTCCTAAAATCTTAAATCGATTTTTTTCGAAGGGATTTTGAAACATTTCATTGATCATAATTGCGATGGTGTAAGGCTCAGAACCTAAGCTGCAAGCTGAAGACCAAATTCGAATTTCAGGCTTACTTTTGAAAAGTGCTGGTAAGTGTTTTTTCATAAAGTCAAAGTGAGCTTCTTCACGAAAAAAATCAGTTTTGTTCGTAGTCAGTGCACTGACGAATGCATTTTTAAGTTCTGGTGTGGGAAATTTGAGAGCCTCATCGAGCGCTTTGTAGGATTCAAATTTAAATTCTCTGAGCAGTCTTGAAAGACGATTGCTACAAAGGGCCACATTCTTATCGTTGAATGGCAAAGAGATCCCTGCCATTTGATAAATTTTGGCTGCCAAAGAATCAAAGATTCTTTGATCCAAGCCCTCTGGACCTCTGTTTTGAACTTGAGCCTCTGGACTTGCTGGCTTTCGAACGACACCTTGGCTCACGCAACCTCCTTGAGGTTTTTAATTCCACTTTGCACAAGCGAATTGGGTTCTAAAATTAAAATTGTTCGACCGTCACCGAGTGTTGCTGCCCCCGAAAACTCAGGGACATGATGACCGACTTGTAAGGGTTTTGCTACGACTTGGCTTTGACCAATGACTTCATCGACTCGAATGGCTGAGAGCCCCAGAGATGATTCTAAAACTACGTAGGTCTTCTGCTTTTGGTTAGCTTGGTTCTCGTCTTCCAACATTTGCACAACAGGTTTGTAGTTAAGTGCTCGCTCTAGATTTACAATCGGAGTCATCTTATCGCGGATTCTCAGGACATTTCCAAGACTGGCCACTTCAGTGACTTCATGATCATAAAATTGCACGATTTCTCGGATGGAATGGATGGGAACCATATAGCGCTGCCCACATATAGCGACCACAATTCCGTCTGTAATTGATGTTGTCAGGGGAATTGAAATTTTAAATTTTGTTCCAAATCCAAATTGACTCTCGATCGAGATTTGGCCTTTGATTTTTTCAATGTTACTTTTGACCACATCAAGTCCGACTCCCCGACCTGATAGATCTGTGACTTTTTCAGCTGTGGAAAATCCAGCTGCAAATAGGAATTGAAAAACCTGTTGATCCGATAATTTTTGGCCTTCTTCCAGGCTTCCCAAAAGTCCTTTTTCGATGGCCTTTTGAATAATTTTATTCCTCTCGATACCTCGTCCGTCTTCTGTGATTTCAATTTCAACAGATCCACCGACTTGCTTGGCCGCAATGGTGAGCTTGGCAGTGGCGGGTTTTCCAGAAGCTTTTCTTCCTTCAGGATTTTCAATTCCGTGGTCCATGGCATTTCGAGCCATGTGCATCAACGGGTCTCCGAGAAGTTCGAACACGGATCTGTCCACTTCAGTTTCTTCACCGATTAATTGCAAATCCACCGGCTTATTGAGTTTCACCGACACATCGCGAACAGTTCTTTGTAATTTCATAAATAGGGATTTGAGCGGCGTCATTCGAATGCCAAGGGTTTTTTCGTAAAGATCTCGAATGGATTTATCAATTTGATCCACAATGAAATTCAACCGTGCATCCTCTGCTTTACGAACTGAATCACTGTGCATCAGCTGGTTTTTCAAAACCACGATTTCGCCGACCACATCAAGCACTGAATCCACACGAAGGCTATCCACTTTAAGGATTGTTCCTTCTTGGGCTAATTTTTTTTCAACCTTTTCAACTTTCGCAGCAGGCAGTTCTTTTTGTGCAGCTATCACTTGTGCAACTGCGGGAGCTGCCGTTGCCATCTCAGATTCGAGTTGAGCCAAGAGTTCATAATTGGTGAGATCTTCTTCCATCGCCGCTGGAGTCGCAACCACCGCTTCAGGTTGAGCTTCTTGAACAGCTACAGGCGCAGGTGCCGAAAAGAAATCCTCTAAGAGCTCTTCATTAGAACGGGTTTCAGGCTTTTCATTTGCAGGTTGTGTAGAGCTCGTTTGTCCTTGTAGTTTTTGAATCCATGAAAGAAGTTTGTCTGCGAGGTCCTGAACATCCCAATCTTTTTCTTGGTTACTTTTCAATTGTGCCAGTCGTTCTTTGAATTGATCCCCGACGGCTAAAAACAAAGTGATAATTTCAGTGTTCACATACTCGGGCTGAACGCGTAAGAGACTTAAAAGATCTTCAGCTTTATGAGCGAATTTTGATAGATCTTCGAAACCAACGGCGGCAGCGCCCCCTTTGATAGAATGAGCCACACGAAAAATACAAGAAATATGTTCTTGTGGTTCCGTAGCAGCTTCAAGAGCCAACATGGACTCTTCGTATTGATCCATCATAAAAAGAGCCTCGTTCACGAAGTCTCTTTTTAATTCTAATAGAAAATCATCATCACTCATCCATCATCCCTAATTTAATTGTTAGGCCGCGACTTTTTGAACATTGATCGACTGACCGAAGGCTTCTTCTGAAAAAGCCAAATCCACATCAAGTAGAATAATCACTTTATCTTCAAGTTTTCCTAACGCAGACAAGAATTTAAGTTCGGTCTGATCACCCATATGCGGAGGCACTTCAATTTGTTCTGCTTTCAAATCCACCACTTCACGAACTGCATCGACCACAATTCCCACATGACCGACGAGGGCCTCGAGAACGACAATACAAGTTTCGCGGTCATAGGCTTTTCGTTCGAAGTTAAGCTTTTCTCTCAAGTTAACAACGGGTAAAATTTTTCCACGCAAATTCACAACACCTTCAACAAATTTTGGTGTTTTAGGGACAGGCGTAATATCCATCATTTGATTGATCTCACGCACTTTACTGATGGGCACACCATAATATTCATCACGAATCATAAAAGTTAAAAATCGACCATTCTCCATTTTTGACATACGCACCTCTCCTCTTCTATCGGATCTACGGAATGAAAAAGTGAGTCCCAAAAGGCATGTTTTGAGATAAAAAATTCTTCATGTGACAGGAGGTAAGTCAGCGGCTGGACTGAATAATTTTAAACTGGCTGTGTATTCCTACAGACCTCCGTCATGGGCCGTTAGTTTAATCACCTTTGAACAAAGTCAAGTTGACGATTTTGTCTAGATTTGTGACTCTGTTTGCCTGGAGGATTCGATATGTTAACTCGCAATCCAAATCTCTCGCCCTCACCCACAACTCAGACCCTACCGCATGAACTCAAAGGCCAATTTGGGAACCGCTGGTGGACGGGTCTAGCTCCCGAAAACTGTCCTGGGTTCGATCGTCAAAAAAAAGAATTACACGCGCTACCACTGATCAATTATAAAACTGCCTCAAGACAAGACATCTTGAATTACTTTAATAACACTTGGACTTTAACAGAGCTTCTTTTTCAAAGCCTCAAAAATGAATCCGCCTACACCAGTCCTCCTTATCATGGTCTCAGACATCCTTTGATTTTCTACTACGGACACCCGGCTGTTTTATTTATTAATAAACTTCGAGTGGCTGGACTCTTGAAAGATCCAGTGGATTTGTATTTAGAAAAAGTTTTAGAGACCGGTGTGGATGAAATGAGCTGGGATGACCTTTCTAAAAACGAAATGACCTGGCCATCTGTTGAAACTGTTCATGCTTACAGAAAAAAAATCTATCAGCTGATTCATGATTTAATTTCTACTCATCCAGATCTGGATAATTTAAAGACCAGAAAAATGGGTCCGGACTCGGCTTTTTGGGCTTTACTGATGGGCTTTGAGCACGAAAAAATTCATTTTGAAACATCCAGTGTTTTGATTCGTGAATTGCCAGTGGAAAAATTAGAAACTCCTGAGTACTTTCCGAAATTAAATTCCACTCGAAAAAATCTATCTGAAACTTTAAAGCTTGCATCCACTTCAGGCTGGCAAAAAATAAATTCTCAAGTTGTCTCTTGGGGAAAAAGTTTTGATGCTCCCTCTTACGGTTGGGACAACGAATACGGAACTCGAACGAAATCTCTCAAAGATTTTGAAGTCACGCCGATGCTGATCACGAACGCTGAATACTACGAATTTGTAAAGTCAGGATCCTACATCAAAGATCAGTACTGGTCCGAAGAAGGTCTTCGCTGGAGAAAATTTAGAAATACAAAGCGCCCCACTTTTTGGCAGGCGTTTGGGCCCGAAGGCCTTCATGACTACCGATTGCGCACTCTTTTTGAAGTGATCCCCATGCCATGGGATTGGCCAGTGGAAGTCAATTTCCACGAAGCTCAAGCCTACTGTCAGTGGAAAAAAGAACAGGATAAATCTCAGTTGGTTTATCGATTGATCACTGAGCCCGAGCATCTGGCACTCAGGGATCACTCTCAAAATCAGGATCCCGTTTTAACTCAACATTATCTAGAAAAATACAATTTCAATTTTTCCTCTGGCTCTGCTTCACCTGTGGACCAAATGCCCGCCAACTCTAAAAAAATTCATGATGTTTTTGGAAATGTCTGGCAATGGGCTTTGGACCAATTCAATCCTTTAGATGGATTTCAAGTTCATCCTTTCTATGATGATTTCTCGACACCCTGCTTTGATGGTAAACACCAAATGATTTTGGGTGGATCTTTTATTTCCTGCGGTCACGAGGCCAGTCAGTTTGCTCGGTTTCACTTTCGACCTCACTTCTTTCAACACTCAGGTTTTCGAATGGCTCGAACTTTGGATGGTTCAGCAGACAATGGATCCACTCGCTTGGTGACCGAGCAAGCCTATGTTCATCCCACTCGTAAAAGTTCCCTGGACCAAATGCAAAATCAGGACTGGTGGAAGAATGTTCAGCAGCCACTGGAATTGTCATCAGACGAACTGGATTCCTTTTGGAAGCAAACTGTCAGTGTTGCGAAGAATTTAGAAACTCAGATTTCTCAAAGCTCCGCCATGGGTTCAGCTCTCAATGGCGAAACCCACGAGCTGAAATCAGATTTTCAAGTCCCCTACCAAACCACTCGAGATTTTCCTGCAAGATCCTCTGATTTTGATAAAAATATTAAACTGATCACGGAAGAGTTAGCCCCCCTCGGGCAACGTCCCGGGCATCCGGGCTACATGGCCTATGTGGCAGGCGCAGGAAATCCCATCAGTGTGATGGCGCAAGCTCTTTCAATGACTCTGAACCCCTACTCATCTCATTTCAACATGGCGCCAGGCCTGGTTTCATTGGAAGCAGAAACTTTGAAATGGTTTTTGAATATGGCGGGCTTACCGGAAAAAACAGCCGGGGGACTTTTCACGACGGGTGGAAGTCTTGCCAACCTTCAAGCATTGGCTGTGGCTCGTAATCAAAAATTTAAATCCACGCAATTAGATAAAGCCAGGTTCTATGCCTCTCATCAAGTTCATCATTGCATTGGAAAAGCCCTTTCATTCTTAGGGTTTCCTCAAAGCAGTTTGTCTTTGATCGAAGTGGACTCCGAATATCGAATGAAGCCTGATGTTTTGAAAAAACAAATTCAAAAAGATCTCGAGCAAAATTTAGTTCCGGTGGCCATCATCGCCTCAGCTGGTACCACGAACACTGGAGCCGTTGATCCTTTGGATGAAATTTCAAAAATCGCTACTGAAATGAACATTTGGTTGCATGTGGATGGGGCTTACGGTGCTCCATTTCTGCTGACTCAGTTAGGAAAAGAAAAATTAAAAGCCATCAGTCTTGCAGACTCGGTGGCCCTTGATCCTCACAAAGCCATGAGTCTTCCCTATGGAACTGGCCTGCTGATGGTCAAAGATCGAAAATTTTTATCCACGGACTATCCAGGATCTTCGACTTATATGCCTCCTTCGTCGGGACTCAATGATCCTCAATTGCGTCTGGATTTTGCTGACATTGGGCCTGAACTTTCCAGAGATTACCGAGGCCTCAGAGTTTGGTTGCCAATCAAAACCCTAGGCATTGAACCCTTCCAATTGAATTTGGAAGAAAAACTGAAACTCAGTGAGTATGTATGCCAAGAGCTCGAAAAAATTCCAGAGCTTGTGATTGTTTCGAAGCCTCAATTGACCATCCAAACTTTCAGACATGTGGATCCATCTAAAACAAGAAAGCTGATGGGCTTGGTGAATGAAAAGCATCATGTTTTTTTAAGCGGATGTGTGTTGCCTCAAAACCAATTTGTCATTCGGCTTTGCTTGCTCGGACACCATTTGCATTTTGAACAGGTGCAGATATTGATTCAAGATTTGAAAGCCAGTTTGAGGGAGCTTACGACTTGAATTTAAAAATTAACCAATTCAAAGAGCAGTTTTATTCTAACCCCCATCTTGTGCATCTGAATAATGCAGGACTTGCTCCGATCAGTCTGCGGGCCAAAGAAACCATCGAATACTGGGCTCGACGATTTTTTGAAGAGGGATTTGCAACTGATCACGATTACATGGAAGCCGTACGCCTCACTCGGGTTTCTCTTTCGCAATTGATTGGTTGCGAGTGGGATGAAATTGCTTTTTATCAAAGCACAGCTGGTGGAATTAACCAGGTGGCTATGCAAATGGGGCTCAAAGCTCACGATGAAGTCTTGATGTGGGATCAAGAATATTCCAGTCATCTCTACCCTTGGCAGCAGGCGTGTTTGATGTCTGGTGCAAAACTGCGATTGGTTGAAAGTGATCCTTCGACTTTAGAAACTCCAACAGAAAAGTACTTGAGCGCCATCAACGAAAAAACTCGAGTGGTGGCCTTTTCGTGGATGCAATTTCAATCTGGCAGCCAGATGGATTACCGCCAGGTGATTCAGTTAGCGAAACAGAAAGGGATTTTTGTTTTTGTCGATGTGATGCAAGGCCTTGGAATTTTACCTTGCGATCTTTGGTCACTTGGAGTCGATGCGGTTGCTGGTGGCAGCCACAAGTGGCTTGTCAGCCCTGTCGGTGTTGGGTATTTGGCTATTCGTAAAAAATTAGCCATGGGGATGAAACCACAAACCTACGGGTCCTCGACTTTTGGAACCTGCGATGATCCGTCTGATTTTGAGTGCCGCCCCAAAACAGACGCGACAAAATTTGAAGCGGGATCCAAGCAAGTTTTAGAAATCACAGCCCTTGGCAGTTCTGTGGATTTGATTCTTGAAACTGGCGTACAAAACCTGCTCGATGAATCCATGCGTTTAAAAAATCTTCTACTTCAGCAATTGGATATTTTGGGATTCAAGTATTTAAAAAATACGCAAAGCCTCAACCCAATCGTGAATCTGTCATGTAAAAATTTAAATTCTTTGATTGATCGATTAAAAAGCCATCATATCCTACATGCCAAACGCGGCCCCGGGGTTCGCATTGCGTTTCATGCCTTCAACACAGATCAGGACTTAGATAAATTGATTGAAGTTTTGAAGAAGGTTTAATCCTATGATGCCAGGTCTCAAAGTTTTCTACTCGGATCATTACACTTTGCCCTTGCCTAGTGAGCATCGCTTTCCCAATGATAAGTACAAACTTCTCAAAAAATATTTATTGGATCATGAAATTCTAAAATCCTCAGAACTTTTTCCTTCGCCCTTAGCTTCGGTTGAACTTCTTGAATACGCTCATAGTCCTGATTATATCCAAGCCATCAAAACCGGAACGGTTGCAAAGGAAATTATTCAGCGAATTGGATTTCCTTGGTCAGAGGCTCTCTTTCACAAAGCTAGCTCCACAGTGGGTGGAGCTTTCGAAGCGGCTCAAAATGCTTTGGCTTACGGTCTTGGGGGCAATTTAGCTGGTGGCACTCACCATGCCCATTACGACCGAGGCGAAGGATATTGTATTTTTAATGATATTGCAGCCGTCACAAATTATTTTTTAAAAAATAAGATCAAAAATAAAATCGCCATTATTGATTTGGATGTGCATCAAGGGAATGGCAACAGCTCGATTCTCAATGGCAATCCAAAGGTTTTTAATTTAAGTCTTCACGGTGAAAAAAATTATCCATTTAAGAAAGTTCCGTCGACTTTGGATATTGGGCTTCCTGATGGAACCGGTGATGAAGAATACTTGAAAGCACTTCGACTTGGATTAGATGCCGTTAAAAAATTCCATCCCGATTACATTTTTTATCAAATGGGCGTAGACCCCTTAAAAGAAGATGCACTGGGAAAGTTGTCTCTCACTTTCGATGGCTTGATGGAGCGAGATTTTCAAGTTCTGAGCTACGCAAAAGAACAGCAAATTCCGATTTCTTTAGCTCTGGGCGGTGGTTACGCAAAGCCCATCGAATTGACCGTACAGGCTTACGCGAACACCTACCGAGTCGTTCGAAGTCTGGGCTGGTAAGCCGTCACGGCACCGAAAGAAATGATCTTTGATTGGCTTTCACTTGGTAGCGAAATTGGATCATTCTAAAAATACTATCCTTCGCAACTCCCACAGGCTCTCCGCGGTAGGAAGTCGACATTCCGATCATTTGCTCATCGATTGAAAGTTTAGCTGGCCGCTTGGGCTCAGAGCTGGGATATCGTGCTAATGATGATTGATCTGAATATGGATTGTTAACAGCCAATGGTTGTTGATAGGATTGTTCGCCAGGTTTCAGTCCCAACTTTTTTGCGATTTCTTTTTTTGTGACTTTTGCGACTTTTTTCAGTGCCGTTTTTTCCATGGACTTAATTTTTTCTAACAGCTCTTTGGTTTGAGTTTCACCTAAATTCTTTCTCAAACTTTCAGGGCTTGAAGGATTGATCACTTTCGATCCCGGCACCTGCACCACACCCGTACGAGGATTGACGATAAAACCTCGGCTGATGAGGCCCTCATTCATGGCTTCCACTTCTTCTTGAGTGAAGGCTGCAGGCGATGCAAGATCAGCTGCAAAAAAATTAGGGGGTGTTTGACTACAAGCAATCGAGCTAAAAACACACACATCATGCCAAGCCACATCATGAGCTTGGTTGAAGCTTGTCGATGATTGACTTGTGATGTCTCTCATTCCCATCAGAGTGCTACTTAAATAGCAATCGGAATCTGTTGCCGAATTTGCAGGGCTACAGGCACCATAGGCAGCTCCGGCTTCGTTCTCAAGTTCTTGGGACATGTACCTTGAAATCTCTCGGGCCTTTTGAGTATTCACAAAATTATCCAGCGAGGCTTCATAAATTGAAATCTGGTTGCTGTTTTGAGTGGTTTCACCATTGGAACTTGCACCAATGGCAGTCGAGATCTGATCAGCCTGAGCGGCCGCTTCTGCCTGAGCTTGGGCCGCCTGTTGAGCTTGAGTTAGAGGTTGAGTGTTGTCCTGGGCATTGTTGGGGGAATCGACCTGAGCCAATAAAAAAAGCGGACTTAAAATAAGTAGTAAAATGCACTTCCCCACAGTTCATTATCGAACGAAATCGTACCAAAATAAAGTCTCAACTGTTAGGCTCGATTCTATGATAGTGCTTGCTCGAATTCATTCTGAATATCTCAATTTGATACAAAGCCATAAGATCAAATTGAGACCCGCAATTTTACAAATCACAGAATCCCAAAGCATATGGGGAGACTGGAATCCTTCGACTCGAACCATTCGTTTGTCGAAAAAATTGTTGGAGCTAGCGAACTGGTACCAGTTGACAGCTGTTTTAAAGCACGAAATGGCCCACCAAATTGTCAGCGAAATCTTGCAGTCAACAGACAGCCACGGTCCTGATTTTCAAAAAGCTTGTGACATGATTGGTGTCCCCGATGAATTCAGAAATGGGTCTGTGGATTTTCAAAATTTTCCGTTGGATTGGAAGCAGAGAAATGAACCCATGGGGAAAGTTTCTAAAATACAAAAACTCTTAAGCCTGACCAGCTCGAGCAATCCTCATGAGGCAGAACTGGCTTTGATTAAAGCTCAGCATTTGGGCTCGACATTAAATCTTCAGGAGCAATCCCATAATCAGAGAAATTTTTATTATCACCATCAATTAAAATCTAAAAAAGGAAATATCAGCAGGCTGGATAAAGAAATGCTGCACTTTTTGATTCAACACTATTCGGTTTTTGGGTTTATCGGCCAAAGTTATTGTTTACAAAAAAACCAAGAAGAAAAAACCTTAGAAATCATGGGGCTTAAGGAAAATGTACTGATTGCCGACTACGTTTACCAATTTTTGACTCGCGTCATGCATGAAAAATCAAAAACCACCAAGGGCAGTCGAATTTCTTTTCAATCAGGAATCCTGGAGGGATTTAAATCGAAACTCAGTGGCAGTGTGAATCAAAATGAGGGACAAGCTTTGGTCGTTGTGCCGCTCAGTTCACAGTTGAAAAAATATGCTGGAACCATTCACCCCAACTTAAGATCCAGGTCCATTGGGCGCGGTGAAAATTATCAAAATTCTGAAAACTTTCAAGAAGGTTTTCTGCAAGGCCAACAACTTCAGATTCATCAACCTCTGGAAAAAGAAAGCAAAAGAACTAATCCTTTGGCTTTGCCTTTAAATTCTCGATCTCTTGATTGATTTTTTCTTTGGATTCCATGTAACCCATCCAACTCATTTCTAAATCTCGAATTTCCATATCCAAGCTTGCCAATTGTTTGGAAATTTCTGGAACCCGAAGTCCCTGAGCTGTCATGGATTCTTCAATTAATTTTTCTTTGAGCTGATTTTTCTGACTGATTTCGCTCTCGACGGACTTTTCCTTTTTTAAGATCACTTTTAGATCTGTATCAAATTTCTTCAATAGATCTCGGATCATAACTTTTGTTTCTTGAGTCACCGGCGGCGCATTGATTTTTAAGTTTGTTTTGTTAGTTGCAGGTCGCACGTCAAGGACGGGCTCATCAACCTCTGGCGAAAGAAGAAACTTTTCTTGGCGCCAAACGTAGTCATCGTAGGTACCAGGATAAAATTCCGCTTTGCCATTTTTAATTTCGAGAATTTTTGTACTCAATCTTCTGACAAATCCTCGATCGTGAGAAACAAAAAGAACAGATCCTTCGTAGGTATGTAAGGCTTGAGTTAAAGCCTCGACGGTTTCAAAGTCCAAGTGATTGGTGGGCTCATCCAGAAGTAAAACCGGATTTTTTTGTAGCAAAACTTGCCCCAATGCAACCCTGGATTTTTCTCCACCACTTAGAACTCTAATTTTTTTATGGATGTCATCTCCATTAAAAAGCAGAGATCCTGCCATATTTTTTATTTCTTGAAGAGTCACTTCCTTGTGAGACTTTCGTTGCATAGCTTGAATGACAGTTTCGTCTAACAGAAGCTCATCTGTGGAATGTTGAGCGAAGTAGGAAACCTGAACTTGATAACCCCACTTCATCTCTCCTTCCAAAGGTGGCAATCGTCCAGCCAAAGTCTTGAGCAAAGTGGATTTTCCTGCGCCGTTGACACCGACCACAGCCAAATGATCGCCTCTGTTCAGGCGAAACTGAATATTGGAAAGAACTTTTCTGTTTTCGAATCCGACAGCTAAGCGATCTAAAATCAAAGTTTCTCGGCCTGTGTTCACAGGCTTTGGAATTTGAATTTGTGCACGAACTGGTAATTCTTTGGTCTCGATAATTTCCATTTTGTCGAGCATTTTCATCCGGCTTTGAGCCTGACGAGCTTTTGAAGCTTTAGCCCTGAATCGATCTACGAATTCTTGGATTTGTTTTCGTTTTTGGTCTTGATTACGAGCCTGAGCTGCCAACAAACCTTGAAGTTCTTTTTTTTGTTCGAAGTAATCATCAATGTGCCCTGGAAACTTTGTCATTTCTCCTAATTCTATTTCAGCTGTGTAATCTGTGGTTCGCTTTAAAAATTCTCGGTCGTGAGAAATCAGCAGAAATGCACCTTTGTACTTTTGCAAAAAGTTTTCCAGGATTAAAGTGGTTTCCAAGTCCAAAAAATTCGTGGGCTCATCCAAAAGCAAAAGATTAGGAAGTTGAGCCATCAACTTTTGTAACTGAATCCGCATGCGGTAACCGCCACTTAAAGTCTTCATACTTTTTGAATACAAAGATTCTTCCAAACCTAATTGGGGGCCCCACTTTTTGATTTCCCAGATAGGAACAAGACTTTCTGCACTTAGAAACTGCTCGACCGTCAGATCCACGTCCCAGTCTGATTCCTGTTGAAGGTATCCCACTTTGAGTTGAGTGGATTTAATCAATTGACCAGAATCGAGCTCGTCGAAGCCTGCGAGGATTTTAAATAGCGTTGTCTTACCTGCTCCGTTAGCACCAATAAGCCCCACGTGCTCATCGTCATTGATCGAGAGGTAAGCCTGATTGAATAAAGTTTTGGAACCGATTTGTTTAGTCCCGTTAATCAATTGAATCAGATTCATAATGAAAGGTTTGAAAAGTTTGTTTTTGTTACGATCACTTGAACCAGTTTTTCCAGCTCTTGGGCATCTTTGAAATCAAATCGCGAAAGTGAAGGTGAATCCACATCCAGCACTCCGATCAGTTTTCCATTTTGAATAATGGGAATCACGATTTCTGACTGGGAGGCAGAATCACAGGCAATATGACCGTCAAAAAGGTGCACGTCTTTAACGATGATGGTTTGCCTTTGCAGAGCAGAAGTCCCACAAACACCCTTTCCCATTTTGATTTCCATGCAAGCAGGCTTTCCGCAAAAAGGACCGAGGATTAATGAGTCCCCGCTTTTCAGATAAAATCCCACCCAATTAATTTCAGGCAGATGTTGATAAAGAAGTGCCGCTGCATTGCTGAAATTTGTTAGCCATGAGTCCGTCATAAAGTGGGGAAGCTCGCTTGAAATAAGGTCGTAAACTTTTGATTTCACTGTATTGTTGTAGATTATCATGATCATCCATTGCAAGTTGAACTAACGTGAGTTAAGAAAAATTGTGCTTTTGAAACGCGTTTTACTTCTTTATCTCTCATTCTCAATGTTCTGGCTTGCAGGCCACAAGGACGCAGTCCATCATTTAATTCATGGTTTGGATTCCCACCAGGAAGTCACTGCTGGCACACAATTTCATGCCGAAGAAATCAAACATGAATCCCATGCCACTTGCTGGATCGAAGATTTTCTTCAGCACCGATCCAATCAAACCCATCTTGCTTTAGACTTTGTGACTCTTGATAGACCCACAGTTTCTTCGCAGGTGCTTTTTGATCATGTCCGATTCATTGTAAAAGACAGTCACAGATTTTCAAAGTTAGCTCGCGGCCCCCCCTCCATTTCCCTCGCCTAACTTTTACCCACATCTTTTTTTTCACTTACTTTTACGGAGACACCTATGCGTTTTCAATTTTTGCTATTAGCAACTCTCATCTCATTTGAATCACATGCCCAACAAGTCAAAAACCTCAACATAGGTATCAACACCCTGTTGCTCTACCAAAGTTCGAATCGCGGAAACTCAGCTCTCTCAGAGGTTCGTAACGGCTTAGACCTTCAAGAATCAGAGCTTCAATTCACTGCTGACGTGGACCCCGACTGGAAGCTATCTAGTTTTTTTGCGATTAAAAAAGAAGTGGAAGTGGATTCAACAGTCACCCCCAACACCCGCAGCGAGGAATTTATTTTTGAACCCGAAGAGGTTTTTGCTGAAACTCTAGGGTTGGATCGAGTCACTCTCAAGTTTGGCAAATTCAAAGCTGCTCTTGGAAACCATAACAAGTACCACACTCATGCCTTTCCCTTTATCGATGCACCGCTGTTCCAGCAAAATCTTCTGGGGGAAGAAGGTCTTAATGACAACGGAGCGTCTGCCGCCATTCTTTTGCCAGCCAGTTGGTATTCTGAAATCACGTTGCAATTGCTATCAGGTCAAGGGGAAGGTTTAGATTATTTCAAATCCAATTCTGCCAACCAGAATGTCCAACTGATTCAGATCAAAAATCTATGGGACCTTTCTGAAAACACAACCCTAGAGCTAACAGGTTCAGGAGCTACGGGAAAAAATACGGCGGATCGTACGACGAATCTTCTGGGAGCTTACGTCACTTTAAAATGGCGACAGGATAAAACTCAGTCCTTCACTTGGAACACAGAGGTGATGGAGCGACAAAATAATCAGGCGACGGATGAGCTGGGATCTGGAATTGCAACTTACGTACAATACCAAGTCAGCCAACGTTGGTGGCTTCAAGCCCGAGGTGAGTATTTCAAAATCAAAAACCAAGATTTAGCAAATCTGGATCCATTACCGAGCACTCAAAAAAAATACTCAGCGCTGATTGGCTACATTCCTTCTGAATTTTCTGGCCTACGTTTGCAGTACGATCACTTAGAAGATGGTGCAGATAAACCAGAGCAAAAATTAATGCTTCAAATGAACTTCAGTATTGGTGCCCATCCTGCCCATCAATATTAATCCATGAGGATCATATGATTAACTTAATACTTCTCAGTCTTCTTTCAATGACAAGCTTTGCAAAGCTTGTCATTGTCACAACCACCTCAGACATTCAATATTTAGTGAAGCAAATTGTTGTTGATAAAGCTGAGGTCAATAGCATCGTAAAAGGGACTCAAGATCCTCACTTTATCGAAGCCAAACCTTCATACATGGTGAAGCTTCAGAAAGCAGATCTGCTTGTGTCAAATGGCCTGGCCCTTGAATCCGGCTGGCTTCCCAATTTGGTGCTGGGATCTCGCAATCCAAAAATCAATTCTTCGAAGCCTGGATCTCTAGAACTCGGCCAATTTGTAAAGCCCATTGATTCCCTGCCAGCCGGCGCCACTCGGGCACTTGGCCATGTGCACCCCGAGGGAAACCCACACTTTATGCTTGATCCAGTCATCACTGTGGAATTGGGATTTAAGGTTGCTGAAAGGCTTTCAGAATTAGATCCTGAAAATAAAAGTTTTTATCAATCTCAAGCACAACAGTATCAACAGCGAATGAATTCCAAGTTCCTCACCTGGAAGAACAGAGTTCAACAGACAAAAATTAAAAGTGTGATTACCTATCACGCCTCACTGAATTACTTTCTGAAAAGTATGCAACTCACGGCTCCCCTTTTTTTAGAAGCTAAACCTGGAGTCCCCCCGTCGGCACAACACCTTCTTAAGTTGATTGAACTGATGAAGAGTGAAAACATAAAATTGATTCTAGTCGACAATTTCTTTGATACAAAAGCTGCTGAAAAAGTGGCGGCACAGGTTCCGGGTGCTCTCATAAAATCCGTCGGTATTTCTGTCCAGTCTGATAAAAAATTAGAAAACTTAGAAGATGTCTATGAACAGCTCGTTTTAGCCATCGAAGGGAAATAAATGGAAGTGATCCACTTTTTAGCAGCTCCTTTTGCGATGTGCCTGCTGCTTGCAGGCATGCATTGCTATCTGGGCCTTCATGTCTTAGCCCGGGGAGTTGTGTTTGTGGATCTCAGCCTTGCACAAGTGGCAGCCTTCGGGGCCACTTTAGCTCTTCTGATTGATCCAGAACATTCCTCTGAATCAGGAATTTTAATATCATTAAGCTGCACTTTCTTAGCAGCGGCACTTTTTACAGCTGCTAAAAAGGTTGAGAAAAAAGTTTCTCAAGAGGCCCTGATCGGCGTGACCTACGCTTTTGCATCTGCTGCCATCGTGATTGTGGTCGACCAGTTGGCTCATGGAACTGAGCATTTGAAAGAAGCTCTAGTTGGACAGATTCTTTGGGTCAGTTGGAATGATGTCTTAAAAACTTTTCTGATCTATTCCCTGATTGGAATGATCCATTGGATTTTCCGAAAGCAGTTTTTGAAGGGTTCATTTCAAAATCAAAATCATCCCCTTCGCTGGGATTTTCTTTTTTATGCTTTGTTTGGTATTGTGATTACAACTTCAACGCCCGTTGCAGGCGTCCTCTTAGTTTTTTCTTACCTGATCGTTCCTGCAGTCCTGAGCTCTTTATACTTTAAAACACTTTCATCAAAATTGTATTTTGGGTGGCTGGTTTCAAGTGTCTTAAGTCTATTCGGAATGTGGGTCAGCTATAAGTGGGATTTGCCCGTGGGTGCAGTGCTTGTGGTGCTTCTGACTTCCATGCCAATTTTGTGCGTGATCGGATTTGTTTTTAAAAAAAATTAACTTAAAGACTTTTTTATTTTTTCTGATACTTCAAGCACAGCCAAATTTGCAGTTTGCATGATACCACCCATGCGAGCAAATCCATGAATCATATCAGGGTAACATTTGTACTCCACTTGAATGCCTGCAGCTTTCAGTTTTTCAGCATAGGCATAACCTTCATCCACCAAGGGATCAAATCCTGCAGTCAAAACAAAGGCCGGAGCTAAATTTGAAAAATTTGATGCTTTAATGGGTGAAGCTCTAAAATCGGTATAATCAGATTCATCGATATAGTGCTTTCGATAAAACAGAATATTTTCTTTTGTCAGAACATAGCCATTGGCAAATTTGTCGATGGAAGGATAACTTAAAGTTTGGTCAGTCGCAGGGTAAATCAGAACTTGGTAGCGGATTTTGATTTGATGATCCCGAGCCATAATAGCAACGACAGCTGCTAAAGTTCCACCTGCACTGTCTCCGGCCACGGCAATTCGATTTTGATCAATTTTTAATTGCTGATGCTGTTTCAAAATCCACTGAAACGCCAGCCAACTATCTTCGACGGCCGTCGGAAAGCGGTGCTCAGGGGCGCGTCTGTAATTGACAGCAACGACACACACATCACTTTTTTGGCAAAGTTCGCGACAAAGAGTGTCGTGGGTTTCCAGATCTCCGATCATCATCCCACCGCCGTGGTAGTAAACAAGAACCGGTAGAACTCGATCTTCACTTTGACTATTTGGGCGATAGAGTCTGATTTGGATGTTTTGATTGATATCAATATCTTCAATTTTTGAAAGTTTTGGAGCCACAGGTTCCACGATGGATTTTCTTTGCAAAAAAAGTTGTCTGACTTCAGTCGGATCCATCGTATGAAACGAAGGGGCTTGAGAAATTAAATCCATGTACTTTTGAACTTCAGGATGAACAGGCATTTGGGACCTCAAGATTTATTGAGCTTTCACTGCTGTCGTACAAGATTTAATTGCAGAAATCAATTTGCGATCCAGATGCCAACTTTTGAGACTCGATCCCTGCATAATCAGCGCGCTGAGTCTTCCCTTTTCAGCTTCGGAAATTCCCGTGTCCAGCTGAATGACTCGAGATCCATAGCGGCTGTGAAGCAAAGAAATCAGTTGATCGTGAGTTTGAATATGACCAACCGCAATGGAGTCTGCATTCAATTGTCGAAGAATGAGATCCAATATTTCTACGGACATGGCAGGCTTGGCGCTTCCATTTTCATTGATCGGATCATTCAACGCAGATGTTCCGCCAGGCCCAGAACCTATTTCGATTAATTTTTTGGTTTCTGGCGGTGGAGGAGGATCGAGTCTTCCCATAGGCTCTGGCGACAAAGTCATTTGAGAACGCTTGAGCCAGGCTCGTACAAGATAGTTAATTTGACCTGGATCCGAATTTAGCATCCAAGTGTCGAGACCCGCATGCACAAATATTTGTCGATTGATTCGAATTATCGAATTACGGCTTCGTAACCACTTTGCATAGAGAGAATCGCCCGTCAGAGCAGCAAATAGACTTTCACTGGAATAGGGAGCACCCGGAGCTGCAAACTCTGCGAAGGCTTTTTTATCTTGTGGGCTCAGTAAATTGAATTTTCCTGTGGCTAACATCACTTCATGATTCCCTAGGATGGCATGTACTTTTCCACGACTTAAGCTTGCCTGCTTTTCCAATTCCATGACGAAATTAAGAAGTTCAAAACTTTTCGGACCCAAATTGACAAGGTCTCCGTTGAGAACTAAATGATCCGTCCCTGAAATCCATTTTCCCTGTCGATCAATGACTTTATTTTCTACGAGTATTTGCTTGAGTGAATCCAGATCACCATGGAGGTCACCAATGGCGATGACCCTGGAATCGGTCTCAAAACTCCAAGGAATGTCATCACCCGCGAGAACCGGCAGCCCACTCAGCATTAAACTTAAAACAATCAAAAATTGAATCACAAGTGTGAGCTGGTGCAATTCAATGACCAGATGCACACCTCTCAAAATGAGACGCTTTCCCTTGTCAAAATAGGAAAGCCTTTGCCATGATTGGACCATGGAAAATAGGAAAATTTTTGAGCCCTTGATTTTAAAAAATCAAACTTTGATCAATCGTTTTGTTATGGGCTCTATGCACACGGGGCTTGAGGATAAGCTCTCGGATTTAGAAGCGTTGACTTCCTATTTTGTCAGTCGTGCAAAGACCGATATCGGACTGATCATTACCGGGGGCTATTCACCAAATCGACTGGGGCGCCTGACTCCCTTTGCAGGAACTTTTAATTCAAAAAAAATGGCCATGGCCCATCGCAAATTAACAGATCAAGTTCATGCCAGCGGAAAATCCAAAATTATTTTGCAGCTGCTACATGCGGGTCGCTACTCTTATCACCCTCTGTCGGTGGCCCCAAGCAGAATCAAATCCCCTATCACTCCATTTAAGCCCTTTGCTTTACCTGAATTTGCTGTCAGATCCACAATTCAAGATTTTGTGAAAGCGGCAAGTCTTGCGAAGGAGGCTGGCTACGACGGTGTGGAAATCATGGGCTCAGAGGGCTATCTTCTTCACCAATTTTTTTCTCCTCGGACAAATAAAAGAACAGATCTGTGGGGTGGAAATCTAGAAAATCGCTGTCGCTTTGGTAGTGAAATTGTCAAACAAACCCGTGCTCTTTTAGGGCCTGAGTTTCTCATTGTCTTTCGAATTCCAATTCTGGATTTATTAGAAGACGGAAGTCCGTGGTCTGAAATTGAACACTATGCAAAAGCTCTTCAATCCGCGGGTGCAGACATCCTGAATTCTGGAATTGGATGGCACGAGTCCCGAGTGCCCACCATTGGCTCCATGGTCCCTGAAGCTGCTTTCTCGACAATCACTCAGAAATTAAAAATGGCCGTTCAAATTCCCGTAATTGCGACCAATCGGTTCAGTCGACCTGAGTCCATCGAAATGGTTTTACAAAATGGCCACGCAGATTTGGTTTCCATGGCAAGGCCCTTTTTAGCAGACCCAGAATTCGTTGAAAAAACAAAATCAAATCGAATTTCTGAAATTAATCCCTGCATCGCTTGTAACCAAGCCTGCCTGGATCATATTTTTTCCCAAAAAAGAGCTTCCTGTTTAGTGAATCCGACGGCCTGTGAAGAAAATAAGTGGAGCCCCTATTTAAAACCTATGACTTCACCTAAAAAAATAGCAGTTGTTGGTGCGGGTGTTGCCGGCCTGAATGCGGCTTTGGTTTTATTGAAATCAGGACATGAAGTGACTCTTTTTGAAAAATCCGCTGATGTGGGTGGCCAGTTTCAATTGGCAGCGCTCATTCCAGGAAAAAAAGATTACGCCCGCAGCCTTGTTCATTGGAAATCCGAAATTTTTCGACTGGGTGGAAAAATTCATTTTTCCTCAGAGCCTCAGACTTTCAAAGATTTTGATCACGTGATTTTAGCCACAGGCGTTTCACCTCGAAAACCCCAAATCCCAGGTGCGGATTTAAGTCATGTTGTGACCTATGATCAATTTTTAAGAAATCAACCCGCTCTGGGTAAAAACATCGTGATCATTGGTGCTGGTGGAATTGCTGTGGATGTGGCCACTTCCATATTTCATCACCACTCTCAAATGGACACCCAGTTTTCGAAATTTTTCAAGCACTGGAATATTGACATCGAAACAAGCGGAGGATTGAAACCTTCTCAGAAAATTAAATCCGACGTCAGTGTGACGTTGCTCCAAAGATCTAAAAAAAGCTTCGGCCTGAGCCTTGGTAAAACCACTGGCTGGATTCACAGATTAGATTTGAAGCGACACGGACTTCAATTTTTCAATGATCTTGATTATCAAAAAATCACTACGACTTCTGTGGAAGTGAAACTATCAAGTGGTGAATTGAAATCCATTCCTGCTGATCAAGTGATCATTTGCGCGGGACAAGAATCTGTCGTCAATTTAATCGAAAATTTAAAGCTTTTAAATATTCCCTTCACTGTCATCGGAGGAGCTCGATTGGCAGGTGAACTTGATGCGAAGAGGGCCATTCGTGAAGCTTTTGAACTGGTTCATTTATTTAAAGGAAATGCATAAACATGAGTACAAACTCTGCTGGGAAATTTCAATTTTACAAAAAAATTCACCGTGAAGCTATTCCAGGTCTGATTCTACTTGCAGTCGCAATTTTGACCATGATCTTGGCCAATAGCTCATTTTCACAACTTTATTTCTCGTTGATTCAAATTCCAATTGGGTCTCTGTCACTTCAGTTGTGGGTGAATGATGGCCTCATGGTTTTGTTTTTCTTCATGGTAGGAATGGAAATTAAAAAAGAAATGATCAATGGCGAGCTGAGCACTCTGAAGAAAGCTTCTTTGCCGCTGGCTGGTGCGCTGGGCGGAATGGTATTGCCTGCCTTGATTTATTTCTCACTGAACCCCGCAGCTCCTGCGCTAGCTGGCTGGGGCATTCCCATGGCCACTGATATCGCATTTGCTTTAGGTGCCCTGAGCCTTTTAGGAAATCGCATCCCTAAATCTCTGACTTTATTTTTGATGGCTTTAGCCGTCATTGATGATTTAGGAGCCATCTTGGTAATTGCCTTTTTCTACACAGCAAAATTGAATCTTTTAGCCCTAGGACTTGCAGCAGTCGGCTTGGGTTTGATTGTGGTTTTACAAAAGTTGAAAATGAAAAGCTACATCCCTTATGTTTTCTTAGGACTCGGTGTTTGGACGGCCTTCCTCATTTCTGGAGTGCATGCAACAATCGCAGGCGTTCTCATTGGACTCTTTACGCCTCTCAAATTTCCTGATGCTCAAAGGTCAGAGGGATCCTTTTCTCCATTGAATGAACTTGTTGGATTCCTACATCCCATATGTCAGTTTTTTATTATGCCTGTTTTTGCCTTCTTCAATTCTGGAGTTGCATTGGGAAATATTCACTTCCAAGAACTTATCAATCATCCCATTCATCAAGGGGTTGGCCTTGGTTTGATGATAGGAAAGCCTGTGGGAATCATGTTAGTTTGTTTGATCTTTGTCCTTGCTGGACTTTCTGTATTACCTAAAGGGGTTCGCTGGTCCCAGCTTTTTGGAGTGGGGATTTTAGCCGGCATCGGATTTACAATGTCTTTGTTTATTTCGTCGCTTGCGCTTCCGCCGGATCTTGAAATCTACTCAAAAACCGGAATTCTGTTAGGATCCTCTGTGGCTGCAATTGTGGGCTTTCTTTATCTTCGATTTTTACCTGACAGGTCAGATTCAAACAGTGCAGCTTAAAGGTTCTTGATCATTTCATTTGCGCCGGACTCTTTAAGCCAAGTTTTTTCCGAAAAAGCCCAGATCAAAATGGCCATGGAGGTGAGAAAAAACAACCCAAATATTCCCAGTAAGCAAAAAAGCTTTGTTTCTAGATCGATGGGCATTAGCCAAATACTTACGACGACTAATGCTAATAAAGAAATAACCATCAAATTAAAGAACACAAACAGTAGAATAAAACCCAAAGTTCCAAGTCTTACACCATTCAGGACTTTCAAATAAATCAAAAGACCTTGTTTTTTTAAATCTCTTTTAAAGATTCGCGTGATCATTGAAAAAACAAAATCCAATAACATCGACTTCATTTTTTACAACTTCCTAAAAGCCAGCCCAGCAAAAACCCGAAAAGTCCTACCACACCAAGCGTGATCAGCGGTTCTTTTTGAATTTGTTTTT
>CAZPBD010000039.1:0-24844 GCA_964584655.1 uncultured Pseudobdellovibrionaceae bacterium | reverse complement strand
ATCACCAAAATCTGAAGTAAATCCACTTGATCTGCGCACTTTCGCAGATTGGACAATTCGGCCGCGACTTCTCTCTGTTCCTGGAGTTTCACAAGTCATCGCGATTGGCGGTGGAGTAAAACAGTATCAAATTCTACTCTCCGCCGAAAAAATTCAAAAATTTCAATTGCCGTTAGAAGACATCGAAAAAGCATTGTCAAAAATTAGTCTTAACACCACAGGCGGTTATATTGATTTAGACAAAAAAGAATTTTTAATTCGCAATATTGGGACAATAAAATCAGAAGAAGACATTTTAAATTCGGTTGTTGGGCTTCACTTAGGTCAACCGGTTTTTGTAAAAGACATAGCCGAAGTTAAAATAGGCGCTCAAATAAAGCGCGGTGATGGCAGCGTTAATGGTAAGCCCGCTGTTATTCTTAGTATTCAAAAGCAGCCTGGTGCAAACACAATTGAACTAACAAAAAAAATTGATGAAGCACTTACGGAGCTCGAAAAATCACTTCCCAAAGGCGCCGAATTTCACAAGGACCTATTTAAACAGGGTCACTTTATTGAGGCTGCCGTGAACAATGTCAAAGAGGCCCTTCGAGATGGGACAATCCTCGTTTTCATTGTTCTATTCATGTTTCTTCTCAATTTCAGAACCACTGCCATTACGCTGACCGCGATTCCATTATCACTTTTAGTTACAGCTATCGTTTTTCATTATTTCGGATTGTCGGTGAATACAATGACACTTGGTGGTGTAGCCGTTGCCATTGGTGAACTTGTGGATGATGCGATTGTTGATGTTGAAAATGTCTTTCGACGCCTTAAAGAAAACAAGACGCTGGCTGAACCTCTTCCAACATTGCAAGTGGTTTATAACGCTTCGTCCGAAGTCAGAAACTCAATCGTTTTTGCAACAATCATTGTTGTCCTCGTTTTTTTACCGCTCTTTTATATGAGTGGTATTGAGGGTCGCCTATTTATACCACTTGGAATGGCTTATATTGTTTCATTGATTGCTTCTCTGTTTGTTTCATTAACCATCACACCTGTGCTTTGCTCTTTCCTTTTAGCTAAAGACAAACTGATTGAACATAAAGATGGAAAGCTTGTTGAGGCACTTAAAAACTGGGATAGAAAGCTATTAAACAAATCCCTTGATAATCCAAATGTTGTATTTGGTATCTCAATAGTCCTCTTTGCCTCATCTCTGGCTTTGATCCCTTTCATGGGTCGCGATTTCTTGCCAAAATTTAATGAGGGAACAGCTACAGTCGGTGTTCTGGCTGAGCCAGGAATTTCTTTGGAGGAATCTAACAAAGTAGGAATACAAATCGAAGAATTGCTTCTGTCGATTCCTGAAATTAAGTCTGTTGCCCGCAGAACTGGCCGAGCCGAGCTCGATGAACACGCTGAAGGTGTTCATTCGTCAGAAATTGATGTCGATTTTAAAAATGAAGGCCGCCCAAGAGAATTTGTCCTTAAAGAAATGCGCGAAAAGCTTGATTCCGTTTCTGGTGTTTTCGTAAACATTGGTCAACCCATATCCCATCGGCTTGATCACCTACTTTCAGGTGTTCGTGCGCAAATCGCAATCAAGCTTTTTGGTCCAGACCTAAGCACACTTCGTGGAAAAGCATCTGAAATTTATAAGTCACTCGAGGGAACAAAGGGGCTTGTTGATCTTCAGATAGAGCAGCAGGTGCTAATACCTCAGGTAAAAATTCAACTTTTACGTGATGAAGCTGGCCAGTATGGGATCGTTGCGGGAGAGTTATCTGAAACTTTAGAAAAAGCACTCAATGGCGAGGTGATTGCGCAGGTTCTTGATCAGCAAAGAACTTTCAATGTGTACATGCGCTTTGATGATAAATCTCGAGCGAATCTAGATTTGATCAAGCAAACTACACTCAAGATAATGCCTGACGGTAGAAAAGTGACATTAGAAAAAGTGGCTGATGTCTATGAGTCACAAGGTCCAAATCAAATCAACCGTGAAAATGCACAGCGCAGAATTGTTGTTTCTGCAAATTCATCGGGGCGTGATTTGGACAGCTTGGTTCAAGAAATTCAAACTCGAATTCAAAAAGATGTTCAAATACCTGATGGCTATTTTCTTCAGTTTGGTGGGCAATTTGAAAGTCAAAAATCAGCAAGTCGATTGATTCTACTTTTGGGACTACTGTCGTTGATTGGTATTTTTGTAGTACTTTACGCTCACTTTAAATCTTCCTTCATTGCCGTTCAAATTATGCTGAATATTCCGATGGCTCTGATCGGAAGTTTAGTCGCTATTTATTTTTCTGACCGCGTATTTTCGATCGCTACGATGGTCGCCTTTGTCACTCTTTGCGGTATCGCAAGTCGAAATGGCATCATGATGATTTCGCACTATCTGCACCTTATGAAATATGAAGGCGAAAAGTTCACCAAGGAAATGGTGATTAGAGGATCGCTAGAGCGATTAGTGCCTGTGCTGATGACAGCCTTAACTGCCGTTCTTGGACTTTTGCCATTGGTTCTTGCGGAGGGCGATCCTGGGAAAGAAATCTTGCATCCAGTAGCTGTCGTCATTGTCGGCGGACTGATCAGCTCAACTTTGCTTGATATGTTTGTGACACCAACGGTTTTTTATCGCTTCGGCAAAAAATCAGCCGAAAAGAATATCAACTTTAATGAAACTGAACTCAAACCAACGCACCACTAGGGAGAATTTATGAATACATTATTTTTATTAGCAGCTTTAATTTTTTCATCTGGGATAGCTCAGGCCCATGAAGGCCATGACAAAGTCCCCGGAGCCCAGATTTCAAAAATGATTCCACCAGGACAGGTCAAGACAACATCTCATATGTTTGTTGAAGTTAAAGAGGAAAAAGGAACAGTTAAGGTTTTAGTTTTTGATCATGACAAAAATGACATCCCAACTAAAGACGTGGCAATTGTCGCCTCAGTAAAGTTCCCGAGAAAACCTAAATCTGAGAAAGTTGATTTTGCCCCAGTTGGTAACATGTTCGAAGCAAAAATTGATGCGAAAAACTCTCATCGTTACACGCTCGATATGACAGTTACCCATGGCGGAAAACCTGAAAAAATGAGTTTCAATATTGAGCCGCAACAATAGCTAAGGAAAAATCTATGAGTCAGCATCTTAAATTTCTTCATTTAATTTTAATTGGATGTTCTATTTTAAGTGGAAACATTGCTTTCGCAGATCATCCGAATCAGGGGTCGCTGACGTTAGAACAACTTTTAAATGAAGCTGCAGATCAAAATCTTGAAATCCAAGAAGCTCAAGCTCAATATAAATCTTCTTTGCTAGAAAAGAGCTCTAAATCTGGCCCTTTAATGCCTCAGCTTTCTATAGAGGGTGGACCTATCACCACCAGCTTCGAGTCTGAAAAGAACTCTGGAACTGCATTGTATGGCAAGGCTGAGTGGAATATTTATCGCGGTGGTAAAGATTCAAGTGAGCTCGGTAAATCTAAAATTGTCAGTGAACTTGAACAAAAACGACTCGAGGCTGTTAAGGCAAAAATAAGCAGAGAAATCAGTCGAGTTTATTTTGAGTTGCTATTTTTGCTAGAGAGCTCCGATCTAAAAAGAAAAGCGATTCAGATGAATCAAGAACAGATGAAATTGGGAAAGCTGAAAAAGAGTTCTGGGTTCACATCGAGTGCCGATGTGATCGAGTTCGAGTTGAGAGATGCAACTCTGAACTCTGATTTGAAAATGTTGACACAAGAAGTATCTGAAAAGTCTCGAGAGCTATCCGTTCTTCTGGGTCGAAAGGACATTGCGACTCCTTTGGTTGTGAAAGGACACCTAACAAGAGATTCATCATTAGATTTGAATCGTAGCTCCATCGTTGCTCAGATCCGTGATTCAAATTTTGAACTTGCTGAGGCTCGGGCTGAAATTCAACTCGGCGAAATGGATGCACGAGTTGCAAAATCTGGTTTTCTACCTTCAGTGGATCTCGAAGCAACATACGGTAAACTGGCAAATGAAGAACGTGTCTTTGCTGGAAATGATAATTACTCTGTAGCACTTAAGGTTTCAGTTCCATTATTCTCTGGCCTAGAAACACTCAATCAAACTAGATCTGCCCGATTTAAAGTAGTTGCTAAAGAGGCTTCTGCTTCTAAGAAAAATTTATCGACGCTCGCTGAAGCTGATAACCTGTTTTCTAAACTTGCAACTTTGAACGATCGGTTGAATTTAGAAGAAAAAAATCTCTCAAAATCTGAAGAGTATTATAAAATTACTTTAGGCGAGTACAGACGTGGGGTTAAAAATTCTCCCGACATGGTCGGTGCATCTGAGCGTCTCGTTGAGGCTCGCATTAGAAATCTTGAATATCGAAAAGACTATTATCTTACGAAGCTTAAAATTTATGAGCTTGTAAGCAGTCATCCAAATTTAAAATCTCAAAGCACATCAACGGCTATGACAGAAAAATAGAATTTAAGTTTCAGGTCAATTAGGAGTCTTTATGAATCAACCCGAAAATAAACACAATCACCCACATTCCGAATCACACTCGTGCTGTTCGACCAAGAGTGACTCTGCAATAAAATCGACTCTTGTGAAAGATCCTGTATGTGGAATGATGATTGATCCTTTAAGCGCTAAAGGTGGAAATACCCAGCACAATGGAGAAACCTTTTATTTTTGCAATCCAAAATGCAAAACTAAGTTTGAGGCTGAACCCTTAAAATATTTGTCACCCCAGGCTGAAAGGCTACAGAAGGTAGACAGCGAAGCGGTCTACACTTGCCCTATGCACCCTGAGGTTCGTCAAAAAGGGCCTGGAAATTGTCCCATTTGTGGAATGGCGCTTGAGCCTGAAGAAGTGTCTTTAGAGGAAGTTGAGAATCCTGAGCTCATTGATTTTGTAAGACGATTAAAAGTGAGTGTTCCACTAACAATCCCATTACTTATTCTAGCGATGTCAGATTTAATTCCGGGGCAGCCTGTGCAACACATGATTCCTGGATGGGTCAATGCAAGCATACAATTCATTCTTGCAACTCCAGTTGTTCTTTGGGGCGGATTTCCATTTTTTGAAAGAGGTTGGTCTTCGATCAAAACTCGAAATTTCAATATGTTTACACTTATTGCGATGGGCACAGGTGTCGCTTATATTTTTAGTTTGGTTGGAACATTCTATCCATCCATTTTTCCTGATAGCTTGAAAATACATGGCGGAATGGTTCCTTTGTATTATGAGGCAGCTGCCGTGATTGTTACGTTGGTACTATTGGGACAAGTTTTGGAGTTACAGGCCCGTAATAAAACAGGAAACGCAATCCGAGCTTTGCTGGGGCTTGCACCTAAAACTGCACGCAAAATCAAATCTGACGGATCGGAAGAAGACGTTCCTGTTGAACAAATTCTTGTCGGAGATCTATTGAGGGTTCGGCCCGGCGAAAAAGTCCCAGTCGATGGTGAGGTCGTTGAAGGTCGAAGTGTTGTTGATGAATCAATGATAACTGGAGAGCCCATTCCTGTCGAAAAAGAAATCGGTGACAAAGTAACAGGCGCGACAGTCAACGGAACTGGTGCTTTTGTAATGAAAGCCACAAAAGTAGGGTCAGATACATTACTCTCTCAAATCGTCAAAATGGTTTCACAGGCTCAGAGAAGTCGTGCACCAATTCAGAAATTGGCAGATAAAGTTTCTGGGTATTTTGTGCCTGCTGTTGTTCTAATAGCTCTTGTAACTGCCGTTGTTTGGTATTTCTTTGGGCCAGTGCCAAAATTAACTCACGCAATTATCAATGCTGTAGCCGTTTTAATTATAGCGTGTCCTTGTGCTCTTGGGCTCGCAACTCCGATGTCAATTATGGTTGGCACCGGAAAAGGAGCGAACCTTGGTGTACTCATTAAAAATGCTGAGGCGTTAGAGGGGCTTGAGAAAATCACAACTCTTGTTGTTGATAAAACTGGGACGCTGACATTAGGAAAACCAAAGCTAGCTTTAGTAAGCACTTTGAATGGGTTTAATGAATCTGACACATTGTCAGCTGTAGCTTCGCTAGAAAAATCGAGCGAACATCCATTGGCCGAAGCCATTGTTAACGGAGCATTAGAGAGAAAATTGAAAATTGAAAACGTAACAGAGTTTGAATCCTTCACAGGCATGGGAGTAAAAGGAAAAGTTCTTGGTCGAGTTGTTTTGGTTGGAAATAAAAAGCTTCTTGAAAAATTCGGAGTCGAATCAGCCGAACTATCGCAAATTGCAAAAGAACTTCAAAGCAAAGGTCACGGGGCAATGCTGACTGCAATTGATGGAAAGCCCGCCGCAGTGATAGCTGTCAAAGACCCAATTAAGGAGTCTGCAAAACCTGCTATCGAATACTTTCACTCAAAAGGTATCAAGGTTGTGATGTTGACTGGTGACAATCGGCATACGGCTGACGTTGTAGCAAAAGAAATGGGAATCGATCGCGTAGAAGCTGAGGTATTACCAGCGCAAAAAAATGAAATTATCAAAGGGCTTAAATCTGAAGGGCAAATTGTGGCAATGGCTGGGGACGGAATTAACGATGCCCCAGCTTTAGCTCAAGCTGATGTTGGTATTGCAATGGGCACTGGTACTGACGTCGCAATTGAAAGTGCTGGAGTTACGCTTGTAAAGGGTGATTTGATAGGAATTGTTCGCGCACATCGGTTAAGTCAGGCAACGATGAAAAACATACGTCAGAATTTGATTTTTGCTTTTGGATACAATGCTCTTGGTGTGCCAATAGCAGCTGGTCTTCTTTACCCCACATTTGGACTTCTGCTAAGTCCCATGATTGCAAGCTTAGCTATGAGTTTGAGTTCTGTTTCGGTTGTAGGAAATGCCTTACGATTAAATAGAACTAAGATTTAGATTTTTTAAGAGTCGTACAGCGACTCTTGTTTTTCTAAATAAGTAGATTCTCAACATCCTGCCTTGAATAATGTTTAAATCCGTCAATGGTGATGAAAGCCTCGTCGTCATTTACCTGTGATTCATAGTCAGCTAAAGCACAGCGCCATCCGATAGGATCATTCTCTTTCATAAGTTTCACAGTATCAAAAGTCATCCAGCCAACTTGAGTCTCTTCGGGGTAACATTGGCGAATTGATTCTTCGAATTCTTCTTCTAGATCGACAGCGGTTAATTCAGTTTCAAGGATATGCTTGATGACCCAATCTGTACCATATTCGCAGCCGACACCTGGAACTAAGCGCATCAGATCATCTGATCCACAGTCTTTGCAGCAGCCAGTTGGAGCTTCTTTATAGCAGCTGTAGCAAAATGGAATTGAACGTTTGAATGCTAGTTCATTTAGTTGTTCGAAAATTTCGTTGTTCATCTGAGTCTCCTTGGTTCGGTGTATTTTTCTCTTTCGAGGTTCCTTCAACTACGGCTGAGGAACTCGAAGAGGAAAAAAGTGAACGTTGGCGCAGATCGCACCTCGACACGCGAAAGCGGCAGGACTCATGACAACCCGTCGCACGCAAGTGCGCTTTAGAGGGTTGGCATGATGTCCGTGCGGAGAGGTGAAATAAGATCTGAGTCAAAGTGAACGGTCACCTAAGAACCAAATTTTAAAGACTCAAGAAATTTAAGTTTTAAATTAGCTGTTCACTATTTCGATGGAGGCAGCAAAAATGCCTGCCCCCACTTGGATGCTTTGGAATCTTGGATGAGTTGTAGCTGCGCCTGTCGGACGAGCTTAAGGGCTTTGGGTAAGTGGCCACTTCCGACCACCAAGACCGCAATGATCGCAATTGATTGAATAAGTTTATCGAGTCCCATGGGACCTCCTTTGTTGGTTTGGTTTTGAGCATTGGAACTTTGAGGGACGAGGGATTTCGTCCTAAAATTAAGAATCCGATTCCTAGAATTTGGAATTTCCAATTCTAGAAAGGGTTCTCAAACCTGCTGTGGGCCAACAAAAGTTGCGTTCGGAACAGTGTTACCAGCGTGTTACCATTCTGTTACCAAACTTCGGAAATGCTTCGAAATATCGTGAAATACTGATCCACTCGATTTTCTAAATGAAATTAAGCCGCTACGGCGACTTTACTAAGTATTTTTAGGTCTAAATTTTTGGAAGGAAAATTGGATGGGGTAGCAGGACTCGAACCTGCGAATGACAGAATCAAAATCTGTTGTCTTACCAACTTGACGATACCCCAGTCAGAAACGCTGACTTACAGGTTTAAGAAAAAGGGCCGTCGGTGGCAAGGAAAAAGTGGCGGCCCCGTAAGCTTTAAGGGACCGCCGGTTGTGTAAGCCCACAAGTTCAGCAGCTTCTCTGTAAAGAGAGAGTTTTTAGTTCGCAGGACCCTCTCGTGACAAATGTGATTTTGATTTCGACTAATCGCTGCCCTGATCGGGAGCTTTTTGTCTTTTCAAGTTCACAAGCGTTGCACCCATGGATTTCAATTCGTTCTCGTAGGCTTCAAACACCAGATCTTCGATTTCTTCTCGAGTCTCTTTGTTCAAAGGATGGGCAATGTCTCGGAACTGTCCATCTTTTCGTTTTTTACTCGGCATCGCCACGAAAAGTCCACTGGTTCCTTGAATGATTTTGAGGTCACGCACCACGAAACAATCGTCGATGGTGATCGACGCATAGGCTTTCAAGCGGTCTTCGTTTACAGGAAAGACTTTAACTTCAGTGACTTTCATGGCTGGAACTCCTTGTTGCAATCGCGATGTCGGACGCATGTCACAAGATGTTATCGGATTTAACAGGACCAGACTTAAGCCGGGATTGTTTCAGAGTGAGACAGCTCAAAAAAACAAGGGGCCCGTCGTCGACGCGCCCCGCATATTCATCTTGAGCTCTAAAAAAGCCGGTTTACTCGAAAGTGATGACTAAAATGGATCGTCCACGGGCCAGTCTGAGGACGTTTTTCCCTTTTTTAGTATTCTTGATCACATCAGCTGCTGTTGAGGCTTCTTTGCCATTCATTTCTAAAATTACATCACCCACCCGGACGCCCGCCAAAGAAGCCGGGGATCCACGCTCGATGCTGACGATGACAGGTTGTTTGATATCCTTTGGAAGTTCTAAGTCCGCGCGAATAGCATCATCAATATCTGACACTTTGAATCCCAAGCTATGAGGGACAGTTTGTCCTTCTGATTCGTTGACGCTGGTTTTTTTTGCGGCCTTTTTCTGGTCAGGTCTTTCGCCTGCGGTGACTTTCACAGTTCTTGTTTTTCGGTTTTGTCCCATCACTTTTAAAGTCACAACTGTGCCTGGTCCCACGCCCGCAATGGTGTCGCTGAGATCCTGAGAGTTTTTAATTTTCTTTCCATCGATTTCGGTGATGGTGTCGTAAATTTTTAAGCCTGATTTACTGGCTGGGCTTTTGGGTTCCACTTGCGCCACCCATGCTCCTGGATTTTTTTCATCCAATCCCAAATCCGCTGCGCTATCGGGCGTGTGATCTCCAAGACCGATCCCCAAGTAGCCTTTCCGAATGAACCCCCGATTTTCTAAATCAGGCAAAATCTTTTTCACTTCATCGATGGGAATCGCAAAACCAATTCCGGGTCCACGGGCATCGATCGCAGAATTCACACCAATGACATAACCCTTGGTGTTCACCAGCGGTCCACCGGAATTTCCAGGATTAATGCCAGCATCTGTTTGAATCAAAGGCACTCGGTTGATTTCAGAAATTTCTCGGCCAATGGAAGACACAATTCCTTTTGTCAAAGTATGACCGTGACCGAAAGGATTACCGAAAGCGGCCACCCATTCGCCCACTTGAAGCTCACTGGAATTTCCTAAAGCAGCAACAGGTAATTTTCCGTCAGGTTTAATTTTGATCAAGGCAATATCAGTTCTAGAATCTGTGCCGACCACTGTGGCTTCGAAAAGTTTTCCGTCTTTTTCGGACAATTGAACTTGAATGATATCAGCGCCTTCGATGACGTGATTGTTCGTCACAATCAGGCCATCTTCACGAATAATAAATCCAGTTCCCAGTCCCATTTGTTGAGGACCTTTGCTGCGTCCACCGGGACCTTGGCGATCCATCGGAACTCCGTAAAATCTTTCTAACATTTCCAGCATGGGATCTCGTTGTACACGGCCCCGTGAAATCACAGAGGTCGAAATGTTCACGATGGCGGGATTAATAATTCGGCCTAGTTCTGAAAATTGATTGGCAGGCAAAGGTTCGCTGAGTTTCATCGGTGGCGGCGTTTTTTGCGGCACTTGCGCGATGGCAGCAGGTGAAATGAGAGTGAAAGCAGCGGGGATTAAAAAGCTCAATTTCATTTTGAGATTCATCTTCTGATTCTCCTTTTTATTTTGATTGAACGAATTTTAGTTGTAAGTCAGAAACCAAATGATCCAAAAGACTTTCCTCGTCCTTTGTCAGTTGACCTTTTGTTTTTTCTTTTAAAATCACGAGCAGATCAATATTGAATCTGGCCATGTTCCGATCACTGGAAGTTGTCCCCGTTGAAGGATCAGGCGTTAGGCCCAAAGCCATGGCTGCACTGGATGCAATGGACATCACAAGCATAGAAAAACTGGCATCAACTTTATCGACCACGGGAAAGTCTCCTTGTTAAAGAATCTGGTTCAAGTTTTACGTTTTGCAAGGTCCATTAGATAGGGAAATAACCCACTAATTTTTCCAGCCTTTTTTGAAGGGGCGGATGGAATTGCAATAGGGTATTTTTTTGCCTGATTCTTTCAGGATTGACAATAAACAGTTGAGAAGTGGCAGCGGGGACATCCATGGGGTGCGTCAAGGCCCAGCCTTCCAGTTTCCATAGGACTTGGCCCAGCAGTTCGCGACTTTCAACTAAATGCGCTGCATTTAAATCCGCTGAGATTTGGTTTTGTTGAGACTGTGAGAGTTCCACTAAAAGATAAATCAAAGGTGACATCAAAAACAAAAATGGCTTTTGTTTTTTTTCAAAAACAAGACTGGGGATCCACAAATGATCCAGGTGATGACACATTCTTGAAAGGGTGTTTGCAATCATCAAAGACACAGTGGATTTTAAATTTTGTCGAGTTTGCAAATGACACATCTGATGGGCCAGTACGGCTTCAATTTCTGACTTACTAAAATTCTTCAAAAGCCCGCTGGAAAAGGCGATCATGGGTTTTTTCCAAGGGGCTTCGAAAGAAAAAGCGGTGGGTAATTCTTGATCTAAAATCCACAAACCAGGCGCTGATCCCATTTTAGATTCTGCCAACCATTGATCTCTTTTTTCGTTTAATCCCCACGCGTCTCGGCCCTTCATGGGTTGAAGTTTAAATCGTTTGAGAATCAGTCCTTCACCCCAAATAAAAATCAATGTGTGAAAAGTCACAGCCACAAAAAGTCCGATAAATAATCCCATTCGACTTGCGATCTGAGATCCAAGAATCAAAAAGACAAGGCTTGTCAGAATTACGAAAAGCCAGACTTGAGTCGGGGTGACGGTTTTATTTTTCATTCTTTAAAACAATAGCGAACTTCCTTGCCGAGTCTCAAGCAAAAAGGTGAAATAAGAACCTGTGAATCGATAATGTCTGGGAATGCGAAGGAGTTAAAAAAATGTCAGAAGTGGATTTAGCAACATTGAACGCGCAGGTGGCTCAAGAAAGCCAATTTATCGCCCATATGAAATCTCAAATTTCACAAGTGATTGTCGGTCAAAGTGAAATGGTGGATGGAATATTAATGGGACTTCTGACCGGTGGTCACATTCTTTTAGAAGGTGTGCCGGGTTTAGCTAAAACTTTGACCATTTCAAGTGTGTCACAAACCATTTCGCTGCATTTTCAAAGAATTCAATTTACACCAGATCTTCTGCCATCAGATTTAATTGGAACGATGATCTTTAATCCTCAAAGCGGAGAGTTCGCTCCTCGTAAAGGACCGATCTTTGCCAATATCGTACTGGCTGATGAAATCAACCGAGCGCCGGCAAAAGTTCAATCGGCTCTTCTGGAAGCCATGGCCGAAAAACAAGTCACCATCGGCGACACCACTTACAAATTAGAATCTCCATTTTTAGTGATGGCGACCCAAAATCCGCTCGAGCAAGAGGGGACCTATCCTTTGCCAGAGGCTCAAATGGATCGTTTTATGTTTAAGATTCAAGTGTCTTACCCTTCAAAAAAAGAAGAACTCGAAATATTAAATAAAATGGGATTTAATCAAAAACCCGTGCTGTCACCTGTGATCAACCGCGAAAGCTTACTGAAAGCTTCGGCAAGACTTGATCAAATTTATGTGGATGCAAAAATTAAAAATTACATTGTCGACCTTGTGATGGCCACAAGGCATCCGAAGGATTACGGGCTCAGTCGAATGGCAGATCTGATTTCTGTGGGGGCCTCACCTCGAGCCACCATTTCTTTATTCAGAGCCTCTAAAGCTCAGGCCTTTTTACGGGGCCGTGGATTTGTAACTTTAGAAGATGTGAAATCTATTATGCACTTGGTTCTTAGACATCGATTGATTTTAAACTTTGAAGCCGAAGCTGAAAACGTGACCACAGATGATGTGATCAAAGAAATTTTAGCTGAGGTTGAGGTCGTCTAATTTAATTGAAGGATTTTGATCGTGCAAAAACCACTCGAGTTGCTGAAACAGACTCGGATCTTAGAAATTCGAACTAAGAAACTTGTGGACTCGATTATTTCGGGCCAATACAAGACAGCCTTTCGTGGTCAAGGCATGACTTTTTCTGATTTTCGCGAATACGTCGCAGGCGATGACGTCAGACATATCTCTTGGCCGCTGATGGCAAGAACCGGTAAACCTTACATCAAAAAATTTGATGAAGAGCGAGAGTTACAAGTGATGTTGATTGTGGACATCAGCGGATCCACAGGTTTTGGATCGGGCACTTTTTCCAAGCGAGAAAAATTAGTTCATGTGGCAGCCACTCTGGCGCTATCAGCTGTGAAGAACGGCGACGAAGTGGGTTGTGTTTTATTTTCAGATTTTATGGAGCACTATCTGCCGGCAAAAAAAAGCAGGGCCTCTGTACAAAGGCTTTTGCGGGATCTGGCTTTTTTCGAGCCTCGCCATCAGGGAACAAAACTTTCCAGTGCCATTGAGTTTTTACGGGGCGTATTAAAAAAGAAATCCATTGTTTTTATCTTGAGTGATTTTATGGGCCCTCTTGATGTCCAAGGAGTGAGGTCTTTAAGTAAAAAACACGATGTGGTGGCGTGCGTGATCGATGATGAATTTGAAATCGATCCACCCAATTTGGGACTGATTGAAATGCTAGATCCCGAAAGTGGTGAGCAATTATTAGTGGACACCTCATCAGCTGAATTTAAATCTCGGTACAAAAGTGCACAGAAAAAAGAAATCGAAGCCCGAGACCAACAGCTTAAAAAATTACAAATCGAAATGATTTCAATTTCCAATCAAAAAGACTTCTTCAGACCCATTGTGCAATTTTTTGAAAGAAGGAGAAGACGACGTTGAGTGAATATCAATGTGAACTTCAAATTCCCAATGTGCCAGGCCTGGAAGATCAAAAACTCACGGTGGGTCGTCTTTTTTATTACAATTGCCAAGGTGACTGGTCGCCACAGTTGAATATCGAAAATTTACAAGCCCAATTTGTACCTGCGAGCCAAGCCCCAGAACTTTCAAACTTTGCCGTGCGTGTTTTGGGTTTCGAGATGCGAGACACAAAAACGGCAGATATTAAACTTGTCAGTTACTTGCCAGGGTCTCACCAAGTGCAAAGTCTCAAGTTATCCGACGGAACCACTCAAATCGAGCTTCCAGGTTTTCAAATTCAAGTGCACTCGGTTCTGAACCAAGAACAGGGGGCACCACCACCTCAGCCCATAGGACTCATGGGTCCCTTTTCCATTGCTGTGCCTTGGGTGTACTGGGTGATTTTGATTAGTGTTCTGGGTATTTCACTTTTTTCTTTTTTGCTTATTCGGCGAAAAAGATTGGCTCGCAAAGAAGTGTTGGATCTGGTGGTCGCAAAGGCTCAAGGGGATTCCGCAATTTTGCAATTTCACCGCGAGCTTCGCAGTCTTTCTAAAATTTCAGGCTTAAGTGATTTGGATCAAAAATTAAAAATTGAACCGGTGAATTATCTGGGCCAATTGAAAAATTTGTGTGATCAATACTGGGGTCAAAAATTGAAGTTGGCTTTGCTTGGTAGATCCAGAAGTTATTTATTTCCTGAGTTTAAAAAATATGCACCTAAGCATTACATTAAATTTAAAAAAGAACTGCAGTTTTGGGATCAACGATTTTCTGATTTAGCTAAAGGAAGGGACAAAGCCAGCTTCGAGGATTTTGCTTCTTTCACCGTCAAAACTCGAGAACTGATTGAGAACATGGAGAACTTCCAACCATGAATTATCACAGTCCTTTTTATTTTTTAGCTCTTCTTTTAATTGTGGCCGTTCTGGTTTGGAATTGGAAATTTCCAAAAAAGAAAGCGGCTTTGCAAGTGGGAACTTTAGATACTTTTAAAAAAGTGGCCCCTTCATTTAAAGTCACACTTGCGGGTCTTCCACAGTTTTTACGAATTTTATCTTTGATCTTTTTAATCGTGGCATTGGCAAGACCTCAAGAGGCCAATACAAAAATTAAAAAAAGTATTGAGGGCATCGACATCATGATTGCGCTGGATGTTTCTGATTCCATGCTGATCGAAGATATGGGTGCCATCAACCGCATGGAAACAGCCAAAGACACTTTAAAAAAGTTTGCTGAAAAAAGAACCTCAGACAGAATTGGTGTCGTGATATTTGCAGGCGAAAGCTTCACTCTTGTGCCGCCCACTTTGGATTATCCATTGCTGATGGACCAAGTCAGTCGCATCACCACCGCGGCCGATGCAAAAATTAAAGATGGAACAGCCATTGGAGTTGCACTTGCCAATGCCGCCGGAAGACTTCGCGATTCCACAGCAAAATCTCGAGTGATTATTTTCCTCACAGACGGAGAAAATAATTCGGGCACCATCGATCCTGAAACAGGCCTTGAGATTGCAAAGGGTTATGGATTAAAAATCTATTCCATCGGTCTTGGTAAAGATGGTCCGACTCGGATCCCTGTGATGGTCCAAGACATGTTCGGTAACAAAGTGAAAACCTATCAACCTTTTGAAGCCCGAGTGAATGACGAGCTCTTAGAAAAATTTGCTAAAGATACGGGTGGCAGATATTTCAGAGCCACTCGTGAAGATGCTTTAGAAGGTGTGTTTGAAGAAATTAACAGGCTCGAGACCACAAAAATAGATGTGAATAAGTTCACAAGATTCACAGAAAAATTTATGCCCTTTGCATGGCTTGCGCTATTTCTTTATAGCTTTGCTTGGATTCTCGAGATGACTTGGCTTCGGAGGGTTCCATGAAGTGGGATCAAACCAGTCTTCTTTATCTGATTCTTTTAGTGCCCGTGTTTTTTGTTGCAGCTTATTTCTTGCAAAAATGGTCTCACGCACAGTTTAAAAAAGTTTTCGGCCTCACTTTAGAAAATCTTTGGAAAAATCAAATCCATTGGACACTTCGTTATTGGAAGTGGGCTCTTCGATGTGCTGTTCTTGTTTTTATTATTTTGAGTTTAGCAAGACCACAGATGGGAAAATCAGAGCAGGCGATTAAATCCGAAGGCTTTGAGATTTTTCTAGCCCTGGATGTGTCTGAAAGTATGCTGGCAGAAGACATCAGACCCAGTCGTTTAGAAAAAGCAAAAATTGATCTCAGTCGAATTGTGGACGGGCTTGGTGGACATAAAATTGGAATCATCGCATTTGCAGGATCTGCTACCGTGATTAGTCCCCTGACTCAAGATATCGCAGCCGTTAAAATGTATATCGAATCCTTGGACACACAAACCATTAGCACCCAAGGAACTGAATTTGAAACAGCGCTGACTTCTGCTGAATCCGCCTTTGAGCGAGGATCAGCCAACACAGACGAGAAAAGTGGAATCACAAAAGTATTATTGGTGGCCTCAGATGGTGAGGACCATGAAGAAGGTGCCATCGAAAAAGCAAAGGCCTTAGTTAAAAAGGGAATTCGAATTTTTACTGTGGCCTACGGGACTGAAAAGGGTGGAACCATTCCTGTTCGGGATATCAGAGGATTTTTAAAGGGCTATAAAAAAGACAGATCAGGACAAACCATCTTAACCACAGTGAAAGGTGATGCTTTGAAAGCTCTGGCGCAAGCGGGACAGGGATTTTTTACTTTCGCAAGCTCTGATTCGTCTTTTGTTAGCCAGGTCGTCGAGGAATTGGATCAATTAAAAAAAGCGCAATTCGATTCTGAAGTGCAAGTGCAGTATGATGAAAAGTTCCAGATTCCACTGCTGATCGCTTTTATTTTGGCACTATTTGAAATGTTGCTGGCGGACCAAAGGAAGAAAAAGAGGCGCTCGTGAGAATTCTTTTTTTACTTTTATTTCTAACAGGCTGTGGATACGAAATTGATCCCCAAACTTTGTATTTCAATCGACAGGGCGTAAAACTCATGGAAGAAAAAAATTCCACAGACGCTCAATCCGCTTTCATTCAAGCTTTAGGAATTGATCCCTTTGTTAGTGAAATTCATATCAATCTTGGATTAACTTACGCTGAGCTCAAGCAGCCCGAAAATGCTCTCAAAAGTTTTGAGTCGGCAGAAAAGTGGAGTGAAAATAAACAGTCCTCTTTTGTTTCCAGGTTTAATCAAGGTGTGACTCGCACGCAAAACAAACAAATTGAAGAGGCACTTTTGGCCTACCAAAAGGCTTTGGATGTGGTGCCGGATTCCATAGAAACTAAAACCAATATCGAACTTCTGATTTCTTCACAATCCCAAGAAAGCGGCGAGGGTGAAAGTGAAGAAAACAAAGACGGCAAAGGCGATCAGCCCAACAAAGACAAAAAAGATTCAGACAAAGAATCAGAAGATAAAGAAAAAGAAAACAAGCCTAAAGAGTATCAAAAAAATGAAAATTATAAGCCCCGAGAATTTAAAGGGGACTTATCTGAAACCGATGTGAAAAAAATCTTGGGTGAGTTGAAGCAGCAAGAACAAAAAATTCGCGGTCAATTTTATAGAAATGAAACTAAAGAGAGGCCCCGTGATAAAGACTGGTAAATTTTTAATTCCTTTTTTGTTTTCATTGGTCACTTGGGCTCAAGATGTCCAAGTCTCTGCCACTTTGGACATGGACCGAGTTCCATTGGGTGAAACCTTCGTTGTGATTGTGACAGTGCAAAGCACAGGCACTGTACAAGTCGACGAGCCAGGGCTTCCTCAAGTTTCTGGTATGCAATTGATTCAAAGAACAGAAAACACGTCTGTGCAACAAAGTCTGTCGTCCACACCGCAAGGCATGGACTGGAAAACCATTCGCAGGCAGCAATTTAATTATCACTTTCAAGCCACCCAATTGGGGCAACTCAGTGTGGATGCCATCGAAGTGGTCGTGAACGGAAAGCTTTACCAAACAAAACCGTTATTGGTGGAAGTCCTTCCTGAGAATCAGCGACCACAAAGGCCTCAAGCAGATGACGATCTAGAAGAAAAACTTCTGCAAGAGCAGGATGATATTTTTGATCAACTTTTAAGACGTCACATGATGCCGCAAGGCCGTCCTCAATTTCCAGGTCCCACAGGGCCAGGGACACAGAATCAAAAAGAGCCTGAATTCAGATCCATGCCGACAAATGCCAATGAAGCTTTTTTTATTCAATTGGAAGTGGATAAAAAATCTGTTTATGAAGGTGAGCAAGTCAAAGCCACTTGGTATCTAGTGACCCGTGGACAAATGGAAAGTTTAGACCGAGCCAAATTCCCAAGCTTGAAAGGTTTTTGGAAAGAGATCATCGAAGAAAATCCGCAGATTCAATTTTATGAAGAAGTGATCAACGGAACAGTTTACCGAAAAGCGCTCATGGCCACCCATGCCCTTTTTCCAATTAAGTCTGGAAAAGCGATCATTGATGAGTTCACGGTGAAGTCTCGCGTGCGTATGCCCATGTCTGGTTTTGGCTTCGGATTTGGTCGAGCCTACGAGTTTACAAAAAGCTCCAAACGTTTAGAAATCGACGTGAAGCCGTTGCCGCTGGACGGTCGACCCAAAGAATTCACAGGTGCCGTCGGACAATTTGAAGTCACCTCACAGGTGGAAGGCACAGGTCCGTTTTTTGTGAATCAGCCAGTGACAATTAAAATTCGATTTGAAGGTGTTGGAAATGCAAAGACTTTGGATCTACCTTTAATTGAGTGGCCTGAAGGTGTTGAGCTTTATGACACAAAAAATGAAAGTCGATTTTTTAAAGACGGAAGAAGTTATAAGGAATTTGAAGTCCTTTTAATTCCACGTAAAGAGGGACCCTTGAATATCCCGCAAATTAATTTTGCATTTTTTGATCCAGAGACAGAAAAATATGTCACTAAATCCACAGCCCCCATCAGTTTAGATTTGTTGCCTGATATCGGAAATAAGAATGAGGCTTCGGGCAGTTTTTTGGGTAAAAAAACAGAAACTAAACCTGTGATCCTTTCACTACCTGTGTTGCAGACAAAGCTGTCACAAACAGCAGCACAATCATCGACTTCAATTTGGCCCATCTTGTTTTTGTTATCTACAGTTGGATTGTTTGGTTACGGTTATCAGCAACTCAAGCCCCAGGATAAATCTGTGAGCCTGCGTAAAAAGTTAGACGGCAAGTTTCAAAAGATTTTTGAGCTGGCAAAGAAAAACGACTTTCGCCAAACAGGGGCTGAGATTGTGAACACTTCCAATTTTGTTTTAGCAGAGGTCACCAGTTTCAAAGGTGAAAAACTCGAGATTCAAAAGATGATTGATCAGTTGCCACCACAAATTCGTGAGAGCAGTGCAGATCCACTATTGAAGATGTATGAAAAAGCCCAAGTGTTTGGTTTTGCTCCCGATGAAATTTTAAACTCAATGAAATCCCAAGAGAACTTGCAACAGTTTTGTGGAGAGGCTCAAAAAATCTTAAATCTTGTTTGTGCCAGCTGGAGACCCAAAGTATGAAACTCGTCCTATTACTCATTTTTAGCCTTAGCTTTCAACAGCTGAAGGCTGAAACCTTTCAAGTGAATCTGAAAAATGTATTGAAAAGCACCAAGGCCATCGAGCCCTTGGATTTCGACGAGAAAGCATTAAAATCTAAAAATGCTTTAGTTAAAATGAAAGCGGCGTATTTAAAGTATGACTGGGTGACTTGTGCAAACCTGCGAGCTCCTGCTTTAAAACTTCAGCCTCAACTAGAAGGTTGGATTTGGTTGACGGCTTTGGCCTGCGAGCAAAAAGCATTTCAAAAAGATGCAAAAAGAATTTTGAAGTTGAAGGCCAGCGTTTTAGATTTTAAAACCTCCGTTGGTTTGCTCGATCAGGGACCTTGGGCGAAGGATCTTCAAAATGAATGGCTCAAAAGTTTGCAAATTTTATTAAGTGAAGCAAAAACAAAAAAAGAAAAGTTACAGTGGACGAATCTTCTCTTTCAGCGACCCGAATTATTACCCAGCTCTCAAGAACAAGCTTTACTCAGTGAATTGCAGGAACCCTTTGAATCTGTCAGTCGAAACTCAATTACCTCTTTGAAACCTCAAACTGTTTCCACTGAGCCTTGGTGGGACGTGGCCAGAAAGATGGATTACGAAAGTGTGATTCAGCTTTTAGAAAATTATTTTGATAAAAATAAAAACCCCTCCAATGAAGCCAGTGCGGGACTTTTTTTAGGAAAAGCTTATTTGTGGACGGGTCGCTATGATCAAGCCAAAGCTCAATTCACAAAGTTGATTGAAAAATTTCCGCTGACAGAAGAAGGGGTGGATGCCCAATTCAGGCTCGGACTTTTGCAACTCCGAATTGGCAATCCCATACTTGCCATTGAATCTTTTAATCAGTTGATCGAATCATCCCGCGAAAAAAATCCTCTGACCACAAGGTACTGGAAAGCTCGTGCTTTAGAGCTTGCAGGCCAAACTGAGGAGTTTAAAAAAGAGCGAGATTTTATTATTCAGCAATACCCCTTCACTTATTTCGGATTGAAACTAAAAACTGAAAAAGAAGAGGGAAAACTTTCTTTTGAAAATCTGCCGACGCCCGAGACTCGGCAGATTTGGATTTGGCCTAAGTCCGCTGAAAAAACGTGGATTCGTTTTCGCAATCTTGTCAAATCTGGTTGGCTTTGGGAGGCCTCTCAAGAAATTCAAACCATTCTGACTCCAGAGTCAGCCCCCGCGTTTCAAATGTGGGCTGAATTCTTAAGTGAACTCAAATTAGATTCTTTGGCTTTGAAATTTTCGCAAAGTGCGCAAAATGCGGATGATCGACTGACTTCGTGGTCTTTTCAAAAGCGTTTTATGCCGACACCTTTTACGACCTTGGTTTTACAGCAATCTGAAATTCATAAGGTCGAGCCTTGGATGATCTGGGCCATCATGCGCCAAGAATCAGCTTTTAACATTCGAGCTCTCTCCACTTCAAATGCCTTTGGTCTGATGCAATTGATTGGCCCCACAGCTCAAGAAGTGGCCCAAGATTTAAAAACAGATGTTCAAATTCCAGATGAACTTTTTAGTCCGATTAAAAATATTGCTTTCGGGACTCGATACTTGGCAAAAATGAAAAATGAATTTGGAGGTCACTGGCCATTGGCGGCGGCCGCTTACAACGCAGGACCTACCAGACTAAAGGCTTGGTTGAAGCTTCGAAAGGACACCGAAGGAATTCCACAAATGAAATCCGTGGCCTGGAGAGACGAGATCTGGATTGATGAGCTTCCCTGGAATGAAACCCAGAACTACGTTAAAGCCGTCATGAGAAACTTTATTTTGTATCGTTACGGTAACCAGACAAGTTGGGTTCTTCCCCCTGTCTTTTGGTCTGAATTAAAACCACAAGATTCCACAACCAGGCGTCAATTGATTGAAAAAAAGAAGACCGCCCTGTAACCTGATCTGAGTAGGCAAAAAACACTAAGGATGGTGGATTCTGATGCAAGTGCAGACATTTGGCTTGAAAGCCCTTAAATTTTCTTTAATCGCAGTTCTTTTTAATTTGGGATGTGCTCACAATCGAACACCTCAAGCCTCGACAAAAGAAGAAGTTGTTCCCGCCGGTCAATTGGTCAATGCCGAATCCGGTGATCTACCGATCACAGATGAAGTGACTTCTTTTAAAATTGCCGAAGACGATCGCAAACCTTTAGAAGAAGACTTCGAGCCCATCCCTGTTGAAATTAATCCTATGGTAGAAAAGTGGATTTCCTATTTCCAAGGTCGTGGTCGCAGACATATGGAGCGCTATTTAGCTCGAAGCACTCGCTATGAAAAGCTCATGAAAAAAGTTTTACGAGACAGTGGTTTGCCTGAAGATCTTTTTTACATCGCGTTGATCGAATCTGGATTTACTTCCAATGCCACGTCTCATGCATCTGCTGTGGGTTACTGGCAATTTATTCGCGGTACGGGAAAACGTTATGGTTTAGAAATTAGCAAAATGGTGGACGAGCGCCGAGATCCTGTGATGGCGACTCAAGCGGCTGCGGATTATTTCAAAGGTCTGTATAGTTTATTTGGCTCTTGGTACTTGGCCATGGCCTCTTACAATTCCGGTGAAAACAGAGTCAAACGTCAAGTCATGAGAAACTCGACACGAGATTTTTGGGAACTGGTCAGAAAGAAGCAATTACCTTCTGAAACCATGAATTACGTTCCCAAGTTTATCGCGGCTAAAATCATTGCTAAAAATCCTGACCAATACGGGTTTGACGGCATCGATTATATGCCTCCGATCGAGTTCGAAACGATCACTTTAAAAGAATCCATCAATCTTCGTGCGATGGCTGATAAAATGAATATCCCTTACGAGGATTTCAAAGCCTACAATCCAAAATTTAAAGGTGAGATTGCACCGGCTCGAAATGCCAGCCTGGATTTGCGAGTTCCCGTTGGTATGACAGAATCTGGACTTCAAGCAGCGGCCTCATCTGTTGTGGACAAAGTTGAGTACATTGCAGACGCAGGTGACACCGATATTTACCGCGTTCGATCCGGTGATACTTTAAGCACCATTGCTAGAAAATATCGAACGAACATTGCTTTTTTGCGTGAAATTAACGACATGCCTCGAAAGTCGCTGTTGAAAATTGGTCAAAGGTTAGTTGTTCCTGACCGTACGCCACTACGTGATCGAAAAGATCCCTCTGCCATTGCGGCTAAAAAAACTCGTCAAGTTCCTGTCAGCCAAGTCACCGGCGGGGAAGTGATCGAAAAGGGATATCGTTTTTATGTGGTTCAATCCGGAGATTCACTTTATTCCATCGCTCAGAAGTATAAAACTTCCATTGATGAACTCAAAAAGTTGAACCGTTTGCGTAAGGGTCGCTTGATTCGCGTGGGTCTAAAGCTTCGCTTGCCTGGTGGACAAGTCCCAGAAAAACAAAGTGTTGAAAGAAAAGACTCTTCAAAAAGATCAAGTAGCAAAAAGAAGTATCACGTTGTGAAACGTGGGGAATCACTTCTTCAGATTGCCAATCGCTACAGTATTTCCATGTCGACAATTAAGAAAACCAACAACATTCGTAATGGTTCTCGAATTTTAGCAGGTGAAAAAATACTGATTCCTGCAAAGGGCTCTCGGTAAAAGTTGGATAACAAGGAAGTCACTCTGAATGATGCGGATGTGATCGAGGTCAGGAAGAACTACTTCTTTGATGGCCTGACATGTCCCGTTCCCATTTACCTCAGGCTCAGCCAAGGCCATTACCTTGTCATCGCAAAGCCCAATGAAAAGGCTCTATTTTCAAGCTTGAATAGTTTCGTGAATGCTCAGTCACGGGTCTTTGTTGAAAAAGTTCACTATGATTCATTCATTCGATTTGTGACCTCACTGACCGAAAGTATGATCGGCAATGAAACACTTCCAGCTGTGACCAAGGCGAAATACGTTCAAGGCCTCAGCCATCATGTGATTCAATTATTTGATAGTAAAAAATTTAGTAACGAACAGCAGCTCACCCGAGTTTCCAGCCTTATTTTAAAGCTTTCTCAAAGTGTCAGTGGATTTGGTGAAATCGAAAAGATCCTAAGCGCTTTGCCAAACGATGATGCTAAACATTCCATGGCCACTTGTTTTATCGCCATCATGATCGCAGAAGAGATGGAAATCACTCAAGGCCAAGTTTTTGAAAAGCTTTCGATGGCATGTCTTCTTCACGACATCGGTCTTCATTATATTCCAAACGAATTTTTAAAAAAACCTCGGCATGATTGGACCCCCGAAGAGCACGCCCTTTATGAATCCCATCCCATCAAAGGGATTGAGGCATTGCGAGATCTCAAAGAAGTCACTCAAGATGTACTGATTATGATTGTTGAGCATCATGAAAATGCTTTGGGGACAGGGTTTCCTAAAAAAATCAGGGATGTCAAAATCAGCCCATTGGGAAGAATCTTAATTGTTGCAAATTATTTTGCAGATCTTTTGTTTGAAAGAGTCAGCGGTGCCCAATCCTATGATGCACCATTGGCCATTGAATTTATCGAAAACGTTTTAGGCCAACCTTTTAATAAGCAGGTTTTTCGCGCCTTAAAAAATATCATTATTCTGAATGAGATGAAGAAAAAAATCGAGAATGCAAAATAAGAAACCCGTAAGTCGATAATCCTCATCAACTTACAGGTAAAGGGGAATGAACCAATCCGTTGTAATAATTTTTTTAGTACCTTCCATACACACCTCTCAAGAACCAATAGAGTGACTCACCCTTGGCAACTGGCTGGCAACACTTTCGTGGAAGCCCCTTTAGTTTTGTGCCCCCGGTTTTCACCGGGTTTACCCTGAGACAAAGGAAGGATTTCCTATTATAGTCTTAAACTCTTATAGTTCCTCCTTTGATTGTTATTTGATGACCCAACATTCAGTTGCAGTGCTTGTTTAACTTCACTGCCCCTACAAATAAGAATACTCTCGGCTTGATTTCATTTCAAATTTTAGTGACCAATTTCTCAACAACGTACATAAATTTCGACACTTTTTTTGTCATCAATTGAGACGCTGACCTGTCGTTGGGTATTTACAACCAGTCGAAACCGGCTTGTAAAAGAAAGGAATTCTCGGTGCGTGATTCACTGTAAGACTGCACCATTCCTGCTGTCCAAATCCAATCGTCACGGAAATAGTTCAATCGAATTTCTGTGTCTTGGATGATGCGATCGTTGGCAATTAACTGAGTTTGGTAAAAATTTAAAATCACTTCCCAGTCTTCTTTGAAAAAAGCATTGGCTGATAAATTGTATTTTGAATCTGGAAGACCCGCGATGGAAAAGATCAAGTTGGCAGCACGATTGTTAAGAAAGCGACTTTGAAAAGCCAAAGCTAAATCGTCTTTGTTTTTATTGTACTCATAGTACACATAGCCCGCTTGAAATCCATAATCTGTCGAAGGGGCAAAGCCGAGATTCGCTGTGTGTTCGTATTGTGCAAGCTTGATTTCTCTTCGAAACAATTGACTTAAAATAGTGAATTCGAAGTCTTGAAGGATTTGACCTTCAGTGAATTCGTAGCTGAAAGTGAGGTGGCTCAGTTGATAAGTCAGGGCTCCGCCCAAATTAGACTGTTCAAATTGAGTGGCCTCAGTCCGAGTCCCACTGGCGATGAGTTCCAGATCGATTTCAGCTGTGAGTTGAAAATCAACACCCACATTCAGGCTATCTGTGAGGTAAGTGGATTTTTGGGAGCTGGAACTGAGCTCCACTTTTGATTCACTTCGACTTCCCGATAGACTCCATCCCGAAAGGCTCAAATTCTCGGGCTTTGGTTTTTGTGAAATGATTGAAATCCCTTGAGTTAAATACTCATCCCCGAACTCGATGTCTGCTTT
>CAZPBD010000038.1:3629-25071 GCA_964584655.1 uncultured Pseudobdellovibrionaceae bacterium | reverse complement strand
TTATAGGTAACCAACTTCATTTATTCTGGAGTAATCCTCATGTCGCATTTCCTCTCTTTTCACCGACCTAGTTTGGAGTTAACATGGAGTTTTTGTGTGTTCAAGAAGCATGACAGATCCTCTTACGAAATCAGTCCGCCTTTTCCTTCACCGAGGAGTTTCTTTCTGTGATGCGACCCTTATTGATTCTGAGACTGGCGCAAAACTCCATTCCTCTCGCTGGCTCTATTCCAAACACAAATTTAAATCCACACTTGAAAACTTACTGAAGCCCTATTCTGAAAAGCTTCAGGATGTGACTCTGCTTGATGAATTTGCCGATCGCCTTTCAGGTCTTCGACTGGGTGGCTCAGTGGCGGCTGTTTTTCCTTTGGGACTTGAGCAACTCACCTCAAGGTACCAAAAATCGCCGATTCATTCTGAATCTGTTGTTTTAGTTGAACCTGCAGAATGGACTGAGACTTGGTTGAATGAATCCTTAGAGGCTTTGAAAAAACACTCCATCAAACGCTTGGCTTGGCAGTGCTTCCCACCAAAATCTGTTGAAGATTTTTTTGAAGCTCAAGGATTCGAAAATTTCAAAATTTCAGCAGAAGGTCTTTATTCACTTCTCCACTGGCGCAGAAATTTACTGAACGCCTCTTGTTCGGGCCCCATTACCGAAATGACGGAGGAAGTCCAAACGGTTCTGACAACTTTACAATCCAGCTCTGCTATCTACTGGCTCGATGAAGACTTTTCATTAAAAACGAAAACTGAAAATCGGTACGGGCTGACTTCAACATGGACCCATCTTGTGTATCTTTGGGCCAAAGAAAAATTAGCTAAAAACTCAGATCTGTTTATTTTGGATTGGGATGGCTGCTATAAAATTGGCGCACCTAAAAAAACCCGCTGGACACCCTGGGGAGAAGTTGTCGCTCCTCAACCTTCACCCGAAATCACTCTTTTGAAGTTGCAACCCACTCAGACATTAGAGAAAAACCAATTTGGTCAGTGGCAATGGATCGGAAAATCTGATCAATTCGAGCCCGGTCCGATATTTTTAGGTCGAGGCTTAAAACCAACTCTTGTGGACCTTGCCATCAGCCCAGAACTTGTGGCCACTCAGTTTGAGGTGAAAAGTGCATCAAACGATAAGCTGAACCGCCAGATTTCCTCTCAAATGGGTTTTAAACACCAAGAAGACATCGAAAACGCAAAAAAAGTTTTAAAAGCTCAAGCCCTGAGCCTGTGGGCTGATGAAATTTTCCATCTTTCAAATACAACAGAAATTTGTTTACTAGGCCCCTTTGTCGAAGAACTTCTTCCGCAGATTAAATCAGCAGGCTTCAAAAAAATTCACACGCGGAGCGACCTACCGACTCTGGCAGAACTCTATGAGGTTCAAAAATGGTCAGTGTGATTCAGAACCTGAATTTGATTTTTAAAGGCCATGTACAATCCAGTGCATTTTTGGATTTACAGGGACAAATCATTTCCATTCAAAGCGATTCAGCTCAAAGTTTTTTGTCGCCCGTTCAAGCGGTTCGCTTTGCTATCACCTACTTTCCCATGAAATCGGGAGACTGGATTGCATTGAATGACCCTCACAGTGGTGGCGTGACTCCCCATGGACTGAATGTGATGGGAAGAATTGATCACCTGATTTGGTCTGTCAGACTCGAATCTTCGATGCCTTGGACTTTGGATGAAAAATGGGAAAGCATGGGGCACAAAATTCCCCCTTTGCCACTCAAGCTTCAAGGGCAAACGAACTCTCAAATTCCAAAAGTTTTTTTAGATAAGATCCAGCACTTCTTGGATCCCTTGGCTCCGCTGGTTGAAAAGCTAGAGCGCTACATTCGATGGAAAAAATCAGAACTCAATGAAGAAAGTTTGAAAGAACATTTCAAACTTTCTTCGACTGCTGTGAAATCGATTCTAAAGGAAACGCCGTGGACAGAATCCCAACACAAAGCCCGCACACAAAGCGGAGAAACTTTATCAGCAAAAATTAATTTTTCTGAAAAAGGGGCATTGATTGATTTGTCAGGTACCTCTCAAAGTTTGAAGCTTGAAATCAATGAAAAAGTCGTCGATTCCATTCTTATCTACAGTTTAATTAAAAGTCTCAATAGTTTTGGTTTGTACAATCAAGGTACAGAAAACTTATTTCAGATCACAAAACCAAGACAAAGTTGGCTCAGCCACAACGAGCCTAAATTTCCAGCCCAATCTCACTTTATCGGACTGCCATTTTTAGAATCTCATCTGAAACAAATGCTACTGAAAATGAAAAGGCCCGTGGAAGATTGGTCCTGCTCAAAAGACGGTTGGTTTCAAATTCGTAATTTAAAACAAAATAAAATTTTAAATTACGACGATTTTTATAAATCCTGGGGACAGGGCTGTGATTTTATCAAGCTTGTAGGAACAAAGCCTTTAGGTTTTTCATTTGAAGTTCAAGACGAATGTGAAATGATCAAAGTTCAATCAGGCGTGATGGTTCAACAAAAACTCACACCTGATCAGGTTTGGGAAATTTCGCTTTTTTAGAATTCTTGGAATGGAAAATTTACGGCTCTTCCTGCAGGGGTCGAGTTGTACACACCACCCATTAAGTTTTCGACAAAGTTATCAAGGTCATATATGTCATTGCAGCGGCCATTGATTCCTTCAGTACAGCCAATGCCTTCAACACCTGTACGATCAGGAACCGAAGTCACTCCAGCTGAAGCGATGTAAGCTAGGTAATCAGCGTAAGTGTCCCACTCCCTGATGTAAACACGAATCCGATGTTTCGTCTCATAAGCATTATCCAAGCAAGAAAAGGTATAAGCATCGTTCCCAGGGTCCAATTCTGTGCCACTTCGATCATCAATTGGATCGATAAAATAAGGTAAATTTGAAGTCCTTGTATTCGCTACTGGATCCATAGCAGCATGGGCATGCTTGACGGTAGTCGTATAAAAATTGGCAGAGGACAAATTAGTTCCATCATTTGGATTTTGAATAGGTGCTATAATTTCATAGGTGCCGGAAACCCCATTTTCAGCAAAATCATCAATAGGTGTTGGGTATCCAGATCTATCGAATGCAGACCAATTTAGTTTAGCACCACCACCCAAGCAAGCTTTTATACCATCGCGAGACTCATACCATTTCTCATCGGTAACTGAGGTTTCAGTAGTGCCCGGAGGTGTTGTGGTTACCCTCTTTGTTAATCTGTAATCCCCTAAACAACAGTTTTCATTTTCTTGATCTGTGCGATCATAAACACAAGAGGCGGTAATATCTCCAGCTTCCGTTAAAAAAGTAAGTTCTGGAAAGTTGACTGAATTGCAAGCCGTAGCAGCAACATCTTCTGTAGCGCAAGTGGAACTAGTGATATTATTGGCTGCGTCCAAATCAATATCGATCTCTAATTCAGTTGGGCCGAAACCCACCTCTTCGTTATAAAACCAATATGTTTCTCTTCTTAGGTATCGACACATGCCCGCCGGAGTACCGTAAACTAAATCAATTCCAGCGAAATGAAGATCGCCCTCAGGGACATCCACATAACAAACTAAGTCCGTGCTCGCTGCATCTCCAGCAATTGAACAAGTGGTTCCAAATGAACCTGCAGTTCTGACGTGGGAACTGATTTCAGAGACGTTTCTAACTCCAACAAAAAACGCGGAAGTATCAAAACCTGCCGTTGGACTATCTGGCGAAACCGATGGAAAGTTATCTCCGCCTGCAACCGCTGATCCACCACTACAACCTACGCCAATAAATGCGCTTGCAATTAAAAATACGATTGTAAGTAAACGTAACATACAGCCCCCGATTAGAACTTTTATCGGATCTCTGAGCCGAGGACTGTATAGGACCGAGGTCTTGACTGTTGAAAAGGTCTAGACGATTCGAGCGCCAATTTTGATCATGGCCTCTTTAATTTTTTGCACGTGCTCTGGACTTGTCGTCTCGAGCTCGAATTCAATTTTTGTTTCCCGAAGGTAGAGTCCAGCTGAAACGCGGTCGTGATGGACTTGTAAGATATTGGCCTTTAAATCAGCGATCACTTGAGTGAGCTGGCTGAGTTTGCCGGGCACGTCCTCGACCACTACGGAAAGTGGTACCAGACGACCTCGTTTGATTTGTCCCCGTTCGATGACTTTTGCAATCATGTTGAGATCAATATTTCCCCCGCACAAAAGAACACAATTTTTTTTGCCGAGTTTCACTTTTCCATTCAGAACCGCTGCACAAGCCGCAGCACCAGAGCCTTCTGTGACTGTTTTCGCACGTTCCAGCAAAAACACGATGGCTTCCGAAATTTCATCATCACTGACTGTCACCATTTCATCGATGTATTGAGAAATGAAAGAATCATACATCACTTGAGATGGTTTTTTGATGGCGATGCCATCCGCAATCGTCGCCACTCTTTTTTGCGTGAGATTGGGTTTGATCCCTTTAAACAAATCCACCATTCCAGGAGCTAATTCACTTTGCACACCAATGATTCGTATTTTTGGATTTAAGGATTTCAAAGCAATTGCAATTCCACTGATCAATCCACCACCACCAACCGGAATCACAACCGTGTCTAATTCTGGAATTTGCTCGAAAAGTTCTAAGCCTATCGTACCTTGACCGGCGATCACATGGGGATCTTCGTAAGGTGGAATAAAAACATAGTTTTTTTCTTTGACCAGTTCCTGTGCTTTTTCAAAAGCTTCATCGTAAATTTCACCGTGCAAAATAACTTCAGCCCCGTAGGATTTCGTCGCGATGACTTTTGCAAGCGGAGCCGTTTGAGGCATGACAATTACGGATTTCACGCCCGCAAGACTAGCTGACAAAGCCACACCTTGCGCGTGATTACCGGCAGAGCTTGCAATCACACCACGTTTTTTTTCTTCTTCATTTAAAGTTGAAATTTTATTGTAGGCGCCGCGGATTTTGAAACTTCCGGTTCGCTGTGCATTTTCAAATTTGAAAAAAATATCGGCATCAGCAATTCGCGTGGCACTAATACTGTAGTCCACGGCGGTTAATTGAATGATATTTTTGAGTCTTTTTTGAGCTTCTCGAATGTCACCAAGAGATACTTTCATATCCCCCGATTATTCATGATTCCCAATAGGCTGTCAGCCCTAATATCGGTGGATACTCTCGCCAAGGAAGGGCCGAGCTTTTGTACTCAAGCATGGCTTCTCTTTCTGTTTTAATTCCGATGGCTCGACTTTCATCAAAGTAGAACCAAGGAATCAGAGGTTTTCCGCAAGAGCTGCAACTATGAATCAGTTCTCCTTCATGGCCAACGTTAACGTCATTACACACATGGCATCGTCTCATATGAAGACGGTGGTTCATCAGAATCTGCCTTTCACCCACACTAGCGGGACCAGTTTATCACAAGCTTTAAGCATGCAAAATGAGTGGGACAGTTGATTCCCAATTAAACGCACAGGCGAGACAATTGACTTGACGCGTTATCAAACTTTGTTAGGCACTGTTTTTTTAAGAACACACTCTCGCGATCCGATAGGACTTTGACTGTGAAAATGCCTCAATTTTTCAACCTCATATTCCGCTATTTGATTGTGGGAATCTTTTTGATTTCTGAGGGACTTCTTTTCGCACAAACCAAGGCTCAAATTCAAGGACGCCAATTCAACAGCTGGAGTGTTCAACAACTCAATCAATGCACCAAACAACTTCGAAGGGCACCGCCCGTCTGGGTCGTACCCACCGGCTACGATATCGAAAAGGATTCTGTGAAGACAAAAGCAAAAAATCAAAACTTCGTTGTCGGTGAACAGGTTGAAAGCACGCAACCTTTTGTCCTTCCAAAAAGATCCATCGTTCAACTCAGTCCTAAAGCCCAAAGCTATTTTGAACTGGGTGGCAACGCAAATAAGTTAATCGGTGTCCGAGTTCTTTCGGTGGCACCAGAAAATACAAAATTGGGTGAAGATGATCTCGGCAAAGTGAAAGACACTGCAGCCTTTCGTGATCACAAAAAAAAATCATCAATTAAACCGCAGTTCGCAGCACCGGGAGATCTTGGATTTTTAAAAATGGAGGACATCGAAAAGGTACAGGATCAAAAAGGTTACGTGTTCATGGTCAAAAAAGAAACTCCGCTACATCAATTTCTATCCAGCCAGCGTTCTGACATAGAATCCTTTGCACTTCAGTTGCATCAACAAGACGGAAAATTTTTAGTGAATGAGTGCTGCGGACAAGTCACAAACCGTGAGCAAAAAAAAGTGGAAGTCTGTAAGGATTTTGCAATTTACAAAGTGATTGATTTAGATTCTGGAAATGAAGTTCAGCTTGATTCACCTTTAGAGGCTGAATGCGAAGATTGCTTGATGAGGCACGTAATCCCCATGCAAAAAGATTTTGCTCAACCACTCGCCTCAATCCTATCAGCGATTAAAACTGACTCTGCACTAGAATCAATATCAAGCATTTCAAAACTTAATTTTGTTGATGCCAGGGGCTATGTTCAAATTCCTGTGGATCCCTCTGATTCAAACTCAGAATCTCGTAGAGCCCCATTTGGTTCCATGCAATACGAACCAGAAAAGGGAAACGCCGACCTGTACTTAAAACCAGAGGTGGCTTGCGGATTGACCCAAGCATTGAAGACCTGGCAGACAAAGCACTGTCCTAACAACTCACCTGATTGTAGAATCGAATTTGGAAATGCAAGCCACGCTGTTCACGATAAAACGACAACTAATAAAAATGCTTGGCCACATGCTTCACATGATAGCGGTGAATGCATTGATATCAGGCCCAATTACAAAAAAGCCTCCTCTGATGGTCGAACTTTTATGATCTGGAAAAATGGTCGGTGGATTGAAAATCCGCAGTTTGACGAGACTAAATTTATTAATATGATGAACCTGTTTAACCAGTTAGGTCCAGACACTTGCTTCACCTCTCACACTCGAATGAATGGACTTTTTCCAAGCGCTAATTGCACCCGTATTGATGATCACAATGATCACCTTCACATTTGCTTTCCCAGATACAATGGTTCAAAATTAAACAATAAGCTGTTAAATGCATGCCAAAACGGAGTTAAATAATGAAATCAAGAAATCTAATTTTAATGATGACTTTCTTGCTCAGCTCGCTCAGCTCAGCTTCTCAAATCTCTTTCCTAAAAACTGAAGAATTTCAAAAGCTATCTCAAGAAAAGAAAATTCAGTATTTGAACGGTTTGCAAAAAATAATCGTTGGTATGTCTAAACTTTCCCCTTACATGGCAGATGCAGATCAGCAGTCTGATAATCGTCAGCCAGCCAGTTCAAAAAAAAGTGCTAAAGATGATTTTGACGCTGGCAACGGCTTCATGGAGCCACCAACTCTGACCACTGATCCAGCTGTTCAAGCTGCAATCGAAGCGACTGCAGTACCAGCCTCTGCTCCAGCGCAAGCTCCAAAAGCCTCTGCACCTCCACCTGCTCCGACACTGCCCGCTGCAGTCGCAACTCCAGTGACTCAACAAAAAATAACAGGAGTTCCACAGCCTCCTCTTGAACCTGCAAAGCCTGCTGCTGCAGCTTCTCAACCAGCACCTGCTTCTGCACCTGCAAAGCCGGCAGCTGCACAACCTGCTGCGCTCGCCTCCAGCGCTTCCGCTCCTGCGAAACCTGCTCCCGCTGCTGCAGCTCCGGCGCCCGAGAAAGCAAAACCTGAAGCTGCCAAGCCAGTAACTGCGATAGCACCAACTCCAGGAAAAAAACCAGCTGTTGCCAGTGATTCACAGTTTCGCTGTATGCACTCAGGATTTGTCATCGAAAAAGATCCTTGCCGTGGATTTCAAAAAATTCCCGATTGGATGGGAATTGACGGTCTATCAGAAAATAATAAATCCTGTGGGCCTGGTTTGACGGTTTGTAATCCCGTTATCTTTGGACTGAAGCTCTCAAATGGTTGTAATTCTTTTCTTCAAGAAGGCTGTAGCCAAAAAGCAAAACCATTTTGTGCTCAAGGCACTCTATGGCCAACAGAAGAATGTCAGAAAATGGCCACCGACAATCAAAATCGTGGAACTAAAGTTGCCGCTGAAATTCGCAGTGACGTGAAACCACAATTGTTCGAAAGATTTGAGCAGCAATTCAATAGCCTATGTAATCCCGAAAACATTAAGAAGAATCCCCATGCAGAAATGAAAAATGGAAAACCAAGAAGTGATAAATCGGCTCAGGCAGTTCGAGATGACATCACGAAAACTTGCGAGTGGGCTCAAAAACAAACAAATCTTTTGAATGAATCCTTCACAGAATTAACTGCAAGTAAAAATAGAGATGCCTTGAATCGTAGCGAAAAAGGTTCGAAGTAGTTTTAAGCTTGGCAAATCTGTGCAAAAGATTCTGGATTGAGCGAAGCTCCACCCACAAGAAATCCTGAAATCGAGGGCTGTGAAATCAGCTCTTTTGCGTTTTCAGGCTTCACACTTCCACCGTAAAGAACTGGCACCCCTGAAAACCCGTTGGCATTCAACCATTCAATAATTTCTTTTTGAGTCTCTTCGGCTTGCTGAGGTGATGCTGTCACACCCGTTCCGATGGCCCACACAGGCTCATAGGCCACAATTAAATTTTCATTTTTAAGGCCTGCTAGTCCTTGAGCCAACTGCTCACTGACAACAGATTTTGTTTGATTAGATTTTCTTTGCTCTAAGGATTCACCCACGCAGAAAACGATGTGCAGGCCTAAGCTTTGTGCAAACTTCGCTTTTTGATTGAGAATCACATCGGTTTCTTGAAACAAACTTCGACGTTCAGAGTGCCCGATCAAAGCATATTCACAACCCATGGCTTTTGCGACAGAGGCACTGTTTTCTCCGGTGTATGCACCTTCAGCTGTAGCTGCGATATTTTGCACACCAATCTTGATGTGAGTTGAACTTGTCGCCTCGATGGCATGACTCACACACAATGCAGGAGGAAAAAAAATCAGAGTCGCTTCCCCTGGCATCACTAAAAAATTTTGAAAAAACTTTTGAGTGTCTGCGGGCGATTTATACATTTTCCAGTTGGCAGCAAAAATCTTATGTTTCATAAAATCTACCGCCCATGCTTGTAGCGAACAGCTTCAAGTCCGGGCAATTGATCGCCTTGCAAATATTCTAAACTTGCTCCGCCACCTGTTGAAATATGAGTCATCAATTTTGCATAGCCGGAAGCTTCAGCTGCCGCGGCACTGTCTCCACCACCCACAATTTTAACAGCGTCCACTTCAGATAAAATTTGAGCAATTGCAAAAGTTCCCTTAGACATTTCAGGCGTTTCAAAAACGCCCATGGGGCCATTCCAAAAAATAGTTTTCGCATTTTTCAAAGCTGCACGAAACTGTTGAATGGATTTAGGCCCGATATCGACGCCCATCAATCCCTCAGGAATATTGGCATCTTTCGTCACTTGAATTTCTTTGCCGTTTTTAATGCCAGTTGAGATCACATGATCCACAGGCAATAACAAAGATTTGTTGCGAGCTTTGATTCTTTCAACCATTTCAGCCGCAAATTTGAGTTTGTCTTTTTCCACTCTGGAGCTTCCGACCGAATGACCCATGGCTTGTAAGAAAGTGTAGGCCATGGCCCCACCGATAATAAAGCCATCGACAAGGTCTAGCATCTTTTCAATCACAGCAATTTTATCAGAGACTTTTGAGCCCCCTAAAATAGCCCAGTAAGGTCTGACTGGAGCGTGAATCAGCTGGTCCAAGAACTGAATTTCTTTTTCGATCAATAAACCAACTCCCCGATTTTTCATCATCTTGGGAAGTGCATGAGTGGTCGCATGAGCCCGATGACAGGCACCGAAAGCATCGTTGATATAAATATCCACGTGTTTAGATAATTCTAATGCCAGATCTTCTGAATTTTCAGTTTCTCCGGGTTCAAACCGAATGTTTTCGAGCATCACAAGCTGATTTCGCTTCATGCCCATAACTAAATGCTTGATGGCAGCACTTTCCACTTCATCGAGCATCAAAACTTCGGTCTCTAAAATTTCGGAAATTCTTTTTGCAACGGGCTCTAGCGAGTACTGTGTATCTTCGCGGCTTTCAGGTCTTCCCAGATGAGAGGCCATGATGATACGAGCCCCTTTTTCACGCAAATACTGAATGGTAGGAATGCTCGCAAGAATTCGAGTTTCATCTGAGATCTTGCCTTGATCCATGGGAACATTCAGATCCAGTCTTAAAAATACAACTTTATCTTGGTATTCAAATTCTTTCAGGGTTTTGATATTTTTAAGACCTTGCATGGGATTTAGACTCCCTTTTGATTCATCAATTGAATGAAGTCGACCATTCGGTGACTAAATCCTGTTTCGTTATCATACCAAGAAAGAACTTTACCCATTCGAGGATTCACAACCATCGTACAGGAAAGATCCACAATCGAGCTATTTTTATTTCCATTGAAATCAACAGAAACTAATTCTTTCTTTTCAACAGCTAAAACATTTTTGAGTTTACCCTGAGAAGCGGCTGTCAAAGCTTGATTGATGGCATCTCTGGTTAAATCTTTTTCAGATCTGAAAGTGAAATCCACTAAAGAAACATTCGGAGTGGGAACTCGGATGGCCATGCCATCGATTTTCCCTTTCAGCGCAGGCAATACTAATGAAACAGCTTTCGCAGCACCCGTTGTTGTGGGAATCATAGAAAGACCAGCGGATCTGGCGCGTCTTAAATCTTTGTGAGATGTGTCCAAAATTTTCTGGTCATTGGTGTAAGAGTGAATGGTTGTCATCATCCCGTGCTCAATGCCGAAAGTTTCCTGCAACACCTGAGCGAGTGGAGCTAAACAATTCGTTGTGCAAGAAGCATTTGAAATAAATTGGTGTTTTGCTGGATCGTAGCTGTCTTGATTGATTCCATAAACCACAGTTAAATCCACACCGTCAGCAGGCGCAGAAATGAGAACTTTTTTGGCTCCTGCAGAAATATGCTTTTGATAATCATCACGGTTTTTCATCACACCTGTGCATTCCAAAACCACATCGACTCCCCAATCTTTCCAGGGAATTTCTGCGGGGTTTTTAAATGATGAGTAGTGAATGGTTTTGCCGTTGACGAGCAAACTTTTTTCGTTGTGACTGACTTCACCGGGAAAAATGCCGTGGGTGCTGTCGTATTTTAAAAGATGAGCGGAACCTTCAAGTGAATCTAAATTGTTAATACCGACGATATCCAGAGTGTCAAAGCCTGCTCTGAAAAGAACTCGTCCAATTCGACCAAAACCATTGATGCCAACTTTTAATTTTTTCATGATTAAGCTCCTCTGAGATTTCAGAGGTTTGTCTCATGATTTCAAATTCTATGCAAGCAGAGGCGTGAGCTTCGGCATCAGCCAATGTGCGTTCTGGGTGGTTGCTTCCGCAAGCTTTTCTAAATTGACAGATTTCAGATCAGCAACGACCTGGGCCGTGTGAATCATAAATGAGGGTGTGTTCTTTTTCCCTCGCATAGGAACTGGCGACAAAAAAGGAGCATCAGTTTCAACATGCAATCGATCTAAAGGCACGAACTGAACAGTTTTTCTTAAGTCATCTGCATTTTTGAAAGTGACAACTCCGCTTATGGAAATATTAAATCCTAAGTCCAAGGACTTTTCTGCCAGCCATTTTGTGCCTGTAAAACAGTGAATCAGTCCCTTCACTTTGCCTTTAAATTCTGACAAAATTTCGATGGTATCACTTTCTGCGTCGCGAGTGTGGATTTCAACTGGCAGACCCATGTCTGCTGCCACCTGAAGCTGTCTGCGAAATGAATCCCTTTGGATTTCGGGCAGGGTTTTGTTGTAATAATAATCCAGACCCATCTCACCCAAAGCTACGACTTCTTTTTTCACCGCGTATTCACGCATCCACTTTTCAGCTTCATCTGTCCAGGTCGCCCCGTCATGCGGGTGTACACCAATCGTGCAAAAAACTTGAGGATGAAGTTTTTCAGCAATGCTAAAAACAACCGGCCAATCCGCAGGCTCGGTCCCAATGGTAATGACTTTTTGAATGTTTTCCTTTTGAGCCAATTCCACAGCCACTTCGGCTGTGTGCTCGAGACGATCTAAGTGGGAATGCATATCAATAAAATAAGGATTCATCTGGATTGAATATACAAACTTTCTAGGGATAAAACAGCATCTTTGTTAAAGTTCAGATGCTTTTGCAAATCCAACAGTTGAGTGAAGACCCAGTCGAGCTTGCGAGCATCGAAAGTGGCAATTCGCACAATCTCCGATTTGAGATCTGCATGCACCAATGAGTTTTGCTCATTTAATTGAAGGTAAATGGCATCTCGGATTAAACCCAGCCAAAGCTCTAAGTAAGCTTTTAGATCTTCACGGGACTTTAAAGATTCTCGCCAAAAATCATCAGTCAAGAAATTGGGTGAAACCAAAATCTGAGTCAAAATTTGCAAAGCATTTTTCCTTTGAATTTGATTTTGTGGATCAGTTAAAGATTGCAAACGATCGAATCGACCTTGAGATGCAAAAACCGCCCACTCAGGTCCCAAATTTTGGTCCAACATCTCTTGTGGAGAGACAGGATTAAACTTAAAAACTTTGGATCTGGATTTGATCGTAGAGATCACGCTTGTTGAAGACGAAGAGGTCAAAATAAAAACTGTTCCGTGCGGAGGCTCTTCTAAAGTTTTGAGTAAAATATTGGCTGTCTGCAGATTCATTTTTTCAGCTTCTTCGATCAGAACAAATCTTTTTTTAGAAAGGGATTGAAGCTGACAGAACTGTAGAATTTCATGGGCAGATTCCACTTTGATCATTGTGCCGCTGGCCTGAATGTGCAGAAGACTTTCATGTTGTCGATTTTGAACCCGAAGACAGGGGCCACATTCGCCGCAAGCGACACCTAATTTTTTTTCACAAAGTGCGGCTTGAATCATGGCATAGGCCGCTTTTATTTTACCAATACCAGGAACTCCAATGAATAAAAAAGTGCCTTCTAATTGTTGGGATGAAATCAATTTTTTCCAAGCGGTGAAAAGTCTTTCGTGTCCAAAAACTTCACTCTGTAGACAACTCATGCTTTTGTCGTGGAGTCCGCAGGGATCCAGCCCTTCTGAGTCAGAGATTTTTTCAAAATTTCAAAAAGTTTTTGCGGACTTTGCGAAGCATCTAAAATCAGCCATCGGTGGGGATTGAGATTGGCGGCTTTCAAAAAACCGTCTCGAACCCGTTGGTGAAAATCTTGCTTTTCAGACTCGATGCGGTCCTGTTGGATACCACTTTGAGTTTGTCTTTTTTTTCTTCGACTTTCACTTTCCTCGACAGATAAATCCAGCAAAACATTCAAGTGAGGCTCGAGCCCATCTGTGGCAAACTGGTTCAATTGATCCACGGTTTTCCAATCCAAACCCCGTGCGGTCCCCTGAAAAGCCAGGCTGCTGGCAGAGAAGCGGTCCGTAAGAACCCATTGATTTTGTTTTAAGGCCGGTCGAATGAGGTGCTCAACATGCTGGGCTCGTGAAGCCTCGTACAAAAGAAGCTCAGCCCGTGGGCCGGGGGCATGAAGAGACTTTTCTAGAATCAAATCCCTGATTTTATCACCCAAGGGGGTTCCACCGGGCTCTCGGGTGGTCACAAACTGAATTTTATGAAATTGAAGAAGGCCTACCAGCTGCTGGATGAGGGAGCTTTTACCGGATCCGTCGAGGCCTTCAAATGCGATGAAATACATGGCATTTGAGGTCCCATGCTTTTAGCTATTTTGTCATTGAGATCTTGCCTAATGCGTTGCATAACTCAGTGTCAGGGTGAATCAATTCATCTAGTGTCCAATTTCTTAAATAAAGGATTTCAAATGGAAACACTCGTCACAGTTATTCACGTTCTTGTTGCCCTCATTCTCATCGGACTCGTTCTCATTCAAGATTCTAAAGGCGGCGCACTTGGAATAGGCGGCGGCGGTGGTTCAAACACAGTTCTCGGCGCTGGTGGTGCTCAAACTTTAGCAGCAAAAGCCACTCGTTGGGTTGCCGCTTTCTTCGCAATCACATCCATCGGTCTTTCTGTGATGACAGCTCATAAAACAAAATCAGTTGTTGAGACTATGGGAACAATTGCAGTTCCTGCCGCAACGGCTCCTGCTGCCACTGCAACACCTTCTGAAACTGTGCCCGCTGCGACAGCCCCTGCTGCCACTCAGGCTCCTGCGACTGAAGCTGCTCCCGCAAATAAGTAATCACTATCTTTCATGCAAATCGATAAGCGGATTCTACCCAAAATTATTTTTGTACTGGTTGGAATCCTGCTGATCTTGCTCGGTGCCTATAGTCAGATCTCTCAACAAAATGCAAAGCCCACTCTGAACCAGGGCCTTGATCTTGGCCCCAGACTTCGAAACAGTCTGCTACAACAAAGTCGAAATTTTCAAAGATGTTGGCTACAAAGCGCGACCAATCCTACAGAACAAGTCTGGCAAATATTTGTGGCCGTTCAACCTGACGGAAAAGTTTCTCAATTTAAAATTTTAAACCCGTCCAACTTAGACGGCTCAACATTGAAGTGCCTGACAGACACTGGCTACCGATTGAAGTTTCCCACTTTTGAGGGCGAAAGTTTTTCATTCACAGTCCCTGTCGTCATGACCCGAGTTAACGAAAATCGTTAAGATAATCGATTCGATCAGGAATCCATGGATCATGAATGACGGTCTCATCAGTCATCAGTGGTGTGCTGGGCACAAATGAAGCATGCAGTAAACCTTTATCAACAAAAAATGGTTTAATTTTAGCATAGCTTTTTTCATTGATCACTCCGCGACGGATGAGCTCTTGAAATGAAGTCATGAGCTCTTCAGGAGTGAAATCATAGGAATGGGTCATGTTCGTTGCAATATTGTAAACATCTTGAGTCTCGAGTAGGCCGAACTGAAACAGATCAATGGCCACTTGAAAAGTGTTCATCGTAGGCATGGTTCGTCTGCCGAATTTTAAATAGTAATCAGGATCTGTGTCTTTAGCTAAATTGATATAAATTTTCTCAACCGGGTCCCGGTCTGGCACTTGAGATTGCAAAACTAAAATTTCATCGATTTGATCGGACGTGCAACCTAAGTCTTCAAGTATGGATCTCAAATCATGGGTTGAAAACCGGCGGGCACAAATGTCCGAATACAGATTGTAGATGATCGCATCGGCTTCAGAATCATCGCCCCAGCAAATTTGTCTGACGTCATCTCGAAGTCTTAATCTGAGCTGAAGTAAGGATTGAATTTTAAATCCCACCTGCTTGGTTAATCTCCACCACCGACCGGGAGCCAAATTTTTAAGGTTATCTTTAAAGAAACAGCCCAAGGGCTTGATGGAATCCAATTGTAGCTTTTCCACAATTCGTTCCTCCATCTGAGGCGGCGAGGCTGTAATAAAGTAAATGGGAAAGGTGCTTTCCTCTGGAGTTGAGCCTTGAAATCTTTTAGCGAGTGACTGCAAAAGTGTATCAGTGCCGGGAACATTTCTTTTGTTCATAGCTCGCTCGAGGATCGTCTGTAGCAGGCCACTGAAGCTATCAATTGAAGTGTCGAGATAGGTTTTATCCATATCCCAAACGAAGACCTGAGTGGCTTTTTTCTCTGTGCTTTCAGAGGCATAGGAAAAAAAAGCGACGTCACCTCGAATTTGTGCCCGTGATTGCCAGTGTTGCCATTTTGACATAGTTCATGATACCCCCACAACCATGAGGGGGGTCAACTCTTGGACTCAAAATTCATCGAACATTATCAAGACAGGCTTTTTTTTAGGCCGCTGACAAAATGGCCTGCAAGTCTTCCCGCACTTTCCTACAAGGGCATTCTGATTTCTGGTTTTGAGCATCCTCAGCAACATCCTGTTTACGAATTACCCTCAGGCCCCGATTCCACATTCTCAGAGCTTCTTGTTGAAATCTACCCCACACTGACAATGCCCGAAATGGCTCGAATTCTATTTCACCCATTGTCGGCGCAAATCGTTCAGCCTCAAGAGCTCATTCAAACCATGGGTTTTCATGACTCGGCTGATTTCAGAAAAGTTTTACAGCTGATCACCCAACTTCCCAATGGTTTTCAAGACTGGATCAGCACTAAAAAAGTAGGGGCTCAAGAACTCTATCCCCTTTTGAATCTGACAATTGAAAAAGCAACGATGCTTGCCAACCGCTTGATCGAGCTCAGTGAAACTAAATCTGAAACCATTCAGCGCCTCGAATGGACTAGTGATCTGATTCTCATGAACCATGACATTAAAAAATTGCTGATGCTGTCATTGATTGAGCTGCGGGAAACTCGCTTTCCCAACACCACCCTTCGCGATGAGCATTTGAAATCATTAAACCTCCCTTGGTCCTCGCACTTAAAACCAAAAATGCAGCGTCGAGGTGATCAGGCTGGATTTGATGTGCAATTTTTTGCAAGCACACCTTTTGAGCTCGAAAAACTCGCAGATAATTTAAAGAAAGTAGCCACAGCTTGGAATTCCAACCTCAATCAACACTGATTGAATCTTTTGAAAAAGTTTATATCGATCAGGCCTCGATCCATTCTGAAGTTGCTCAGCGATGCCTCTCGTTGTTTCCGAAAGACAAAGTTGAAATCGTCACACAGGAACCCTTTGCAAATTTGAAAAGAACTTTAACTGCCGAGGAATTTGATCAATCGAAAAAGATTCTGTTTGTGACTGAATTTAAAGGACAATTTTTTAAGCGTTGTCCAGGCTCATCGCAGTCAAAAGCCATTAACTGCTGCAACTACCACGTTTTGAATTTGGGTTCTCAATGCAATATGAATTGTTCCTATTGCTACTTACAAAGTTATTTGAACTCTGGTGTTTCAAAAATTTACTCAAATATTGATCAGGCACTGATTGAGCTTGATATGATGGCTGCATCAAATGCTCATCACCCCTTTCGCGTTGGAACTGGCGAAATCATCGATTCACTTTCTTTAGATCAGCTCACACTTTTTTCACGCAAGCTGATTCCATTTTTCAAAAAATATCCCAAATGGACGTTGGAGTTTAAAACCAAATCTGATTTTGTTGATCAATTTTTGGATCTGGGGCCATCAAAACAGACTGTCGTCAGCTGGTCATTAAATTGTAATGAAATCATCGAAAGTGAAGAGCACAAAACAGCACGTCTCGAGCAGCGGCTTTTGGCTGCTGAAAAATGTGTGAAAGCTGGATTTTCCATCGCCTTTCATTTGGACCCTTTGATTTGGCATCCAGAATGGAAGAAAAACTACTCTGCACTAGTGGATGAAATCATCCGCAGGTTTACCCCTGAGCAAGTGAATGTGATCTCCATGGGAACACTTCGCTTTCAGCCCGAGCAGCGCCATATGATGAAGCAGCGCTTTGGTTTGCAGTCTTTTGTGACATCCGCAGAGATGTTTCCCTCTGAGGGCTCGAAGCTTCGCTACGATGCAAGCCTTAGACATGAAATGCTGCGCTCACTCTACAATCAGTTTAAAAATCACAATTCTCAGTGGCGAATTTTTCTATGCATGGAAACACCCGAAACTTGGATTTCTGCCTTAGACAGCCAACCCATGAAAAAAGACGAATTGAAAGAGCTCTTTAGACCCCTTCCCAAAGTTTGATTTTTTGTAGAAAGTTTGATCACTCAATTTTTGACTTTTTGTTGATGGTTTTGTCAGTCGATTTCATTTTGATCACTTTCACTTTGTTCTATTTATTTGTCCCTGACTTTGGTCCAAGATCAAAACATCAGGAGCTAAAACCATGAGAACAACCACAAGCACTTTAAAAATGGCCGCATTGATCTTCACAAGCATGACTTTGTCAGGTTGTTGGCTCGTTGATGACAAGGGCGCAGTCGAGGTGGGAGTTCCAGTAACTGGGGAAGCCGATTTTAGTGTTGTGGCTCCTCCTGCTCAAGATGATACAGAAACTGTTCAGAATCCAGATCTTCCTGTGATCGTGAATCCCCCTCCTGAATCAGGCCCATCAAACGAAATTGAGTTTAGCTTTATCATTAATAACGGTGACACTTATGCGAAGGAAACCGCTCTTCGATTGCAGTTCGCTACGATCTATCCATTATTTCGTGAAATTAAAATTAGTCCCAATAATAGTTGTACCGGTGGAGTTTACGAACCTTTGGTGGCTGAAAAGTCTGTGACTGATTTTATTGCCAACTCTCGAGTCTCTTATTCCGTGATGTTTCGAGATGTAGACGGTATCAGATCCAATTGTCTCTCTGACTTTATTATTCATGACAACAAAGGCCCGGATATCGCTTTTTCTAAATACCCCATGGGCTCAATCGAACAGGGTCAAACCGGAGAAATTCAATTCTCTGTGACTGATTTATCACCGATTGCAGAAGTGAAATGTCGATTGAATTCAATAGAAAGACCTTGCTTGTCAGGTGCTAACCAAATCTTGCTCGCGGCTATGCCAGAGGGCAGTTACACATTCACAGTGGAAGCCCGTGATATTCACAATCAAGCTTCAACTCAGACCGTACAATGGACAGTTGTGAGCCTTGCAAAGTTCCTTTCACAAAACGTAATTATCAAAGAAGATAAAAAAGTCGATGTTTTAATTGTGATTGATAACTCAGGCTCCATGGCTTTCGAGCAAAAAAATATGGCCGAACGTGTGAGAAACATGCTCAGCATCTTACGAGGTTTTGACTATCGAATCGCTGTGACAACAACAGATCCCAATGCAACTCGAACTTCTAATGGTGTTAGATACACAGGTGATGGTGATTTAATACCCATTTCTGGTCAAAACGGGGCTTTGTGGATTGGATCAGACATCGATGAGACAATTGCACAAAATGCACTCGGTCTGACAATACAAAGACCAGAAACAGGTTCAGGATCTGAGCAAGGAATTAGATCCGTTTACCGATTCGTAGAAAAAGCGACAACACCTGGAACTGCACTTTCCACTTTCTTCCGCGAAGGTGCTAACTTTGCGACACTTGTGATTTCAGATGAAGATGAGTCTGCAAACACAGAAAAAAATGATCCTACAAAATTACTCAGTTTGATCAGCACAAAATTTAACAACCAGAAAGCGTTTTCATTTCACTCAATTATCACAAAGCCCGGTGATACCGCTTGTAAAAGCACTCAAGGCGCTACGTACGGAGAAAGATATAAAGTGATTTCGGATTTAACTGGTGGCGTGATTGGATCCGTTTGTGAGCCTGACTATGCAGCTCAAGTGAATGGAATTTCCACAGCCATTCGGGATCTGGTGAAGCAATTCACGTTGGCTTGTGAGCCCTTGCCTCAGTATCCGATCACCATCACAAAAGATGGCATGGCTGTTACTGCACCATTTGTGGTTGAAGGTGTGAACTTGAAGTTCAACGATGCACTTTTAGCTGGTGACTACAAAATTGATTACGCTTGTTTGAAGTAAACTTTAGACACTGAGTTGTTGCTTAGGAAATTCGATCCAGTCTTCCTCTTTGGGGAAATCACTGGGTCGATTTTCAGTTTGTTTGGTTTCTTTTAAATAGGCCGTATAAGCGCAGATAAAAGCATCAAAGGCATGAACGCTGCTGACCATGATCTGCACATCTTCCTTATATAAAAAAACCACATCATGATCTTGCAAGTGAGCTAAGATTTGTTTTCGACAGGCCTCTCCGACAGCGGATTTTCGATAAGACCTGAGATCACTTTTTTTCATTTTCAAATGTAGACCCAAGCGCCAAACAGTGAGGGGCGAGAAACACTCGATCCACTTGAGTCCAGGGCTCCGTTTTTTTAGAAAATGAGCTCTGGCCAACAGTGGTGCAGAGTTCGCACCTAAGGCATGGGAAATTTCGAAAGTCTGTTCAAGTTCGCTGGAAATATAGGTTTCAACACACCTTTGAGTGTAAGGTGTAAAGATCTTCAACGCTTTTTTGAGTTTGCGATCCTTTTCTTGTTTTTTCCAAAACCATTGGATGTGGGGCTCTTTGCAATTTTCAAAGCCCGGGCATTTCAGTTCACAGGTGATACAATTAGGTAGCTTCCAAGGCTGATCCACTGCCAAAGTTTCGACTGTGGAAGTGTAGCTCGATAGTAGCTCTGAGATTTTCAGATCTGAGGAAATATTTTCTTCGGCTTTGATCGAATGAAAGAGCTTTGATAAAAAAACTTTATTTTGTTTTGGATAAAAATCAATGAGTGCCAAACAGGCTTTATCTGTTTTCCCACCCGCAAGACTGAGTCCTAAAAACTTTTTTGCGTTGGGTTCACGATTGCGTTGCAGGGACTTGCGCTCATCACTTGAAAGTTTTGCTTTTGACATGCTTGAGTCACCTTTTCCCTGTTTTCAGGAGGAGTCCACACTAGAATACATCCACCTCCGCCAGCTCCGCAAATTTTAACCGCGTCAGCACCTGCATTTTTTGTGATTTCCGCGAGTTTTATGATCTCGGGGCTGCTGAAAGCAGGACTTAAGCGAACTCGTGCCTCAAATTCTTGATTAAAAAGAGCCGGCAGTGATTGCCAGTTTTTATTTAAAACGCTTTTTTCCATATTCAGAGAGATTTCTTTCAAATCAAAAAGGGCTTTCATGGTCCTAGGATCTTTAACAACTGCTGACTTCATCACTTCGAAATTATTGATTCCTGAGTGGTGGGATTTACCGGTATAGACCAGTAAAAAATGCTGAGCCAGCGGTGAGTTTTCAATTTCTAAGGCCTGATGCTCGATTCCAGATTCAGTATAACGAATGATACCAAGTCCACCCGTGGCAGCTGGATAATAGTCCTGAGTGCCTGTAGGAGTGTTCAACACTTGAGCCTCGAGATTGTGAGCCACATGAACCAATTGATGAACACTATCAAAAGGACGATCACACAATTGAGCAAAGGCCTTTAGCATCGATATCGTCAATGATGAGCTTCCACCCAGTCCACCACCAACGGGCGATTCTGATTGAGTCGTCAGTTTAAAACCCTTCTGTGGTTTAAAAAACCTGACGACAGCCTGAAACAACTTTAGGTTTGAGTCTTGCTCACTTAAAACCTCATTTAAATTTTGGTAAACCTTGTGAAGTTTAAGATCTTTCGAAACCCACTCAATTTTGTCAGACTCGACAAGTTCAGCTTGGGTCCAGATGTTGATCGCAACATTCACTGTGGTCGCCCCTCCAACGAACTGATTGAGCGGCCATAAATCCAGAGTGCCACCCGAAAGATCCACACGGGTCGGAGATTTTACTAATATTTTCATGGCTCAACCTTTTCAGTTTTATTTTTTGATTTTAAAAGATTATGAAGCCCCAGTTGATTGATCTGAGCATCGTCCATCATAAAAACTTCTTTTGAAAGAGAGGTTTTAGCAAAGCCCTCATGGTTCTTAAATTCACTCCACTGAAAGCTAAATACGACCTCACCCTTTTCATTTTTCAATTCGATGGATTGAGAAAGCTCGGCTTTGTCATTTGGTTTTTGCATGTACTG
>CAZPBD010000038.1:0-3529 GCA_964584655.1 uncultured Pseudobdellovibrionaceae bacterium | reverse complement strand
CTAATTCAGGATTCGAAATCTTCACAAGCCAATCCTTCGATTTTGAATCTTTGAAAAAAGAAGCCAGCCAATCGAGTTTTTCACCTTTGAAACTGATCGACATCACAGGCTTGCCTTGTGGAGCACTTTTCAAAAGCTCAACGCCTTTAGCAAGACTCACTTGTGATAAAATTTCTCTGATTTGATTTTGATCCAATTCAAATTCAGGTCTTAGAGCTGATTTCCAAAAAGCCTCTTTATAATTTAAAGTAAATCGATCTTGATTACTTTGAATTTCAATCTGATCCACCAGTGAAGGTAAAAAACGAAACAATTTTAAATTCAGAAATCCCGCTGCAGGCTTCGTGATAAAAGAAAACCATGAGTCTCCTGAGGTCAAGATTTCAGAGTCTTGATTTTTTCTTAAAAAATAAAGGCCCTCAAAATTTTTCTGAGAGGAAACAACGATTGATTGTTTCTCGTCTTTGTTATCGATGAAGGTGATAGTTCCCAGCGGAACACTGAAACCATATTGGCTGACATCCACGGCAGGCGTAATGGAAATTCGGTCCACTGCTTTTTCTTGAACCACTTGATCAAGCATGGATTCCACTATGTCGTTGTCAGCTTCATCATTCAATTTCCCTGAAAGATCCCAACCATTTTTTGAACGACTCAAACTCAAGGTCTCACCAGCAGTTTGAATGATAATTTTTTGAATTTGATCCTTTTTGAGTGTGACAATTTGGCTTTTCTTTTCTCTTTCAGCTTGCTCATGAATTTCTTTTTTAAATTCACCAAAATAAGCGTAAGCCCCCAAAAGGACCACAGCTGAAGTTAAAAACAAAAGACCCTTGTTTTTCATGACTCAGAAGCTCCTCTGCGTCGAAACCAAAGTGTCAAGCTGACGGCTAAAAGTCCCACTGGAACCAAGAAAAGCATCAAATAAAAAGCTCCCATTTTAGCAGTGGTCACTTCTAGCTCTGTTCGTTTAATTTCACGGGGAGCGATGCTGATCAGGCCTTCTTCCTTTGTCAGCTGTGAAATACTATTCAATGCCAAATCACGATTCAAATTTTGATACAGCAAATGATTGGTCAAAAACTCAGCGTCCCCGTAGACAACCATCTGGAATTCCTTTTGACCTCCGGTCGGATATTTGCCCTTAATTTCTAAGCCCAATTGAAAAGGGCCTCGGGGATAATTACCTTCTTCCACTTTTGGCAATGGAAAGGCCGTCGCATTTTGATCTGTACGAACGACAGCTTCAATTTGCAAACCTTCGATTTTTTTCTCTATCGAAAGGTTCGAAGGCCAATCAAATCTGACCACGTCTCTTTCGTTGACGAAAACTTTTGTGATTCCGCTATTCAGAGAGAAAACATTTCCTAGGGTTCCACCTTCGATGTAGCCCATATTCAAGTAACTGGACTTAATAAAATTCACTTCCGCCTTGATTCCTAAAGTGGAGAGAATTTTTTCTAAGCCCACTGTTTTGTTGGGCTCCAGCGCTAGTAGTAGATTTCCGCCTCGGACCAGATACTCTTCTAAAGCTTTGACCTCAAAATCAGTCATCGCCTGCCGAGGACCTACGATCACGACTGTGTCAGCATCATCAGGAATTTTAGGCTGTGCAGGTAAGTTGAGCGTTTTCACTTCAAAACTATTGTTTTCTATAAGAAGTTTAAAAGCGTTCAATCCACTGGCCTCTTGCGAGTCCTCACTATCGGCTTCCCCGTGCCCCGTGATAAAGTAGACCAATTTCTTTTTATCTCGGGTCACTTTAATAATGGCTTGCGTGATTTCTTGCTCTTCTACTTTTTCAAGTCGATTTCGTTTACCCTGATATTCTACAAAAGCCAGTCCTGTGCCTTTGTTAACTCCGTACTCTTCTGCCAATTTTGGATTTTGATTGAGCTCGACGAATTCCAATTGAATCTGACTGGACTGATCTTGATACTTTTTCAAAAGATCTCGGAAGGCTTTTCGATTGTCATCGACACCTTGGGTTCCTTCTTTGTAAAAAAATAAAACTTTTAAAGTGTCCTTGAGGTTTTTTACGATCTTAATGGATTGATCACTTAATGTGTTTGTCTGGCTTTGGGAAAAATCCCAAACCTTATTTCGCTTAACAGCAATGTAATTTGTGATAACGACGAGTGCAAAAACAAGAATGACCATGGCTCCCATGTTCATTCCGTGCTTTGTGGTTTTCATCGTAAAGAATTGAACAATCTTAATTCTTTCGAGCCAAAAACCAATCCCAGCAAAGCCCACTGCAAAAGCCAAAAGAATTGTATAAAATGGCATCCAGCTTCCAAGCAGCGACTTTGCAATGACAAAAGCGATAATGGAAATGATCGAAAATACAAAAAGGATTTTACTTATTTTTGTCATAAAGCTCTCCAGCGGTGAGATTCAACCACTCGCTCTGCTAAAAATAAAAACAAGCCCACGAATGTCACAAAGAAAACAAAAGATTGAACTCTGAGAAGTCCTTCAACCATTCCCGACAAATGGGTGGCTAAAGAAATGTGCTCAAAGATTTGCCGAGCGGTTTGGCTGTCAACAGCTTCTACACCTACGCCGACAAACCAGACAGAAACATTCAAGACCACAGACATGATGTAGGCAATCAGCACACTTTCCGTGAGTGATGAGCAAAATAAATTCATAGCGGCATAGACCAGACTTAAAGACAAAATTCCACCAAAAGCCAAAAGCAGCGATGGCCAATGGATTTTATTAACAAGTATTGTCGTCATCATTGGATAAAGTAGCGCCAAAAACATGATGCCAAAGATCGCACCAGACAATGCTAAGAATTTACCTAGTACTATATCCCAGGAAGTAATGGGACTGGTTAAAAGCAAATCAAAAGTGCGCATTTTCTTTTCCTCAGAAATCAGCTTCATGGAAAACGCAGGGACAATAAAAATAAGGATCAGGTTGAGATAGCTCAAGTGCCTTAAAAAAAGTCCGTAGTGGATATTGGATTGCTGATTACCACTCAGGCCAGGTGCAGCCATTTGCAAGCCCTCTGCAAACATGGAAAAGTGCACAGGATAAAGAAGGCTTAAAATTACAGAAATTAAAAAGGCCACGAAAAAGAAAGTGGGTGTCAGATAGAACCCTTTTAATTCTTTTTTAGTCATCACAAATATGGAATTCATAATTTGGCCTCCTGGCCGTAAGTCAGCTTCAAGAAGACATCTTCAAGATCCAGTTTTTTAGGACTGAATTCAAGTAAACCTGAATTTGTTTGAACCAGCTTCATCAAGATTTCATCATGAACTTGATCTTTTCCATCAAATTGAATTTCCCAGTCCACCAGCGAACCTGAAATTTGCAAGACCCCACTTTGAGAGGAAAGCACAGATTTCAAATCTTTCGGACTTCGAAGCTTGATTTGCAGAACACTGGAGCCTTTTTCAAGTCTTCCTAAGTTTGCAATGGAATCTTCAGCCACAATGCGACCTTTGTTGATGATAATCACTTTGTCACAAACGGCTTGGACCTCTGGTAGAATGTGAGTGGATAAAATAATGGT